>JAJZRX010000027.1 GCA_021850095.1 Deltaproteobacteria bacterium
ATGATTTATACTGACTCACCGGCCAGCGAGGAATTACCCCCGCTTTTGGATATGGCGCCCCTCATCCGAGCGCCAGAGGGACTTTAACCCTCCCGATCTGGGCGCTGCCCAGCGCACACTATGGCTTCTGCTGACTTCTGCCTCATCACGGCAGCTGTTGCCAGATACCGCGCCATCAGGTAGCAATGGCATGTGAGGCAGATCTCCCCGGATAAGAACGTGAACTGTCGCTACACAACCGCAGCATTTACCGTTTCTCCTGAATCCGTGGGACTTCGTCATGTAGTGCTGACTTGCCCGGATGACGGCCTTGTATGCTGTTTCTGTTCGTCGGCTCATAGCTTTGCACTCGGGCTTCCTTCAGACCCCTCCTCGCGGAGACGCCCTTGCCGTCGGCTAGTACTTTGGTATCCTGTCTCACGACAGTAATTGGATTCACGTACAGGGGACTTGCACCCCATAAGTTCACGCCCATGACGGGCGTACACAAAAAAATTCATGCCCTTGAAGATTTTTATCCCCTCATCCCGTTTAAGCAGCTAAAATGCTTTAATATGAAAATCTGACACGGGAGGGACGTAATCATGCAGGATTCACTATCGCCGGAATGGCTCTGCAGCAGGATTGTTGAAGGGATCGGTGATGCGGTCATGTTTTCCGACCGCCAGGGCATCATCAGGTTCTGGAACGCCGCCGCCGAAAGGATCTTCGGCTACAGCGTGGAGGAGGCGTTGGGGCAGTCTCTGGATCTGGTCATTCCCGAGAACCTGCGCGGCCGCCACTGGGAAGGTTACTACCGCGTGATGGAGAGCGGCAGTAGCCGCTACAGCGTCGATCTGCTCTCGGCCCCGGCCCTGCGCAAGGACGGCTCGCGCATATCGACCGAGTTTTCCATGGCACTGATCCGGGATGACAATGGCGCCATGCTGGGGGTTGCGGCGACCATCCGCGACGTCAGCGCCCGCTGGCAGCGTGAGAAAGAACTGAAGGAGCGCATCCGCAGCCTGGAAGCCCGCCCGTAGGGGCGAACCTTGTGTTCGCCCGGTCTCCAGCATAGCCCACCTACCCGCAAAAAAACGGGGCGTGGTTGGATGAAAACTGGGGCGGGTCGTTTCTGATAATCGCCGCCACGGCCGGATGGCGTTTGAAGCGCCGCTCCAGAAAGCGCCGCACCTGGGCGCGCCCCCAGCCGCCCGGGTGCCGGAAGGCGGTGTACAGAGAAAGGTCGCCGTCGTAGAACAGTCCGCTGCCATACAGATCGGCCTCCTCGCTGAAGAGCGGCATATTGAACACTGCCAGATTGAGGAATCCGATCGCATCCCGCTGTTGGACAACAAAATCCAGCGTCCGCTCCGCAGCCAACTCGTCCTCGCCCGGTGTGCCGAACAGCAGGTAGCAGTAAACGGCGATTCCGGCCTGCCGCAGGCTGGAGAGCGCCCGCTCAACCACCTCCAGCCGAATCCCCTTCTCCATCCTATCCAGAACCCTCTGATCACCCGATTCCAGCCCCAGTTTGAGCATGACGCAGCCGGAACGCTTCAGCGCCCGGCAGAAATCCGGATCAGCCAGCTGTTCGTCAACCCGCGCAAAACCGTACCAGGGCGCGCCGGGTGGAGTTTCGGTCAATCCGCGCAACAGTGCCGGACTGACGGCGTTGTCCAGCAGGTGGATCAGAACCGGTCTGTGGATTGCCGTCAACTGCCGCAGATCAGACAGAGCTTGAGAAACCGGGATCGGACAATACCGGTTCCCCTCGGCCCGCTCGGGACAGAACTTGCAGCGGTTCCAGTAGCAGCCGCTTGCGGCGCTGTAGGGCAGAATCAGGCCGGGCGCAAGATAATCGGCCAGCGGCAGGGAGGAATAGTCGGGAAGGACGGGCCGATTGGGGGAGACGTCAATGCCGGACATTGACAGTAGCACTCCCTCCCCGGCCCCGGCCACCCATTCATCCACCAGATCGCCGAAGGGGCTGCACCAACCGGGACGCCGCATCCAGGAAGTCACCAACCCGCCCCCCAGCACGATTTTCAGCTGCGGGTGCCTTTGCTTTAGATAACCGAGCATGGCAAAGGTGCAGAGCGCCTGACTTAAGTAGTTCAGCGAGAAGCCGACGGTGCTTATCCCGTCCAGAACTTCCGGCAGACGCTGACTGAAATAATGAAAAAATGGATTGTTTTCCGGCTGGCGCGCCGCAGAAATCAGATCGGTACTGGCCAGTGGAGATAGTCCGGCCTGCTGGTAATCTGCCAGCCCGACGACCGCGCCCTGACCGGCTGAAGAGACGGCCAGCAGGCGATTGAGGTCGCTGACCGCCCGGCGGTAGCGGTCCTGGTTTTGGTAGGTTTGCGGAGTGCGGAGTGCGGAAAGATTGTCAACCCGGTGCCTGGCGGCCCGGCGGCTCCAGGTGTCATCGGTCGCCGGCGGTTGCTTCAGCAGGCAGAGCTGCCCCTCCAGATTGGCATCCAGCAGGCGGCAGCCCACGCCATGAACCTGTAGAGCCGCCGCCAGCCGGGCAATGCCGGCCGGCGGTTCACAGGCCTTGGCGGCAGGCGGGAATATCAGCAGCACTGTTTCTCCCTACTGATACTGAATATAAAGCGGCTGCGGGTTCAGTTTGAGTACCTCCTGCGGCTTCAGCAGCGGGTCGCCCTTCTTGGTGTCGTTGTGGTAGAACAGCTTGAAGCCGGCATACTGTACCGGTTCAGCCACGATGTAATCCTTGTAGGAGTCCCGTTTCAGCCAGGGTGCACCCCAGCCGTCCATGTGCATCACGATCTGCACTTCGGGGTGCAGCATAATTTTTCGGGAATTGGTGACTCCCCCCCTGGTGAAACGGTGTACCGTCAGAATCTTGGGCGGCAGATTATATTTCTTGACCAGTTCCTTGAGGTAGGCCGAGACATAGTTGATGTCGGCGGCGTCATAGGTGCCGACCTTGGTGCCCGGCTTCTTGCCGCTTTTGATCAGATTGAATTCCGGGTCGATCCCCAGATGAACATCGGGATTTTTCAGAATCCACTCAAAGCGCGGCAGAACCGAGCGGATATCGTCATGCCCGGTCTGGATATCGATAAACAAAAGCGCCCCGGCTTCTTTCGCCCAACCGTAGACCTGATTGACAACCGTATCCGGCATGATCATACGGTACTTGCCGTCCCTGCCCGGCTCAGCCTGGGCCACGACCGCGATCAGGTGCAGCGCCGGCTGCACCGGCGTAGCGGGGTCGGCCGCCTGCCAGGCGGCAACTTCTCCCTTCAGGCGCCGCAGCATTTCGTCCTTCGGAAATTCTCCCAAGGCGCCCATCTTCTTTGAATAGGGATTGCCGTAATAGGCCACGATGCGCTTCTGCGGCAGAATCGAGCCGGGCAGCGGCTGTGGGCCGTTGACCGGCCAGCCCTGTTTTTTGGCAAATTCCGGATCTTCACCGGTTTTGTATCTGACACCTGGCACGCCGACACCGGCAGCGCTGCTTTGGGAGTCAAAAACGGCCGCTTTTCGAATGGCGCTACTGGTGGCCGAGAAAGCCGTCAGCACCGGGGGGGGCGGCGGTGGTGGAGGCGGCTCATTTTTTTCTACTTTGGGGGTCGGTTCAAGGGACTTGTGACCGGTGCAACCCGGAAAAAGCAACAACAGACAGACCAACGCTCCAGCGCAACAACGAATCAACTGCTTCTTCAAAAAAAACTCCTTCAGCTATTTCGGGTTTTCGACAAAGTGGGTGCTATGATGCATAAACTGAATCATTATTCCTGGTCATCAACCAGAAAATCCTCAACATCGATCACATCCTTGACTTTGGACAGCAGTTCAACCGGCCATTCCCTGATCGACAACCTGGTCAGAATTTTTGCTTCCTCAAAAGTCAGATCGACGTCATCGGGCAGTTTGTCAGCAATCTCGCTGGCCCATCTGGTTTCATGGGGCGTCAGGGGTGCCTGCAGCAGTTCGGATGTTGTTTTGTCCACGTGTAACCTCGTTTCGGATCACAATTTTCATTTTAATGAGAGTACAAAGAAAGCGGAGAGGATACAATACTTTTATTATAATTGCCACAAACCAGATTGACGGGCATCCCCCCAGATGATATTTTCAGCCAGATTTAATCTTTCACAAGGAGGTTTGACCATGGGCTCCAAAGGACGTGAAATTATCGGGATGGAGGTGGATACGCTGCTCGATCTGCTGCGGCGCGCCTACTGCGATGAATGGCTGGCTTACTACCAATACTGGCTGGGCGCCAAACTGGTCAAGGGACCGATGAAGGATGCCGTGGGGGCCGAACTGCTGCAGCACGCCACCGAAGAACTGCTGCACGCCGACATGGTGGCCATGCGCATCATCCAGCTGGGCGGAACACCGGTCACGAAACCGGAGGAGTGGTACAAACTGACCAACTGCGGCTACGATGCGCCCGATGACCCGTTCGTCAAAACCCTGCTGATCCAGAACATAAAAGGCGAGCAGTGCGCCATCAGCACCTATAAGCGCCTGCTGGACATCACCAGGGACGCCGACCCGGTCACCTACAACATGGTGCTGCAGATCCTGCAGCAGGAGGTCGAGCATGAAGAGGATCTCCAATCGCTTCTGGAAGACTTCGATCTGCTGATCCGGGCCATGAAGGAATAGGACGAAACTTAAGGAAACCCGCGTGACACTCCTCTATTCACTCGATCTGCTGGGAACCGCCGCTTTTGCGGCATCCGGCGCACTGGCCGGCATCCGGCGCGATATGGATATGTTCGGCGTGCTCGTGCTCGGCCTGGTGACCGCCACCGGAGGCGGCACACTGCGCGATCTGCTGCTGGGTGACACGCCCCCCTTCATTTTCCAGGACGAAACCTATCTGTACCTCTCCGTGGCGGTTTCACTGGCGGTTTTCATCCTGCACCGCCGCCTCGGCTTTCTGGAACATCCGCTGCAGCTGTTCGATGCGATCGGGCTGGGAACCTTCGTGGTGATCGGCACCGGCAAGGCCCTTGATTTCCAGATCGGCTTTTTCGGATCGGTCATGATGGGTGTCATGACCGCCACCGCCGGCGGCATGATTCGTGACGTGCTCTCGACCCGGGTGCCGATGGTGCTGCAGAAGGAAGTCTATGCTTCAGCCTGTCTGGCCGGAGGAACCCTGCTCTACCTGCTGCATCTGACCAGCGTCCCAAAACATTGGGCGCTGCTCATCTCGGCCCTAACGGTCACGATCCTGCGTCTGCTTGCCATACGCTACAAATGGTCACTGCCCCGGGCCAACGGCAATCCGTGCGACAGCTAAACAATTTGACTTGCGCCATGCTGATGTAATAAATACGTTTAACACTATGTACCAGGCAGTTAATTTTGAAAAAAGGAGCTTCAAATGAAAGATGTCAAGGGAACCAAAACCGAGAAGAACCTTCAGGAGGCCTTTGCCGGAGAATCACAGGCCCGCAACAAGTACACCTATTTTGCATCGGTCGCCAAAAAAGAGGGCTACGAAAAAATAGCCGCCATCTTCCTGGAGACCGCCGAAAATGAAAAAGAACATGCCAAGCTGCACTTCAAACTGCTGAACGGCATCGGCTCCACCGCCGATAACCTGCGCGCCGCAGCCGCCGGTGAAACCGATGAGTTCACCGAAATGTATCCGCGCATGGCCAAGGAAGCCAAGGAGGAAGGATTCCCGGAAATCGCCGCCCTCTTCACCTCGATCGGCAAGATCGAGAAGGAGCATCAGGAGCGTTACAAGCTGCTGCTGGAGGAACTGGAATCCGGCGCACTGTTCAGCAGGAAGGAATCGGCCCGCTGGAGATGCCGCAACTGCGGATTCATCCACGAAGGCACGGATGCGCTGAAAATTTGCCCGGTTTGCAAACATCCCCAGGCATTTTTTGAGCTGGTAGAAGGCAACTATTAAACTGCTTGGAAAAACCGGGCCGGTGTTTCACGATAAAAGGCGTCCTTGCGGGCGCCTTTTATATATGCTTGCCTGTTTTTTTGAAAGGCAGTTTTGTCAATGCACCATTTTGCTTCTGACCAGCGGGCGGCAGATGTAGCTGGTGCAATCGTCCAGATCATGCTCGAACTCGATCCCCAGATAATGGAGGTCCGTTTCAGCATCCGGATAAACCTGGCGCACAATTCCTTCAATCTCAAGATCCTTTGACCAGAACGGCTTCCGCAACAGGAGCCGTAAACGTTCCTCCGGAGCAACGTAGGTCTTGCCCCAGATGCCGATGCCGGTGTTGCTGAAATTGGAGACCAACGCGGTTTCAGATGCGTCAAAGCTGTCAATCTGACACTCCAGCAGCGCCTGGGTCACATGACGCTGATTACGGCGGCGCTCGTAATTGCTGGGCGAGATTGAATTGCGGCGACGCTTCGCGTTGTAAAGCTCCTTGTCGGCCAGATCGATCAGCAGGTTGACATCGTTGATCTCCTCGGAAAAGAACGAGATGCCGCTGCTGACCGTCAGCCTCTTGCCGTCCAACATCTCCTGGCCGCGAAAATCCGTGGCTTCTATGGCCTTGCGGATGCGGTCGGCCACCGCAAAAGCGACGTTCTTGGCCACCTTGGGCAGATAAACCGCAAACTCATCGCCACCGTAGCGCGCCGCCACATCCTGTTCCCGGATCTGATCACGGATGACATTGGCCACCACCCGAAGCGCCTCGTCACCGGCCACATGACCGCAGCGGTCGTTGTACAGTTTGAAACAATCAAGGTCCATAAGGATCAGGGCACTGGCGCTGTCATCGATCCTGCGGCGCATCGGGATGTTTTGACCAAGCAGGGTTTTGAAGTAGGTCTGGTTATACAGACCGGTCAAGCCGTCCGTAACCGAACAGTGGCGAATACTGTCAAGGTATTTGGTCTCCACGAAGACCAGGTTTTTAAACTCGTTGGAGTTTTTCAGCAGGAACTCCAGGAGCGCCGCACGAATACTGAAACGATAGTGAGTGACTTTTTCCATGCTGTTGCGCAGAGCCAGAGCGCCCTGCCAGTAACGCTTGGCCTTGCCGGCACCGACGTTCTTGCCGGTCAGCTGCTTCAGCGCTTCAACATACACCATGCCGCCGTACTGTATGTTCAACGCCTCGATTTCAGATTCAAGCACCTGATCGCTGTTACGTGAAATTGTTTTTTTTACGAGTTCCTGAAGCGACTTTTCCATGAATGCGGCTCCCGATATTTGGCTGTATTTCATGTATCACAAAGCCGCTGATTCTGTAAAATAAATTCACACACAGCTAATAAAACAGCACTAACCTGTCTGGCCGGCACGGCATAGTCAGTGCGTTTATTGTCCCCATTGGACCCAACAATTGTAATTGACAAAACGTCCGCTTGTATGTCACCAAAACCGAACCAACAAACCTTGAAGGAGAAATAACAATGAGTACCTGTCCATGCGGAAGCGGAAACGCTTATAACGAATGCTGCCAGCCGATCATAACCGGAGAACAACCTGCCCGGACAGCGGAACAGCTGATGCGGGCGCGTTATTCAGCCTATGTCAAGGCTGAAATGGATTTCATCTTCGAAAGCACGCACCCCGACCATCGCACCGGCTATGACCACAAGGGCACAAGGGAATGGGCTGAAAATGCCGAATGGCACGGATTGGAAATAATCGCCACCCACAGGGGCGGGTCGGATGACTCCGCAGGAGAAGTGGAATTCATCGCCCGTTTCAGCGAAAAAGGGGAACGACGCGAACATCACGAGTGCGGGCACTTCAAACGTCAGGAAGGGCGCTGGTTTTTCACCGATGGCGTCATGGTCAAACAAAAGCCGATCATTGCCAGCAAAATCGGCCGCAATGATCCCTGCACCTGCGGCAGCGGGCTGAAATACAAAAAATGCTGCGGTAAATAATAGAGTGCTCCGGTTGAACAAAACGCCACGGGGCGGCCATCTGGCCGCCCCGCTTTACTTTGACTCTACTATAAAGAACTATTTTACCGCCGACACCTCGCGCTTCAGCGAAACCATATCCACAACCGGCAGCACCGGGATCGCTGTCAGACCGTAATCCCGAGCCAGATCGATATCCTTGGGCACCGCCTTCAAGAGCGCTTCGGCAATTTTCTGATCAGCCTGACGATAACGAAGCTTGGCTTCAATCGTTAGCTTGGCGCTTCCCTTGGGAGCGGTAATGCCATAGTGGACGTCACGATAGCCCTTGGGAGGGATGGTTTCATGTTTTGAAAAGGCGGTGATAATCCAGGGATCAACCGCGAAGTGAGCATCCGGTCCCATGCCGTCCGAGTTGAACAGGCGGGCATCGTCAGACAGACTGCCGTCGGGCCCCACGGCGCCGGTTGCAAGAACGACCTCGCCCTTCTCATCCTTGGCCACCACTTCAAGCCACATCTGGCGAATATTGGTCAGAGAGGTCGGCAGATTGTGACCGGCACGCATATTCTTGACCCGCACCCGGATCTCGGCCAAGGCGCCTTTACGGTAAACCGGCTCTATTTCCAGTTCGGCCGCTTTTTGAAGCCGCTTAACGGCCATGTCATACTGGGCCATCAGACGGGCGGCCTGATCCTTGTCGCCCGCCTTCTGGGCCGCCTGGGAGCCGAGATAGTACAGCAAATAGTTGGCGCCGTTAAAGTAGTGGCGGTAATCTTTCCGCTCCGGTTTGGTCATCGTATCGGCAACTTTCACAAAAGCATCGCTTCCGACCATGTGGCAATCCTGGCAATGGATGTCCTTCTGGGCATAGGGGCTGTGCTTCCACTCGTTATAGGTTGCTTCGATCGGGAAGTGCTTGTCGTAATGGTAAACCTGGTGGCAGGAAGCGCACAGATCGGCTTTTTGGTGGAACTCCGTCTGGCGGCACTCGTGGAAACCGCCGCCGCATTCATCGGAAGGTTTGAGCGGGCCATGCTTGATCAGCACCGCATTGCCATCCTTGCCGTCCTCGCCCGGCTTGATGACGAAGGAGCCGTTTTCCGGTTCTTTGGTGGGGGTCTTGTCGTGATTGAGGGCGCTGATCGAATGGCAGATATCACAGGACACTCCGGCCTTGGCCACCGCCGAAAGACCGCTCAGGCCCGGCCCCTTGATTTCGCCGGTCACCACACCGGCAGGGGAATGACACCCTTCGCACTGGCGGGAGATATCATGCCCGACCGCTTTGACCGCCTTGTTCAACTCCCCCTGATAAACCGGATCAACAAAGGCCATGCTGTGCAGGGAACCGTTCCACTCCTTGTATTTGTCTTCGTGACAGCCGGCGCAGGTCTCCGGCTCGGTAAAGCCGGCCTTTGATTTCTCGTAGACGATCAGGGAGGGGTAGAACTTGAACAGTTCCTTGTCAACCTTGAAGGGTGACGCCGGGGCGGAGCCGGCATAGGCGACGGCGCATACAAGCGCCAGCGCCGAAGCGGCAAGGGAAACCAATCTCGATTTTCGGGCCATGTGATTTTCCTCCTCGTGCGAAGATTATTAGTTGACTGAAATTATTATGGATTAAGAGTCAAGTCAAGAGCTTTGTCGGTGAGTAATCAAACGAGTCGGCATATAGCGCGGGGATTATACGGGAACGGTTTCGCAGCAGGGATCGAAAAACTAGAGGGTGTACTTGCGGGCCATTTTTTCGAATTCGTTCGAGGTGAGCGGACGGCTGAAGAAATGTCCCTGCATCTCCTGGCAGTTTCTCTGGGCCAGGAACATGAACTGCCCTTCCGACTCAACCCCTTCGGCGACCAGATTCTTGCCGAGGCTGTGCCCCATGGAGATAATGGCTGAAACCACATTGGCATCATTTTCATCGCTGACGATGCAATTGACCAGCGACTTGTCAATCTGGATATCGTCGATCGGCAGCCGGTTCAGGTGCGTCAGGGAGGAATAGCCGGTTCCGAAGTTGTCCAGCGCGATCACCACCCCGGTCGATTTGAGTTTCTTCAAGCGGCTGATGCTCTCGACAACATTGTTCATGACGATCTGTTCCGGCAGTTCGATCTCCAGAAAACGGGGCTCCAGGCGAGAGCTGGAGAGCGCATTGGCAACCCGGTCGGCAAAATCATCCTGACTGAACTGCCGCTCGGAAACATTCATCGCCACCCGTAGCGGCGGCAGTCCGGCGTCCTGCCAGGCCCGGTTCTGCTGGCAGATTTTCTCAAGCAGCCACTCTCCGACCGGGACGATCATGCCGGACTCTTCCAGTGCCGTAAAAAAATCGGCCGGATAAGCCAACGGGCCATCCATCGGCTGCCAGCGCATCAGCGCCTCCATTCCGACGATCTTCCGGGTGGCGACATCGATGCGCGGCTGATAATGGGCGAGATACTCCTCCTGATCCAGGGCAGCCTTGAGCTTGCCCTCCAGAACCGCGCGCCGGTCCAGCTTGAGACTCATGGATTCCGTAAAGAACTTGTAGGCATTGCCCCCTTCGTTTTTGGCCTGATACATGGCCGTGTCGGCCATTTTCAGGAGACACTCGGTGCTGGTGCTCTGCAGGGGATAAATGCCCAGTCCGATGCTGGCAGTTACGCTGACTTCCTTGCCCAGCACGTCGAAAGGATGCTGGAAGACAGTGAAAATTTTGTCGGCGAAACGCACGATATCGTGTATGTCCGGCATGTCGTTGACGATCAGAACGAATTCGTCGCCGCCGAACCGGGCGACGGTATCATACTTCCTCAAACAGGCCTGCAGACGCCCGGCGACCTCCTTGAGGACGGCATCACCGGCAATATGCCCCAGGGTGTCATTGATCGGTTTGAAATTATCAAGATCAACCAGCATCAGGGCCAGCATGGTGTCATTGCGGTTCACATAGGCGATGGCCTGGTTCAGACGGTCGAAGAGCAGCTGCCGGTTGGGAAGGCCGGTCAGGGAATCATGATTTGCCTGATGCAGCAGCACGTTCTCGTAATTTTTGCGCTCGAAGAGCTCGCGTCTCAGCTCGTCATTCATTTTGATAAGCTCTGAATTGAGAACGTCAAGACCGCCTTCGGACACATTCAGCCTGTCAGCAGCGAAAATCGAAGCGATGTAGTGGCCGCTTTGCTCGATCCGCCTGACGTTCAGCCGTACCGGCTTGCTGACCTGCCCCTCAGCGATTAACAGATGCGGTTTATGGGATGCGCTCTCCTCCGCTTCAGCCATATTCGACAACCTGTCAAAGAAGAAATCATTCCAGTTCATGCGGCCGATGATCGAATCCCGCGCATATCCGGACAGCTGTTCAAAGGTCTCGTTAACCATCAGGATCTTTCCGCCGCTCTCCAGAACCAGCATGGCGCTGCCGTTCAGCTCAAAGACCCGGTGGCACAGGGCCCCCTTCTCCCGGAAACAGGTTTCCAGCCGCTGTCGGGCGAGCGCAATTTCAATGGTGTAGATCAGCTGGATGCTGCTGAACGGCTTGAGCAGGAAAGCAAAAGGAGTGGCGGCCAGCGAGCGTTCAAAAAGATCTGCATTGGCATGACAGGAAAGATCGATCAACGGGATACTGAAACGGACGGCAACAGCTTCAAGCTCCTCCAGAGTGTCGTGCCATCCGGTCAAGGGGATGCCGCCCAGAATCAGATCGGGTTTGTCCCTGCCGGCACATTCAAGCAGTTGCTCCGCGCTGGACACGACCGCCGGAGCGGCGTAGCCAAAGGACGACAAAGCCATCCTGACGTCTTTGGCAAAGGCGGACTCCTTTTCAAACAGCACTATTTTGATCGTATCTGACACCCTTGTTCATCCCCGCTACCGCATTATCCTGCAAGGGCACAGAAGCACAATACTTGCGTTACCGTACAGCCCAAAAGCAGCGAACATACATTATTGCACTTTAATTATCCGCTCCAGCAACCAGACCTTTGCAAATTATGATCCGACTATTAAAACCTAACCATAATAATCATTTAAACAGACGCATCACAACACAAAACCATGCCTGTAAATTTTTTCGACATTTTTATTACTATTTTTGCAGCTCAAGACCGCCCCTGAAAACGGTATGACCCAAAGCCTACAGGATCCCCTTCGGGCGGTGCGAATCCCCGCCGCAGGGTATTCTCGGTCACCACGCGCGGATTCATGAAATGCAGCAGGTAATCCGCTCCGCCGGCCTTGGTGCCGCCGCCGGACAGACCCGCCCCGCCGAATGGCTGCCGCTCCACCAGAGCGCCGGTAATGCCGCGATTGAGATACAGGTTGCCAACCCGGAAATCTCGACGCGCCCGGGCCAGATGTTCCGGCGAACGGCTGAAGACACCGCCGGTCAGGGCAAACGCGGTCGAGTTGGCCCACTCCAGGGCCTGCTCGAAATCCCGGGCCCGCATTACCGCCAGCAGCGGACCGAAAACCTCTTCCCGGGCCAGGCGGTGCTCCGGTCGGATGCCGCCGATGATCGTCAACGGCACCCAGTACCCCTCGCCTTCGGGAATCGGGCTCTGATAAAGCAGCGTCCCCTCCTGCAGGCCGATCGAAATATACTCCAGAATCTTCCGGCGGGCAGCCTCGTCGGCCACGGCTCCCATCGCAAAAGCCGGATCTTCGGCCGGCCCGAGCCGCCAGGCCCGGGCGGCATTGACCAGGCGTTCGACCAGCCGGTCATGGATCTCATCCAGCACGATCACCCGCGAACAGGCCGAGCATTTCTGTCCCTGGAAACCAAAGGCCGAAGCAAGCAGCTGCGGCACGGCCTCGTCCAGGTCGGCGTCATCATCGATGATAATCGCGTTCTTGCCCCCCATCTCGCAGACGACCTTTTTGAGATGGTGCTGCCCGGGGTGCGGAATGGCGGCCCGTTCCATGATCCGCCGGCCGATCTCCAGCGACCCGGTGAAGGCGATCAACGCGACATCCGGATGCTCCACCAGATGGTCGCCGATCAGGTTGCCGGATCCCGGCAGGTAGTTGAAGACCCCCTCCGGCAGGCCGGCTTCACGGAAGATCTCCACCAGCTGATAGCCCGTAATGGCAGTCAGGCTGGAGGGTTTATAAACGACCGGATTACCGCAGACAATCGCGGCCGCGGCCATGCCGATGCTGATTGCCAGCGGAAAATTCCAGGGGGCGATAACCGCTGCCACACCCTTCGGTTCGTAGCAAGAGTGGTTCAGCTCGCCAGGGGCGGTGCCGAGACGCCGGGGAGTGGCCAATCGAAGGCTCTCGCGGGCATAATACTCCAGAAAGTCGATCGCCTCGCACACATCGGCATGGGCCTGGTCCCACTGTTTTCCGATCTCCAGCACCTGCCAGGCAGCCAGTTCGAAATGTCTCCGCCGGACGGCTCCGGCCGCCTTGACCAGGCAGGCTGCCCGCTCCCCGGCAGGCACGGCGCGCCAAGCCGGAAAGGCGGCCCGGGCAGCGGCGACCGCCCGGTCGGTCTCGGCGATGCCAGCCTGGCAGATCATCCCCAGCACCTCCGCAGGACAGGCCGGATTGACGCTGGTGATCGTTTCCCTGGTCACGATCTCCCGTCCGCCGATGTGGAGCGGCCAGGTCCGGCCGAAGCGGGCACGCACCCCGGCGATTGCTTCCGGAAAGGAGTTGCGCTGGTCGGCCCGGCTGAAATCCACCGCCGGCTCGTTTCTGAAGCGGGGCAAACCGATGTCGCCATCCGGCTTGTATTCAAGCTCTTGTGCCAGACCTTCCCGTTCCCGTTCAGCCAGGGCCGCCGGGTCCCGCAGCAGCTCCTCGACCTGCGCGCCTCCGGCCAGGGACAGGCGCAGAAAGGATTCGTTGGAGGTATTTTCCAGCAGACGCCGCACCAGATAGCCCATGCCCGGTACCATCTGGCCGTAAGGGCAGTAGAGGCGGACGCGGCCGGTCTGGTTGAGCAGCCCCCGGCGGACCGGTTCGGCCATGCCGTACAACATCTGAAATTCATAGCGCGCTTCCGGCACCTGCAGCTCGGCCGCCATCTCGATCACGGCCGCAATCGTGCGGATATTGTGGGAGGCGCAGGCCAGGTGGCATACCAAATGGTTTTCAAGGATCAGGCGCGCCTGGCGCTCATAGGCGGCATCGCTTTCGGCCTTGACGGTCCAGACCGGAACCGGCCACCCCATCTGCCCGGCCCTGACGACTTCGTAATCCCAGTAGGCGCCCTTGACCAGACGGATCGAAATCCCGAGCCTCTCCGCCCTGGCCCACTCCAGCAGACCGGCCAAGTCCCGGTCGGTCTCTTTCAGATAGGCCTGCAGCACGATGCCGATATGGGGATAATCGCGATATTCGAGCTTCAGGCGGCGGTAGACCTCCAGCGTGATATCCTTGAAACGGCTGGACTCCATGTCGATACACAGGAAGCCCTTCAGCGCGACGACCCGGGCACAGATCCGGCGCAGCTGTTTCAGAATCGCCAGAACCGACCCTTCAAAATCCATCGGATTGGCCAGGCAGAACAGCGCGGTCGGCTTGACCGCAATGTTGATCCGGGGACTGCAGCCCCAGTCCAGTTGCGGATCACCCTCACCGCCCGGCAAAGCGTCCCAACGCTTCTGCTCGGCATCCAGCACATCCAACAGCTCCAGATAGGTCTCAACGTAGGCCTGCGCTTCATCGTCGGAGAGCGTCGCCTCGCCCAGCACATCCACAACCGCCGCAAAGCGTTCCTTCCTCAATTTTGCCAACCGGCTGACCGCCTCGGCGGTGGTTTCACCGACAATGAACTGGCGAGCCATCTCATGGATATTGGCGGAAATAAAGCGGTTGAGCAGCGGACCGCCCAGCGATCCCAGCAGTCCCGCCATCCTGGCCCCGCCGGAAAGCGCTTGCGGCAGATCCTGGCCATCACCGAAGTACTCGCGGATATGGTCGGTCAGCTGCCGGGAAGTTTTCAGTGAAGGGAAGACATCCACAAAGCGAAACAGCTGAACCTTGAACTGCTCGTTGTGCATGCTCCAGTCCAGCAGACGGCCGGTCCAGGTGGAGGTGGAGAACAAGGAGGGTGTTTCGCCGGCAATGGCGGCAAAAAGCGCCCGGCCGCGTGCGACAATCTTTGCGTTGAGCTCTGGCTGCATACGATCTCCTCCGGTCACAGAATCCGCTTGCCGAACAGCGAGGCGGCCAGTTCCACCGCCAGGCGGGCGGTCTGATTGTGCCGGTCCAGGATCGGGTTGATCTCGACGATATCCAGCGCCCGGCAGCGCCCGGAATCGGCGATGATTTCCATCAGCAGCTGGGCTTCGCGGCAGGTCAGGCCGGCAGAGGAAGCCGTGCCGACCCCGGGGGCCGTCTGGGGATCGAGGCAATCCATATCCAGGCTGACGTGCAGTCGTTCCCGATGTTCAAGTCGCTCCAACGCTTCGCGGGCCACCGCCCCGATCCCCCGCTCGTCGATGTCGCGCATGGTATAGACCGCGATGCCGCTAGCCCGCAGACGAAGCCGCTCCTGCGGATCCAGGTCACGGATGCCGATCATCACCACATCCTCCGCCCGCAGCTTGGGGCCGGGACGACCGGCCTCGACCAGCTCCGGATAGCCGTCGCCCAGCAGGACCGCCAGAGTCATGCCGTGAATATTGCCGGTCAGGGTCGTCTGCGGTGTGTTGAAGTCGCCGTGGGCATCGATCCAGATCAGGCCGACCGGCTCGTCAGCGCTGCTTCCGCCGATGCTGCCGATTGCCAGGCTGTGATCGCCCCCCAGCAACAGCGGGATACGCCCGGCAGCCACTGCCGAGCGCACAGCCTGATACACCAAGCGGCAGCTGCTGCAGATCGAAGGGAGGTAATGCTGTTCCACTTCTTCCGGCAGTGTTTCCCGGATCGGAACCGCCAGATTGCCGCTGTCGACGATCCTGTGCCCCAGGGCGGCCAGCCGGGAGGCCAGACCGGCATAACGCAGCGCCCCCGGCCCCAGGTCAACCCCGCGCTGGGTCTGTCCCAGGTCGATCGGCACCCCGATGATCTCAATGGTGCTCCCCATGGTATCAGCCGTTTGCGACATATTTATCCCCTGTTTCAGGCCAGGTTGCGGCGCAGGTTTACCATGAAATCCTGGACGTTGGTCAGGATCGGCACCGCCTGAAGCGAACCGCGGTTGGCCAGCTTGCCGACGCTGAATTCGGTCATGTCGACGACGTAGAAGTAAACCGGGCGGACGCTGCCGTCCGTGGCAACCTGATAACCGGGCGCCAGGTTTCCGAAGGCGATGCTGTGGAGCTGGGTGGCCAGGGCGATGATCGTGGTGGCCCGGCGGGCATGGACCCGCATCGCGTCCTGCGCCCGGCCGGTGTCGGTGACGACCCCCGGCAGCGGGCCATCGTCACGGATCGAGCCGGCCAGCACATAGGGGATCTTGCGCTCGACACAGGCGGCCATGATGCCGTCCTTCACCTCCAGGCTCTGGATGGCCTGACGGATAGAACCGCAGCCCTGCACCCGGTTGATGGTCTCAAGGTGGTTGTAATGCCCGCCGGGCTGCACGGCCTGGGTGTAGATATCCTGTCCGAGGCCGGTGCCGAAGAAGGCCGCCTCCAGATCGTGGGTGGCCAGCGCATTGCCGGCCACCAGGGCATGGCAGTAGCCCTGCTCGACCATGAAGCGCATTGCATCACGACTGTCCCGGTCGAAAGCCACCGCCGGTCCGAGCACCCAGACGATGTGGCCATGCTGCCGGTCATGGCGCAGGATCTGGTAAAGCTCGTCGTAACAGCGCGAAAAGGGAGCTTCCCGGCTGCCGTGGGAGCGGAAGGAAAACTTGCCGCGCTGCTCGACCGGCGATCCGAATCCGGTCGTGTGGACGTAAATGCCCTCTTCACCGTTTTCGCTTCTGCCGATCGCAACCGGATCCCCCTTCCTGATCCGGCGGGGCTCCAGCACCTCCAGCCGTTGATCTTTCAGAACCAGCACAGCATCCATGCGACTTTCCGGGGCAAGCAGCCAGTGGCCGCCTCCCAGATGGACATATTCGGGATGATTTGAGGTGGCATGAAAATCGTCGGGGAGCAGAGCATCGGCCGGGGCAGGCTTGAACCTGGCCGCCGGGGAGGCGGCCAGGTCGGGGTGACTGAAATCAGGCGGTGTATAGACCGGCAGGGCGAACATGAAGTGACTCCTGAATCCTACAGCGGGACCACTACGGACGGCACGTTTTCAAACAGAGAGCGCCATCATCCTTATCAGACCTCCGGAACCGCCAGACGCTCATCAACGATCAGTTCGGCCGCAGGCAGGCCGACGTGATAGCCCTGGGCATAGGTGAGACCCACATCGCCCACGATCTTGAGAACCTCCTGATTCTCCACATACTCTCCCACCGTTTTGATGCCGAGCCCATGGGCCAGGGTGGCAATACTCTTGACTATCGCCATGTCCACACCGCCGGCGTTGGTCATGCCGCGCACGAAATCCCCCTCGACTTTGAGGAAATCTACCGGGAAGCGCTTCAGGTACTGGTAGGATGAAAAACCGGCGCCGAAATCGTCGATGGCGAACTTGTAGTTTTCCAGTTTCAGGTCAAGGACAAAGCGCTCCAGCAGCGCCATATTCTTGACCGTCTCACGCTCGGTGATTTCAAAAACGATACAGGAGGGATTGATTCCGTACTGGCGCGTCAGACGCCGCACGTTCGGTATGAATTCATTCAGTATCAATGCCTTGGGAGAGATGTTTATGAACAACAGCCCCCGATAAGCGCTGGCGGCGGCCTTGCGGAAGGCTTTTTCCATCAGGATGTAATCCATTTTGCTGATAACACCCATGCTTTCGGCAATACCCACGAACTCATCCGCGCACATGACTTTTCCGTCAGGCATGGTAATGCGCATCAAAACTTCGTGGGCATCAACCAGCCCGGTGACGACATTCACGATCGGCTGGAAGTACGGCTCGATAACACTCTCCTCGATCGCTTTCATGATCATGATGTTTTTCTCGCCGATCATGCGGTACACCTCGGCCAGATCTTCGTCGGAGGGCATTGCAACCTGGTTCTTGCCGGCATACTTGGCTTTCTGGCGCATATTATCCGACATCATGAACAGCTCTTTGGAGGTATGGGCATGGGTCGGGAACAACGCGACCCCGATGGAGACCGAGACCTTCAGGGCTCCGCCATCGCCGGGGGTAAAGGTGATCTCCTTCAGGTCGTCGACGATGCGCTGCGCCACCAGATAGGCCTGCTGCCCGTCCGATTCGGGCAGGATCACGCTGAATTCGTCGCCACCGTAACGGGCCGGGATATCCCCCCGCCGGAGGGCGGACTTGACGATCTCACTGACACCCTGCAGGACTTTGTCGCCAAAGACGTGACCATAGGAATCATTGATGATCTTGAAATTGTCCACGTCCAGGTGCAGCAGCGCAAAGCTGTAATCGTGCCGGGCCGCACGTTCGATTTCAATGGCCAGCATCTCCCACATGACCCGCTGGTTGCAGAGATTGGTCAGCGGATCGCGGGTCGAGTAGAATTCCAGCTCTTTTGTGTAGCGGTAAATGGCTTTCACCGATCCGACCACATTCAGCAGGGTGGCCAGGATGCTTTCGATTACCAGGGCGCGGGCCGGATACTGCCCCAGTTCGGAAATGACCCCGATCCCCACGATTCCGCCGATGCGGGGAGCTTCCAGGAAAAGCGACTTGGTCTGCAGCTCGATATCCTCTTCTTTAAGTTGCGGCAGCATGGCCAGCGGCATGGCGATATTATGGATGATGTTGAGGTTGTTGACGTGAGCGAAACGGGGATTCTGGGCCAGTTTTTCGCGGACAATCCGCTCAAAGATGCTCTTGGTCTGCTCACCGGGGGTGTTGCGCCAGAAAACCTCCAGATCGTAGGATTCCTCATCGACCATGAAGAGCGAGAAAAAGAAATAGGTATCGATGATGGTATTGATCTCGATCAGAATATGGCAGACATGGGCTTTCCAGTCCCGCACGATTTCTGAGGTGATGATGAAACGCTCCAGCAGCTTGACCTCAAACTCGAGCACATCCTTGTCGATCGCCACGTCCCGCAGTTTTCCGATGATTTTTTTCATCTCATCGAACATGCTGGTGAATTCCGAAAAACCGAGCTGCAGATCCTGAACTTCAAGGGATTTCAGATCACTGACCTTGTTGACCCCCTCGATCCGGCTTTGCAGGTCGGTCAGTGAGCGGTTCATCCGGCTGCTGAAGCGCCGTGCCAGAAAAAAAGAGGCCGACAGAGGAATCAAGGCGATCAACGCCAGGAAGATCATGATTTTCCGGCGGCTGTCGTGCAGCTCTTCCGCAATACTGATGCGTGAGTCGATAACACCCAGCACCTCGCCGCTGCGGGAGTTGGCGTGACACCCCAGACATTCCGACGAGGCGACCAGGGGATAGATGTGCCGGACAACGGAAGCAGTTATGAAGTTTCTGGTCACGCCGTTACTGAACACCTCTTCAACCTGCTGATCCGGTTTCACGTCATAAACCCGGCCGTAACGGGATGCCAGAGCCGCGCTCTGGTAAACGATGACATTGACGTTGCTGCCCTGAAAAACTTTGCGGTTGGCGTCCAGAAACTCGGACACGTCCTTCTGGGTCCAGCCTTTTCTCATCAGCTGGTAAAGGGTGTTGTAGGTCATGTCGGCGATGTTTTTGGCATGTTTTTCGGCCCGGTGCTCAACGACGTTTTCGTAGCCGAAAGACACGATCAGGTAGATCAGCAGCACCATCAGAATCGTCAGACCGCAAGTACAGACAACAATGAAATTGGACAGTTTTTTCATGAATTACATCTCCTGACAACAGTCGGGTTGATTGACTTGAGGTTATAACGAATTTGAAGCGCCAGCACAAGCTGAACACCGCCGCAGGGCAAAATTAATGCGTGAAATGACCTTTATTGTCGTTAACGGATCATTGGCGGCACGCCGGACTTTATTCAAGCGGCAAAGTCTGCTAGTGTTATCAGGCCGATGCCGCTATCGCAAACGGCATGCATCTTTATGGAGGAGAATATCAGTGCAAAAAACAAATCAGGAAAATGAATCTTCGGAAGCGTGTACAGCAGTGGATCTGGCGGGAGAAAGCGGCTGGATCGCCTTTGATGCCCCTTCGCTGGTGGGCGAGTCACTCCGCTTTGTCTCCGGCGACCCGGAGGGCGACCGCTTTCGCGCCCGCTACTTTCGTGACGCTGAAAAACATCTGCATGCCCGGATCTGGTTCGGGCCGGAGACCGGCGGGCCGCCGGGGCATGTTCATGGAGGAGCCGTGGCGGCGGTCATGGATGAGGGCTTGGGGCTGGCCGCCTGGGCGGCCGGATATCCTGTTGTGGTGGGTAATCTGAACGTCAGTTTCCGCACCATGCTGCCGCTGCAGAAGGTGGTGACGCTTGAAAGCCGGGTTATTTCAGCCGAAGGGCGCAAGGTGATGGTACACGGTAAGCTTTTTTGCGGGACAACGGTCTACGCCGAGGGAGAATGCCTCTGCATAACCATTCCGGGCAGGTGATCTGAACTGCCACTACGGCAAATGGCGGTCATCTGGCCGCCATTCGCCGTTCGCCAAACAATCTGAGGCTCTTGCAAAAGTCCTTTTCACCCTTCTATACATCAGTGTGAACGGATTTTGAATCTCTTAAGCAACTGTATTTCCGTTCGTGCTGAGGTATCGAAGCATGAATGGAAATACAGTTGCAAGAAGCTCAATCTGTAAGCAACCGCTTTAATAACAATCCGGCTTGATCCGATCTGCCGCCGGATTGGCGCCTGCTATGACCAGGTGGCGATGCTGCCCGGAAAGGTCGACCGCCTTACAGTTTTTCTCTTCCGCAATACCATTGATAATTCCCTCCAGTTCCCGCACGGTCTCCTTATCCAGATCGATAAACTGAAAAGCTGCCAGAGTAAAACTGTAATGAACCAGGCGGACCGGGGCGGTAACCTGCAGTTCTTCCCGATTCCCGTAAAACAACAGTGTGCAGTTTTCGCCCGGAAGCAGCGGTTCAATGCTTTCTGCCCGCAGCCTGACAACCACCCCGGTATTGGAGATGTTCTCCAGCTGGAAGGGGTACTGCTGTGCATTATACTGAAGGACGCCGTTCGCTTCAAAGCTGCTGACCATAAGCAATCACCTTGTTCCGTAAAGATGTGGTTTGATAAATCAGGTGTGAACCAAGGCAGCATCTAGCACTGAACGTGCCACAACGTTTATGCAACTCAAAAAAAGGTGTAATGTTCTGAAATTATTAGAATGAAAACATCTTCAGGGCCGGACTTATTTTAATTAAAATTATACATTAAAGAGCAAGCGTATATCTATAATATACAGTTTAAAAACCGTGCTTTTATGCCAAAAACAGATAACATGCTGAACTTAAGGCATATATTTCAGAAACCCTTTTACAGGGCACTGTATATTAAATTTATACACAGGGCGATTTCAGCCGGAATTCAGCAAAAACTGTATGAATATTTTATACAGTTGCGGGTACTGCAGCATGGCTGAAAGACTGATTCTCATATTATTTGGGCGGCTTCAGGATTCCGGTTAGTTCCTGCTGCATATTCTGCGGGTCTATTTTCGCCATCTGCAACTGCGCCCCCCAGGTTTTGCCCCCTCTTTTCACCTCCTGGTGGATCTGCCGGGCCGGCTGTCCTCTTTTGGCGGCAACGACAGCGGCAATAACAATTTCCTGGCCGCTGGCTCCGGCCTGGCGCAGTCCCGACAGTTCCGCTTCGGATAGCAGCTGGTGGCGGATCACGGTCTCATCCAGTGCGGTTGCGGCCAGTCGGGCGCTTGACGCCTTTGCAGTCAGGGCGTTGAAGAAACGAGTGCCCAGGGATTGGGCGTTCAGGCGCAGCGGCGCCAGAACAGCCTGCCAGGTTTCGTTTTTTTGCTTGCTTTGCAGCAGCGTGTCCGCCGAAAGACCGGATCGGGAAGCGACCCAGTGGGCAACCCACAGGTCATCGGAAGAGGTTCCCTGCTGTTTTTTGATGACGATGTTTTTCTTGTTGATGTTGAAAACCAGGGCAAAGAAGGTGTTGTGCGTCGCGGCCAGAAAATAGGGGTCGGCCGCCGCCGGCCGCGCGGGGTCGTACGAGCGGTCCGTAAAGCAATGGCAGGTGATGGCCGGTATGGCCAGCGCTGGCGCCGGGAGCAGAAGAAGCACGATCAGAACGAGATGGAGTTTGCTGCGGAGAAAATGATGCATAAATGAGTCCTTCCCTGGCTGCAGTCATGGTACTGGCGACTGTAAGCAAACAGGTTCTCCCGGTCTTTGACCTGCATCAAGAAAACGGTACAAAATATGATCCGTAAGGGCGCGGTTTCCGCGCCCGGGGGTGCGTAACCCGCCCGGGGCGGGGCGACCCCGCCCCTACTCCCAGAAAACGCCCGTCGGATCGGAATCGACCTCAAGGACCAGCTTTTCGAGCAGATCCCGGTTTCTGCCGGTGGGGTAAGGCTGGCGCCTGTTTTTGCGGTCGAACCAGTAGAGAGTCCATGTTTGCGTTTCAGGGCTGTACTCAAACTGGGCCACCTTGACTTCATTCCAGAGCGCTGGATCGATAAAAAGCGGACGCGATTCGGTCAGGGTGACCCGCCTGCCGATCGTGACGTACCGTAAGCTGACCTGATCCGGGACAGATCTCCGCTCACACAGTTGCCCCACCAGCCTGTTGATCTGCTGCTGCTCTGCTTCAGGCAACGCCATCGTATATTCATCCTTTTCCCGATACGGTTTTCAGGAACGCCAGAGAGCACTGCAAGAAGCGATCAGCACAGGTTCAGAATCCCAGGCGTACGCCGAAAACAAGGTTGTGACTGTAATAATCCAGACCGAATTCATTGCCGCTGCCGGCTTCGCTGAATTTGGGCCGGGTGGTGCCGGAGAAACGGTAGCCCAGATCCAGATTGAGATAATCAGTCAGAGAATAATCGATCCCGGCCCCCAGCTGGTAGGCCAGCACCACGTCTGAATCGTTGCTCAAGGGCTGTCCAGTCACCTTCAGGCCCGAGGCCTTGATAACGGCGGCGCCAATACCCAGCCCCACATAGGGCGACCAGGGCATAGTGCTGTGAAAAACACCGAAACAGTTCAGCAGCAGGCTGTCCGAAGTCAGGTTGCCGCTCCCCTTGAAGCTTCCTTCCACAAGAGAGACCTGATCCAGCGGATTGCTGCGGTGGTTGTATTCCAGTTCGATGCGCCCCTCCCCCAGCGGGCTGTCCGGTCTTACATCCCAGCCGGCCACCGCGCTGAACTGAAGGCCCGCGTCGTATTCCAGCTTGAAACTGCCCCAGCTGCCGGAGGCCTTGGAATCCAGCAGGGAACTGCCCCCCACGAAAGCCCCCAGATAGGGGCCGGTGTGCTGCTGCTGCGCCCACAGCGGGGCAGAGGTCAGAAACAGCGAAAAGAGGGTCGTCAAGATCAGTCTGATTGGTTTCATATGGTCACTTCCTGGTATCGTTTTTTAGTACCGAACGCTCTTCTTTCAGGATCAGGGCACGATCAGGGTCGCTGTCTGGGTTATGCCCCGATAGGTTGCCCGCAAAATGGTCGTACCGCTGGTAACCGGTTTTACCTGACCGGGATTGCCGGAAACAAGCGCTGCTATCCCTGAATTATCTATCGTCCAGGTTGCCTTGGCGGTCACATCCTCTTTAGTACCGTCCTTGTAGTTGGCGGTTGCCGTAAAATCAGCCACTTCGGCAAAAGAGCTGAAGGTATGGGTAACCGCATTGAGGGCCAGACTTTCCAGCACCTTATCGGCAACCGTGACAGTGGCAGTGGCAGCCGGCAGGGCGCCGTACAAGGCAGTGATCGTAGCGTTTCCGTTCGCCACCGCCGTGACCTTGCCCTTGTCGGCCGCGCTGTCACCGACCGTGGCTATGGCGGCAGCGCCGGAGGTCCAGACCGTGGTGGCGGTCACGTCCTGGGTCGTGCCGTCACTGAAGGTTGCCGTCGCAACGAGGTTTTTGTTCTCGCCCACCGTCAGGTTGACAGTGGCCGGCGCTATCGCCAGCGATTGGGCCACCGGCGCCGTGACCGTCAGCAGGGCGCTACCGCTGACGCCGCCGAAAGTCGCGCTGATGGTCGACGTTCCGACCGCCAGACCCTGGGCGCGCCCCTTGCTGCCGGCAGCATTGCTGATGCTGGCAACGCCGGGGGCACTCGAAACCCAGACCACGTCATCGGTCAGATTCTGGGTTGTTACGTTGGAGGTTGTTGGGTCAAGAAAGGTTCCGACGACGCTGAACTGACTGTTCAGGCCGCTGGCAATGCTTGGAGCGGCGGGAGAAACCGTCAAAGACGTTATTGTGGCCTGGCTGACCTTCAGCAGAAAACTGGCCGACACCCCCCGGACGGTGGCCGTCAGGATAGCGGTACCATCTGCACGGGCAAAAACCTGGTTCGGGCTGGCATCAGGCGAAAAATCCGCCACACCCCGGTTTTTACTCTCCCAGACCGCCTGGTCGGTGATATCAAGCATGTACTGACCCGAGTAGTTGCCCTTGACGGTCAGCCGGGTGGAGGTGTTGACGGCAATGGTGGAGGAATCGGCCACAATCTCGAGCGAGGTCGGCGGAGACAGGTCATTGTGGCGGGTCGGAGTTCCGTCCCAGCCGCATCCGGACAGCAGCGCAATCATCAACAGACCCGAACATATCAGATTAAACATGGATCCTCCCGCAAAGCATGGTTGTTCAGAATTCCTACACCATCGAAGGCGAAAACTCAAGGAATCAGGCAAGCATCCGGCAACAAGAAGGCCGGCTACAGATTTCAGTTCTCATCCGGCGGCAGATCCTCCGGAACCGGCTCCGGCTGCTGTCCGGACAGATCCGGTTGAGGCGTTGGCGGGAATGAAGGCGCCGCCCCGGCACCGCCATGCCGGGGACAATATTCGGTCGGCTCGCTTCCGGCACGGTAGAATTCATCCCGTTTTTCCGGGCATTCGCTGGTGGCCAGCTTCCCCGTGGCCGGATCGATCGCCACCGAAACCACCGTTTCCGGCTGGAGGAAATCAACGGTCGCTTTCGAGGCCAGCGCCTTGCGCATGAAGCGCTCCCAGATCGGGGCGGCGACGGCGCCGCCGGTAAAGCCTTTCCCGGCCGGGCGGGGCTTGTCATAGCCGACCCAGACACCGGTTATGATCTGCGGTGTGTAGCCCACAAACCAGGCGTCCTTGTAATCATCGGTGGTGCCGGTCTTGCCGGCCGAGGGGCGGGCCTGGCTGAATTTATTGAGACTTTTGGCGGTGCCGTAGGTCAGGACATCTTTCAGCATCCGGGTGGTCACAAAGGCGGTCTCGGGAGAAAGCACCGGTGTGATCAGGGGCGGGTTCTCCGACCAGGTCTGACGCTTGCGGTCATAAATCCGGACGATGGTTCTCGCTTCGGGCCGCAGCCCTCCCCCGGCCAGGGGGGTGTAGGCCAGCACCAGATCTTTCAGAGTGACTTCATCGGTTCCCAGGGCCAGCGAAAGACCGCTCTGCGCCTTCTGCGGCAACCCCATCCTGCCGGCAAAATCAACAAAATAGGGGACACCGATAGAATCCAGCAGCTTGACCGTGATGACATTGTTGGAAAAGGCCAGCGCTCTGCGGAGGGAAAGTTCTCCATACTGCTCCCGGCCATAGTTGAGCGGCTTCCAGGTTTTGCCGTTGCCGCGATCGTACGTCACCGGCGTGTCGTCCCAAAGAGTGCTGGCGGTGATGCCCGATTCCAGTGCGGCGGCATAGATCAGCGGCTTGATGGCCGAACCGGGCTGGCGCCGGGCTAAAAAGGCGCGGTTATAGGAGGTTGCGCCGGCATCAACACCCCCCACGGCGGCCAGAACATCCCCCGTGGCGGTGTCCAGGCAGATCAGGGCCCCCTGCAACTCGGGGGAAACCCGCTTGACCCCATCCTGCAGAGCCTGTTCGGCCTGTTTTTGCAGATTCAGATCCAGGGCCGCCGTAACCTCCAGGCCGCCCCGATCGATGATTTCAGCACCGTAGCGTTCGATCAACTTGCTGCGGATATGGGCCAGATACTGCGGAGCCTGACCGGACGGCGTAATGGCAACGCGCTGGTTTCTCAATTTCTGCTGCTGCCGGGGGGTGATGATGCCGAGCTCAACCATACGCTTGAGCACAATATCCCGCCGGGCGGTCACATTTTCGGATTTTGCCAGAGGATTGTAGCGCGCCGGATTTTTCTGGACACCGGCCAGCAGAGCGCATTCGGCTTCGCTCAACTCGTCCGGGTTTTTGTCAAAATAAAGCCGGGCCGCCTGGGCGATGCCCCAGGCTCCGTTGCCATAGTATATTTCGTTGAAGTACATCTCCAGAATCTGTTTTTTGGTGTATTTTTTTTCAAACTCGATCGCCAGGCGGGCTTCATCAATTTTCCGCTCGATGGTTTTGACACCCGACAAATAGCGGTTTTTGATCAGCTGCTGGGTGATGGTTGAACCCCCTTCGACCATTTTGCGCTTGACCACATCTTTCACCAAAGCGCGGGCTATGCCGCGCAGATCGATTCCGCTGTGCTCGTAAAAGCGGGAGTCTTCAACGGCGATGACCGCCTTCTGCAGGAAAGCGGGAATCAGGTCGATGGAAACCCAGTAGCGCTTTTCGGGCAGGATTCGGCCGACATAGCGCCGTTGATTGTCAAACACCCGGATGGAACTGTAGCCGGAGGGGAGATGGGGATGGGTGGCAAACGCTTCCTGGGCCGGCGCCGAAGCGGAAAAGGCCAGCAGCAGAAGAACGGCAAGAAAGCAAAATGAGAGACGTTTTCGATAACGGGTAAATCCAGGGCAGCTCAAGGTGTTGGTTTACTCCTTCAAGGAGAGTGGGCAGCACGGAAGGACGGTATGGCAGAACTGATACGGGCGGCCTCGCTACAGATACTGTTCTTTCAGGTCACGGATGATTTCCACCTGCAGGCTGAAGATGAACTGGGAAAGCAGCAGTTCCAGCTTGTTGTCCGGAGCGAAGGTCACCACCGCCCGGCACCCGTTTTCGGTATCAAAATATTTCAGCAACCGGGCAGGCACCTCGACCCGCCCGCCGGGCAGACTGCAGACAAATGTCCCCTCGATATTGATTTCAACCGTCGGTTTGACCGCCAGATGCAGGGAAACGCCGGTAACGGAAATATCGGCCACTTTTCCGGCCAGCGTCACGCCCGGCGCACTGAAGTTCCCCTGCAGCGGGAAATCCACCTCAACCCGCACCGCCCCGCGCCTCTCGGCGGCAATCTGGGCATAGGCAAAGCGGGTCAGGATGGCCCGACAGCTGTTGATATTGGAGAGCGCCACATAGCAGTGAACCCCCAGACCGTTGGGAAAGCGGTCGCATTTGATCAGGGTCTGCTTGGCATGCTTCATCACCACGGCCTGGTTCTGATGAACATTCAGATCAACCCGGTCATCCATGACGTTGGTAATCGTGGCGCCAAAGCTGACCGGAATTTCACGATAATAATTCAGCAGCTTCAGATCGCCGCCTGTTTTTCCGGCCTGGATATCCTGAAAGACCCTGATGATGGCATCGCTGTCTTTACGCCCATCCTCGAGGGTGACGAGATGAAAAAAATCCTTATCGGTCATGTGCCGGGGCTGCTCCCTGAAACCGCAGTGATAGCGCTTGGAATCCCCGTGTATAAACATCATTTGGAGCCGGTTTGTCAAGCAGGGAGTACCTTCGGGCAACGCCATCAGAACATTTTTCAGCGCTGTTTATGACTCCCCCCGCAGACCGTACCTGTCACATAAAGCGCGACCAACGGGAATGGTTCATTTCGTGATCCGTTGACAGGCGGGAATCGCCAGAGTAGATTGGTTCCGGAATACCGATTTCCCCCGGAGATACGGAACTATGTCACTTAACGGCGATCTGGAATATTTTCCGATCATAGACATCATCCAGCTGCTGCATGGAACCAGGAAGACCGGGATCCTGCGGCTTTCCAGCCAAAAAGGGGAAAGCCAGCTGGTGTTCCACGAAGGGGATCTGGTCAGCGCCAACTACCTCAATAACCGGGTGCGGATCGGGCAGGTTCTGGTCAGCGCCGGAGCGATCACGGAGGGGCAGCTGGCCCAGGTTCTGGATATCCAGGAAAGCGCCGGGGACGAGCGCAAACCGTTGGTTATCACCCTGCTCGAGCACAACATGGTTGACGAATCAGTGGCCTACAACGGTCTGGAATCGTTGATCGAGATGACAATCGTCGAGGTCCTGACCTGGAAAAGCGGAACGTTTTCACTGGATCTTGGCAGAGGTGACACGACCGACCGCTATCATTTTTCCCGCACCAAATTCCCGCAGAGAATCGTACTGAACTCCCAGGGCATCCTGATGGAATCGTTGCGCATATTCGATGAAAAAATGCGCGACGGCACCATGGATGAGATTTTGAGCATCGCCGGCATCACCAATCTGGATCTGGATCCGGAACAACCGCACAACAATCCGCCGGCGATTTCGTCGACCGGGTCTGATCAGGACTCCGCCCCTTCACTGCTCCAGAAGCTGCTGGCGGAACAGCGCGACATGATCCGGCGCAGCGGGGATCAAAGCTACCGCGAAGCGGACGCTCTTAAAAAACTGATTCTGGACGAGTTTCCGGCCGCATCGAAAGAGCAGAAACGGCAGATCTTCAGACTGCTGTCCGGCCCGCTTCCGGACGGAACCGCCGCCGGCGAGCCGCCGGATCTGGCGGTGATCGTGATTACGCAATCGACGCTGATCTCGACCATCGTCAGATCGATCTGCCATCAGCAGAAGATCTATGCGCTTTCGTCAGACAACGTGGCTTCACTGGCGATCAACATCAGGCTGCTGCTGTGCCAGACGGTGCAGCTGGTGGTTTTTCTCGACGTTCCCCATGACGCCGACGGGCAGGAAACGCTGCAGATCTGCAACGACATCCGGCACCATCCGCAGGCATCGCTGGTGCTGCTGGCCTGCCCCCGTTTCTGGGGCAGCCAGGGACTGCAGGCGCTCTGTTCGGGTATTCGCGCCATCATCCCCAAGCCCTGCCCGGAATGCGGGCAGGAATCCTCGCCCCAACAGGCGCTGACTTTCTGCTCCGGCTTCAGAGATTATCTGCAGACCCTGTCATCGGAATACGCCAGCAGCGATGAACAGCGCTATTTCAGCTGCATCGCCCGCTTGCGCCGCTGCACGACACGCACGGAGATAGCCGATGCCCTGCTGGCCTACCTGATCCGGGTGTTCGAGCGGGCGATTGTCTTTTCGGTGACCGAATCCGAACTTGTGGCCGAACAATCATTCGGGATCACGGGAGAAAAAGACCAGGGGGTGGAACCCCTTTCCAACCTCTGCATTCCGCTTGACGACCAGCAGATTTTCGAGGATGTCGTGGCCACCGGTCAGATGTATTACGGCTTCCACAGCGATTCGACCTGGCCGCACCAGCTGTACCGGCTGATCGGAAGGATGGACAGCCCGGAAGTGCTGCTGTTCCCCCTGATCCGGGCCAACACTGTCGTGGCCTTTATCTACGCCGATTTCGGATCAAAACCGGCCTCGTCACCATCCCTTCGCTATCTGGATGCGCTGCTGCAGTACACCACCGCCCAGATCAGCGTTTCGGCTTATCGCCAGAAATTGAAATCCATGCTGGAGCAGAGGAGGAACAAAGACCATGACGAGCATCAAAGCGGATGAAAGCGAGTTCCAGGGTTACTGGCTCGATACCGGAAGTTCGGTGGCCCCGGATTACAACTGGGAGCGGATCCTGCGCCTGACGACAGACTATCTGGAAGAACTGGCCGCCATCGATAACGGACGGGAGAAGCTCTACCGCGATCCCGCCGACGGCAGATTATGGGAACTGACACCGGTTGATCCCAATCTTCCGGCCGGACCGCCCCTTCTACGGGTCATTCCGCCATCGCAGGCAGCGGCAAAATATGCCGTCAGCCTTGATTGAAAAGGCAGCACTAACCGGCACGCAAAACAAGGAGGCAGGTGTGAAAGCAGATATAAACGGTATTTCGTTGGCCTACAGCGACCGGGGCACAGGGCTCCCGCTGATTCTTATGCATGGTTTTCCGCTCTGCCGCACGATGTGGGCTCCCCAGGCCGAGGCGTTATCCAAGGCCAACTGCCGCGTCATAACCCCGGATCTGCGCGGATTCGGCCAGAGCGGTTCAGGCGCCGGGATCGCCAGTATGGAACTCTACGCCGACGACATCGTGGCCCTGATGGATCATCTGGGAATCGACAAGGCGGTCGTGGGGGGCATGTCCATGGGAGGCTATGTACTGCTCAATCTTCTGGAGCGTTACCCGGAGCGGGTTGCGGCGCCTATCTTCATCGTCACCAAGGCGGGAGGCGACGACGAAGCCGGTAAGGCCAGGCGCACGGCCCTGGCCGAAGCCTGCCGCCTCCAGGGCAGCCTGCCGGTGGCAGAGACCTTCCACAATATGCTCTTCGCCCCGGCGACCATGACCGACAATCCCGAACTGGTTGACCAGGTCTTCGGCTGGATGAGTGCGACAGATCCCGCCGGAGCGGCTGCCGGACTGATCGCCATGCGGGAGCGCAAAGACAGCACAGGGCTGCTGGCCAAAATCAGTCAACCGGCCCTGGTGATCGGAGCGGATCAGGACCAGGCTATTCCGCCGGTAAATTCGCGGGTTCTTGCGGAAGGGCTGCCGGATGCGGAGCTCTGCATTCTGCATGGCGGCGGACACATGGTAAATCTGGAACAGCCGGTAGGGTTCAACGAAGCGATCCTGGAGTTCCTGGCCGGACTTTGAACTTTTTTGCAGTAAACAACTTCTCGGAGAGGTGAACTGACATGGCAATGGATGTGGTCGATTACGAGATTTTCGGTTCAGAGATGCAGTATGTGGAAGTGGAACTCGATCCCGGCGAAGCCGCCGTGGGCGAAGCGGGCGTTATGATGTACCTGCAGGAAGGCATCCAGATGGACACCGTATTTGGCGACGGTTCTCAGCAGCAGGGCGGTTTCATGGGCAAACTGCTGGGAGCCGGCAAGCGGCTGTTGACCGGCGAGAGCCTCTTTACCACCGTTTTCCACAACGAAGGGAACGGCAAGCGCCGGGTCGCCTTTGCGGCCCCCTATCCGGGCAAGATCATCCCGGTGCATCTGGCCGATATAGGCGGAACCCTGATCTGCCAGAAGGATTCCTTTCTGTGTGCCGCCAAAGGCGTTTCGCTGGGCATCGCCTTTCAGCGCAAACTGGGGGTCGGCCTGTTCGGCGGCGAAGGTTTCATCATGCAGAAACTGGAAGGTGACGGCATGGCCTTCGTCCATGCGGGCGGCACGCTGAAAGAGCTCGTATTGGCCCCGGGCGAAACCCTGCGGGTCGACACCGGCTGCGTGGTGGCCTTTCAGCCCTCGGTGAATTTTGATATCCAGTTCGTTGGCAAGATCAAGTCAGCCGTCTTCGGCGGCGAGGGGTTCTTCTACGCCACCCTGACCGGCCCCGGCAAAGTCTGGCTGCAATCACTGCCGTTGTCGCGGCTTGCCAATCGCATTATCATGTCGGCCCCCGCCGTTGGCGGCCGCTCCGGCGATCAGGGGTCCCTGCTCGGCGCTGGCGTATTGGGCGGTCTGCTTGGCAGCGATGACTGACCGCCCGTTTGCCGGACGCCTGTTCGGACCGGGCCTGCCGGGCGCCGGAATGAACGCAACCGGATGCTGGACGGAATCGGGGGCGCTCCGCGTATCCACCCCGGGAGCGCAACCGGCCGAATTTCAAGCCGAAGCCCTTGAGATCGCTGCTGCCGGCTTTAACGACGCCGGCCTGCGCATCTCCTGGGAGGGACCGGACGGCGCCGGCACCTTCATGGTCGAATCGGAGGTTGAACGCAGTGCCTGTGCCGCCTCGGCGCCTTCCGGGCTTAACACCCGCATAGCAGCCGCATCCGGTCAGCGTTCACGCCTGGAGCGACACTTCCGGGTCGGCTGGCTGCTGCTGGCTCTGTTTCTGTCACTGCCACTGATCGGAATCGGCGCCTTTCTGCTGCAGGCCGACCGCATCACCGACTGGGCGGTGGCGCACATATCCCCGCGCCACGAGGCACGGCTTGGCGACCTGGTGCTGGCCCAGACCCGCCTGCAGATGAAGATCATCGACCGCGGCCAGGCCGTCGATGCCTTAAGCTCCATCGGCAGCAAGCTCACATCCGGCTCGCCCCACAGCTATCGCTGGTTCGTGGCCGACCGACCGGATCTGAATGCCTTTGCCGCCCCCGGCGGAGTTGTGGTCGTTTTCAGCGGCCTGCTCCGCTCCGCCGGGTCGGCCGAGGAGCTCGCCGGAGTCCTGGCCCACGAAGTGGCCCACGCCGAACTGCGCCACAGCCTGCGCGGCCTGATCAAGAGCCTCGGACTGCGTGCGCTGGTCATGCTGGTGATCGGAGACGCATCCGGGGGCGTTTTCGCCGATGCGGCCACCAGATTGACCGAACTGCGCTTCTCCCGCGAAGCAGAGCGGGAGGCGGATGACGAAGGGCTGCGACGTCTGGTTGCAGCCCGGATCGACCCGCACGGCATGCTCCGTTTCTACGAAAAGCTGGCCGGTGAAAAACGGCTTGCCCCGCCAGCGATCCTCTCCACCCACCCGGCCAGCGGCGAGCGCCTGACGCGGCTCCGCAGGGAGGTAGCCGGGCTTACGCAGACCTGGATAGCGCTTCCCATCGATCTTGAAGCGCTACAGAAGAACATCCCCTGATTCTGTTGTCCGCGAACAGATGACGCAAAGGCCCCCATGACGACCCTGCGGCGCAACATCCCCCTGCTCTACACCTTCTCCTTCCTGCAGATGACCCTCTTCCCCATGGCGATCATCACCCTGTTCTGGAAAGAGCAGATCGGCCTGTCGCTTTCCCAGATCCTGCTGCTGCAAGGCATCTTCGCCGTGTCAATGGTGGTGATGGAGTACCCCTCCGGCTACATCAGCGACCGGGTCGGCTACCGCACCGCCCTGACGGCGGCATCGGTCCTGGGGCTTGTCGGATGGGGCTACTATACCATGGCCACATCCTTTCGCGACGTCCTGATCGCCGAGATCCTGCTCGGCATCTCCACCTCCTTTGTCAGCGGCAGCGACAGCGCCCTGCTTTTCGAATCCCTCAAGGCGAACGGCCAGGAGTCCGGCTACGCCCGCAGCGAGGGGCGCTCCACCTTCTTCGGCCAGACCGGCGAAGCGGCCGGGGCGCTCTTTGCCGGCGTTCTGTATGCCAAATACCCGCTGTCCCCTTTTCTGCTCCAGATCGTGGTCTGGCTGCTGGCCCTGGCTGTCACCCGGGGCATGGCCGAACCCCGGCGCGAGCCGCAGCGCCACGGCAGCCACCTGACCGCGGCAATCGCTTCGGCGCGCTACGTCTTTGTGGAGAACCGTCGTTTGCGCATAACCGTTGTGCTCAGCATCGTCCTCGGGCTCTCCTCCTTCTACCCGGTCTGGCTGATCCAGCCCTACATGCGCGAATGCGGCGTACCGCTCGCCTCTTTCGGTCCGGTCTGGGCCGGCGCCAACCTGGTCGTCGCGCTCTTCGCCGTGGCCAGCCACCGGCTGCGGGCCTTGCTGGGGGAGCGGGGGATGATTCTGCTGGTGGTGCTGCTGGTCTGGGGAGGCTACCTGGGGCTGGGTGCAACTGTCGGGGTGTGGGGTTTTCTGTTCTACTACCTGCTGACCGCCATGCGGGGCATGAAGGGTCCCTACATGCTCCATCTGGCCCAGGCCGAGATCCCGTCGGCCACCCGGGCGGGGATGCTATCGCTGCAGTCACTCTGTTTTCGGCTCATGTTCGCCCTGAGCGGCCCGCTGGTGGGGCGTTATGCCGATGCCCACGGCGTGGGACAGACCTTCCGGCTGCTCTTTTATGCCTACCTGGTGGTCCTGCCGCCGCTGGTCTGGCTGTTTCTGAAGCATCACAGGAAAGATCCCGAAGCCTGTTCCTGACAGCCTGGAAATAGCACACACATCCGGACTAGTCCAGATTCAGCAACGCCGGAAGCTCATGGATACGATCCAGAAGCCAACGGGCAGCGCCAAAATCACCGTTGCAGTTCATGTCGCCCGGGATCGCCGCGACGACCAGACCGGCCCGAGCCGCAGAGATGACGCCCCGCTCCGAATCCTCAATCGCCAGACAACGACCGGGGGTGAGCCCGGCGCGGGCGCAGGCGGTCAGATATGGCTCCGGATCCGGCTTGGAGGCGACATAATCCTCGCGGGTCAGGACAAAATCGAAATAACCGAGCAGCCCGCTACTCCGGTGCATCTGCAGAAAATTGTCCCGCCGACAGCTGGTGACAATCGCCATGGGCAGACGGCCGTGGAGCCGCTCCAGGGTTTCCTGAACACCCGGAAAGACCTGCGGCTCATCACCCAGCAACCGGAAATAGATCTCATCACGGATCCGGCGCAGCTCCAGCTCGTCACAATCACCGCCGGCAAGACGGAGTACGCTCTCCCCCTGACGCAGGGAGATCCGGCAGAACTCTTCCCGGGAAAGCGCCACCCCCGCCTGCGCCAGCGCCTCGGCATTGGCCTGAAAATAGAGGTGCTCGGTTTCCATCAGCACCCCGTCATTGTCCCAGAAAATCCCGTCAAACATCGTTGTCCCTCTCCGCAGCGTTCTCTGCCCCACGCCATCGGGCTCTTTCTCGCGCCATAACCTACTGATTTAGCCGGGTATGTTCAGCTGATTCTATTTCACCCAACTTAAAACGAGGCCGCGATGCAGCGGCGGAGCGCTAGCGAAGCCTGTCTGCCGCCGAGTGGTTGGATGTTCTGCTATTCGTAATGTGTCCACATGCGGATCACTTTAACTGTCTTGATGTCTTCAATGACCTCATAAACCAGTCGGTGCTGAATATTGATTCTTCGGGAATATGCACCTGATAGATCGCCCACAAGATTTTCGTATGGCGGGGGATTATTGAATGGATTTTCTTTGATAATTTCTAGTAATCGTTCGGCTTGTGGCTTTAAACCTGAATGCGCGATCTTTTTTGCATCTTTTTGCGCCTGCTTGGTAAAAACAAGTTGCCAGCTTACCATGCAAGTTCCTCACTGCACGCGGTTACTGGGGTTTTAAGGCCTTTTTTGATGGATTCTCGCATTCCGGGAATTGATGTGAGATACAAAGTTTCCTGAATAGCGCGCCAATCGTCTTCTGATATGAGAACTGCTGAATGCCGTTTGCCAACAATCTGAATCGGGTCGTGCGATAAAGCGACATCATCGACAAGGTTATATAGGTTTTTTCTCGCTTCCGTAGCTGATAGTGTTGTCATTTTAAACACCCTCCATTTCGTACGTCAAATCGTACGCAAATGATCGCTTCAAGTCAAATTATTTTTCAGCCAACAGCGTGGGGGTTCAGCGGCGGAGCGTAGCGGAGATCGAGTACCGCCCGTGGTTGGGTATTTTGGATAATTGACTAAAAAGCCCTGGTAACTCCAGGGCATTAACGTTTTTGAGTGAGAAGTTGCGGCAGATATTCACTTACTAATTCCTCGACCAAGTTTGCCTGAAGAAGATCCCTTGATCGTTTCATAGTGTCCCGATCCGCCTGTTCTGCCATCCATCTTTTGAACTGGATGAATGTTAAAGGGGAAATAGTATTCATTCTGGCCATATGCCCAGAGGCAGAAACAATGATAGCTGAAAAAGGCGGCCCATCCAGAAGAATACCTGCATTTTTAGCGGGCACGACATAAAACTCATCGTCTTCATCGTCAGTTAACCGCATAGGATGTGGGTCGCCATCTTTAGGTTCTCTGCGGATAATATCAACTTCAAATCCTCTACTGTTAACGGCAGTGTATTTTTGATCCTCTCGTAGCCTGAAACTCGGGTCAACCTTTTGTATCAACTTCAACATCGAAGTGGCTGCATGCCTCATTTTTGTCACAAAGCTTAATCGTTTTCGCACATCGAGTAAAAAGTCAATGTCTTGGGTGGCCATGGCCTCAGTTTCACCAAAAAGTACGCCTGCTCTTGCTTCATAAGCATATAAGGCATGAGTTCCAACGACGGTGAAGAATTCAGAAAGACCCTCTTTATATAATCTGTTCAAAATATCAACAAGCACACGAGGTGCTCGACCAACAAATAACGCCCGGTTCATCCGTTGCTGCCGTTCTAATGTTTCTGTCAGATCGCTGAAACGCTGCCGTGCTGTAGTTTTTCTGGCTACAAAATTGTCATAAATCTTTTCTGTGTCCCCTGAACGGGGCCCTAAACTTTTATTATTGCCAATCGTAGACACCCGAATTAGGTAGTCTGTCCCATTCTGATTTTTCCAGCGCATACTTCCGCGAACATTCAACATCTCTTTGAATGCATCTTCCCAGGCAGAAAAAGCGGACTGAGCATCTATGTACTGCCGTCTCGCATCATCTCCGATATCGATCCAACTGTATTTTTTCCTCATTTTTTTCATATTTGATAATTTACTGGGAAAAATAAGTTATTTCAAGAAGATAATTCTTTTACTGAGCATTAAGTGCTGACTCTCTTTTCTGCCTTATCTCCTTTTCACCCAACGGCTTGAGGGTGCTGCCGCTTGGAAGCAGCACCCGTTCCAGTGTTGAACGTGGCGTTTCCTTCATGCCGAGATGGTAGAGTTTGTGCCCTTGTACCTTGTATGGACCTGCGTGGACCTGCGGACCTGCGGGGTCAGGATCTGCGGGGGGCAGGCTAACCTTTCTGCCTTTCTTGCCGCAAATAGCAGAAAGTCAATCCTGACACCACAGGTGTTCCCTGACCCCACAGGCGTTCCCCGCGCCGACTGTGTGCCGCCGATTGTTGGGCTATTTTGTTCACTGTCGGAGAGTTCCGTTAGGCATTAAGCGAATCAAGAACCATTTCAGCTGCTTTTATAACTTTGATCGTCTGTTGAATATCAAGTAACCCTTGATCATCAACAATTCTGAACTCCTGATCCAAGATCGCGACTGTCATATACTCACCATTCCCAAATCGATCTGGTCTCTTTGCCCTAATTCCATGGGTTGGGCATTCTTTGACGATTTTCTTATGCCAATGATCGCGAAGGCTACCCCTCTTTTCTGGATCTGAAACCCAAATCTTGAAACAAAATTTTTCTTGTTCGATTTGTAGATATTGTTCGCATAGATCGTCGCCATTGAAATGCCACCAATAACCAAGAAAACCCCCAGATGGATTAGCAACGTAATCCCAGTTACCGCCTTTAAGTTCTCCTTGAAGAGCGGTATAAAAACCTTTCCATGAATTCCATGACCATTCACTCGGCGGGAGGCTTGTGAAACTCTGTACATCATCTTCTATCTGTCGTAAGTACTTTGTAAAATCTGAGAGAATGTCACTTCTCTGACATGCGATTTTAGCTTCTTTTGTTTCAAGTACCTGCAACAAATGCTTTCGTTCAACTACAGCGTACCCATGTTTTTCTACTTCTCGATAATCACTCTGATCGCCAGTTTGGAGATAGACTGCTATGACTTTGTCAGCCGGATAACCAAGTTTTGAAACATGATCTTTGTATCTTGCAAGTTGATCTGAATGCTGTTTAGTCCCAACCTTATCCTCGATAATTATCGCAGTTTCGTTATTTATGATGCAGAGAATATCAATACCGCCATCTTGCTTTCTGACCTCAATGTTATTGAACTTCGTTGGTAACGGCGTCCCTACTTGCCCGTAGATAAAAGTCAATAAGGCAACGGCAACTTTATGTAATCCCTCGTCATATTGTCGGCGATTTTCGTCCGCCCAGGAGAGGAGCCAGCATAAAAAAGCATCCTGGGATAGTTCAGATGTTGCAAACTGAAATAGATTGGGTCTCATTTTTGTCCTTTATATCTTTTAACCTGATTAGCGCCAATCTTCCGCTCGGCGTAATTCGGGTTCCGAAATCCGTTTCGTGTTGACTGACGCTACGACCAAACGTCGCAGCATACCTTTAAGATCAAAGCGACGGTTGAATCGGTACTGACACTCGCCAAGGTAACGGTGAGCGTACTTCTCAAAATCAAAAGCATGGTACGTTCCGGTGATGGCGTTCTTCAGATTGCCAA
>JAJZRX010000028.1 GCA_021850095.1 Deltaproteobacteria bacterium
CTGTTTAATAAGCATGGGTTCCTCTCTCAGATAGAATGGTTGGTCACGCTTCCATAACTACCTGACGGAACTCATGCTTTTCAATTGTTAAAGAGCAAAATTACTTACTGATTACTGTGACGAACCTTCTTATAAAAAGTCAGCATCTGCTGATAGACCTTATCTTTAGGATTCTTTTTTATGACCGAATCCAGCGCCTGTTTGTAGATGACGGTATTGATATGCTTGTCGACCGGATAATCCTGGGGAACATATCCGGCCGCCAGAATGTGCTGCCAGAAGTCGAGAATTCCCTTGCGCAGCGGATCCGGGTTTGAGTCGGCCACCTTGTTCACATAAGTTTCATTGCGGATGATATCCTCGTCAATCTTCAATGCTTTGGTATAGACCTTCACGGTTTCATCCGGATTGGTCTTGTAGAATTTGTAAGCCCGGATCAGGGCGGTCAGAAACTTTTTATAGGTTTCAGGATCGGCGTTTACCTTGCCGGTGTGGGCAAATATACGGCAGCAGGTGTAATCGGGATAAAACTCTTCGATGTAGTGCGAAACCTTGAGCCCGTGATTTTTTTCGGCCAGTGAAAAATGGGGCGGCCAGACCAGGCCGGCGTCAACGGCGCCTTTCTTGACCGCTTCCACCACCGCCGCCGCAGTGCCGAACTCCACGAAGGTCAGGTCCTTTTTCACGTCGATACCGGCCTTCTTGAGGGCGCCCCGGAAAATGACATCACCGGTCGAGAGCTTCACCAGACCGATCTTCTTGCCCTTGTAAACCTTGAGATCCTTGCCGGAAAGCTCCGCCAGCCGTTCCGGCCGGGTGATGATCGCCTGTCCGCCAACCATCATGCCGCCGATGAAGGTGAACTCGCTCCCTTTGCTGATAAAGAGCAGCGGCGCCGTGGTACCGAAGGTGCCGACATCCAGCTTACCGGCCTTGACCGCCGCAACCCCCTCGGCGGCGCTGCCGAACTGGAACAGCTCCACATCCACCCCCTCTTCCTTGAAATAGCCTTTTTCCTTGGCCAGGAAACACAGGCCGTGAGCCGGTTCCGGAACGTAGCCGACCCGCAGTTTTGGCAGGGCGGCTGCCAGGGCAGCGGATGCCAGCAGCGATAAAAACATGGTCAGGGCGATGATTCTTTTCATTGGTTTTTTCCTCCTGGTGTTTTGTTTTGTGGCACTTTTTTGCCGGTAGCGACCGGGCAGCAGTCCGGAGTGCAGACCGATTGGCTGGAAAGCTTCTTGAAAACCGGATCATCGGCGGAGCTGTCCAGCAAACGGTCGAGCGCGTCGCAGTAGATCTCTTCGTAGACATGATTGGCCAGAAAATCGCGCGGCATGGCGGTGCTCTGCAGACCCAGCGCGCGCCAGACCCGTTCCAGCCGGTAATAATCCGGGTTGGGGTTGAAGTGCAGTGGATTGCCCAACCGGCTGCCTGGTGCTGCTGATGCGGATTGCAGATCCAGCAAACGGGTGCGATGAGCCCTGATCAATGCAGCCGTTAACCCGATCATGGTCTGCTTGCCGGTATCCGGCCAGCCCGCTGCGATCAGCACCACGACAGCCCGTCCCTCGATTTCGGCCGGCAGCGTGTCGTCCAGTTCCGCCAACGGATCGCCGCTGACTGGAGTACCGCCGCCGGCAATGATACGAAATCCCTTGCCGCCGGCAATGGCGCGCAGGCTGTCAGTAATGGCAAAGGCGCCGGCATCGATCGCACATCTTTCAAGAGCGGCCAATCCCTTGGCCGAGTCAGGGAATGCGACCAGTTCGACCCGCAGCCCCTCCTCGCGGAAATGCCCCCTTTTCGCGGCAATTCGGCAGAGGGCGCTTCCGGGCTGATCCAGGTAACCAAGGCGGATACTTGGCGTTTCCGACGCTGCAGAGGGGGCGGCAAAGAAAGACATTGCGGAAGTCATCAGGCAGAGTCCGGCAAGGAGGGCAATCAGCCGCGCCATCATATCCCCTCTCCTGCCGAGCGTACCGTCTGCCCGCCATCCAGCTCGGAGAGTATGTTTTCGTGCAGCACGGATACCAGCCTGTCCCGCAGCACCAGGAAAGATTCCTTCAGGTACAGCTCCTGGCGGATGCGGGGGCGCGGCAGATCCACTTCGAAGACTCCCTTGATACTGCCGGGATTAAGCCCCAGCACCACGATCCGGTTGGCCAGCAGGATTGCTTCCTCGACGTCATGGGTGACGAAGAAGACTGTTTTGCGTTCGCCCTCTTTCTGCTGCCAGAGTTGTAGCAGCAGATCCTGGATGCGAGCGCGGGTAATGGCATCCAGGGCGCCGAAGGGTTCGTCCATCAGCAGCACCGGCGAGTTGACCGCAAAAGCCCGGGCAATGGCTGCCCGCTGACGCATGCCGCCCGAAAGCTGACCGGGCAGCTTGTCGCCGGCATCCGGCAACCCGACCAGCTCCAGATAACCGGCGGCCGTTTCCCGGTACTCGCTCTTTTTCTTGCCGGGAAAAGCCTGTTCCAGAGCCAGCACAACGTTCTGGCCGGCCGTCATCCAGGGAAACAGTGAATAATCCTGAAATACGACTCCCCGATCCAGACCGGGCCCGCTGACCGGCTTACCGTCCAGGGTAATACTGCCGGAGGTCGGGCTGCCCAAGCCAGCCAACAGCCGCAGCAGGGTACTCTTGCCGCAGCCGGAGGGCCCCAGCAGGCAGATGAAATCACCGGCGGCTGCAGTAAAGGTGATGTCTTGTAAAACCTGACTGGTGCCGTAGGAGTAACCGACATGCTTCAACGCTACTTCATGCATACATAATCCCTTCAAATACTCTGGCCGGCGCTGCGCACCTCGCCGGTTTCGATCGCCATCAGCTGATCCGACCAGTCGGCCGCCCATTTTCGCAGTTCATGCACATCCAGCGGCTCCGGCACCTTTGACTCCCTATGGCCGGCAATGCGGGCCGCCAGGTTCTGGTAGACCCTGGCCTGGTCAGAATCCGGAAAGGCCTCGATGGTGGTCTTGCCCTGCAGCTCGGACTGGGTGACCGTAATCGAGCGGGGCACGTATTCGATGACCTGGGTATTGGTACGATCTACGAAATCATCGATGATATGCCGCGCATAGGGAGCGTTGACGGAGTTGGCTATCACCCCCCCCAGCAGTGCCCCGCCGTTTTTGGAGTACTTTTTGATCCCGGTGAAAAGGTTGTTGGCGGCGTAAATGGCCATAAAATCCGATGACGACACCGTAAAAACATGCTCGGCGATCCCTTCCCGGATCGGTACCGCAAATCCGCCGCAGACAACATCGCCCAGCACGTCATAGATCACGTAATCCAGATCAAGCGCTTCGAAGACCCGCTGCTGCCTGAGCAGTTCCACGGCGGTGATAATGCCGCGCCCGGCGCAGCCAACTCCGGGAGCCGGGCCGCCGGCCTCCACGCAGTAGACGCCGTTGAAGCCGCTGTAGACCAGATCTTCGGCTTTGGCATTTTTCTTTTCGCGCAAGGTATCCAGGATGGTGGGGATGTATTCGCCACCCCGCAGCGTAACGGTGGAATCGCTCTTGGGATCGCAGCCGATCTGCATCACCCGGTAACCGGCCACCGACAGGGCGGCGCTGATGTTGGAGGTGGTGGTGGACTTGCCGATGCCGCCTTTGCCGTAGATTGCTATCTGTTTTGGTTTCTTTGCCATGGTTCCCCTCGATTTTGGTTGGTATTACTTCAGGTAGCTGAAGCGCTTGGTTCTGATCAGCGTCCTGATCGCATCATCAATCGTACCGGGCAGCGCAAAACCCATGATCCGCTGCAGCAGCAGAGCATCGATTGCGCCACCACCGATCCGGGCCGCCACCACCCCGCGGCAGTCCGCCAAGCTCCGCGCGGTTGTTTCCAGAGCACCGTCATCGTGCGCCTGAAAGGAGCACACTGGCCGGGTAGTCCTTGTTTCAACAAATTCATGTCCGCCATCCTGCAGCCGGTAAATCTGAAAAACCGTTGAGCGCCCGAAATGCTCGTTGACCGTCACTCCGTCGCTGCTGGCAAATGCAATTTTTACGTCCATGATCCGGCTCCTTGCCGCACAAACAAAAAAAGAGGCCAAGGCAAAGAGCAGCTTCACTCTTTCCTTGACCTCCAGTTTTCTGGTCAGTCGTGTATGCGGTTTTTATAAACTTTTGGGGATAGTAGCAGCTCCCTGCGGGAGTGTCAAGATACTTATACTATTTCTATTTGTTTAATAGACATTACTGGCTCGACGGCCGCCCAACGGCCATACTCCCGGGCAGCCGCCATCAGGGCATGAACATTTTCCGGCGGGGCGTTGATCGGCAGGGCGCAGCCCAGGCCAAGGATATAACCTTTCGGGCTCCCGACCCCCTTGGCCAGGCATTCGCGCACATTGGCCTGCACGTCATCCGGCGTTCCCAGCACCATGCTGGCAGTGGGACGGATATTGCCCAGCAGCGCCACCCGCTCACCGACCGCCGCCCGCGCCTCGGCCAGATCAACTTCGTCGTCCAGACTCAATACGCTGGCGCCGCTGTCAGCCATGTCCTGCCAGATTTTGCCGGTGTTGCCGCAGACGTGCAATGAGGGCGCGGAACCGGCCAGCCCTGCCAGGAGTGAAATCAGTTCCTTCAGGTACGGCAAGGCGAACTCACGAAACAGGCGCGGGCTGATCAGGGTGCCGGACGCCACCGGCTCCGCCAGGCCGATTCGCCCTCCCCGGGCAATCGCCTCGCGGGCAAAGGGGATGATGCTGTCGGTGGCAAAGCGTAGCAGGCGATGCACAAAATCGGGATCACGCCGCAGGTCACGCAGGAACTGCTCCGTACCACGAAGATTGGCGGCAGTGGTAAAGGGGCCGGCCGTGGTCAGCGATACCGGAACCTGATCCCCAACCTCCTTCAGCACCAGGGCGGTCGCCTCCAGAAAGAGCGGCAGCCGGCCGGCGCTGTTCGGGTCCGGAATCTTCAGGCGCTCCAGATCCGCTTCGGATTGGACGGCATAGCCGACAACGTATGCCGTATTATCCGGAAAAGCCAATCGGCTGCCGATCGCCTCGGCAATCCCGGTCAGGCCGGGGCCGGTGTTGATCAGATCCATGCCGTAGCGGCGCCAGGCTGCCAGCTGTCCGTCCGCCATCAGCCGGGCCGAGGTCTGATAGTCCGCCACGCTGACTCCGATGGTTCGCGCGGCATGGTCGCTGATCAGCAGGTAAACCGGGATGCGGTCGTAGGGCTTGCCGGACAGGGCCGCCAGCGATCGTTCCCGGGAGCTCATGGTTTCTTTGAATAGATCCATATCAGGCCGCCTCCCGGTCTTCCCGCATGCTCACCTCCGCGCAGCCACTACCAATCAATCCAATCGCATCGGCCCGGCATTGGCGGCAGCCCCGGAACTGCCCGATAATCCCTTCATTGGCGATACGCACCGATTCGAGGTAGTCATCCGCGGGCGCTGCGGCCAAAGCCAGTTCAGCCTGCGGTATCAGCGGCATGATGTTCATCAGATAAGCTCCCAGGCCAGCGATCTTCTCGGCGATCAAAGGGATCTGGCCGTCATTGATTCCCGGCATCAGCACACTGTTGACCTTGACCACCAATCCCGCTTGCGCAGCCAGCCGCAGCCCTTCAAGCTGATGCTCAATCAGCAGGGCTGCGCCTTCAATCCCGACCTGGCGATTTCCCTGATAGTTGACCTGTCGGTAAATGCGCGCCCCGACAGCAGGCGAAAGCGCATTGATGGTTATCGTCAGGCTGTGCAGATTAACATCGATCAATTCATCAATTTTATCCGGCAGCAGAAGACCATTGGTGCTGAGGCAGAACATCAGCTCGGGGAATTCAGCCCTGATCAGCCGGAATGTCTCGAAGGTTTCATCGTTGGCCAACGGATCTCCCGACCCGGCAATGCCGACCACCTTGATGATCTTGCCGAGCAGATCATGGTTCATGGCCCCACGCACCTGATCCAGCGCCTGCAGCGGGGTCACTATCCGGCTGGCCACACCCGGGCGGGATTCATTGGCGCAGTCATGCTTCCTGTCGCAATAGGCACACGTGATATTGCAGCGCGGCGCCACCGCCAGATGGATGCGGCCGTTTTTGTGACGGTCGCCGCCGAAACAGGGATGACCGTGCAGAACTTTTGTTGTGTTGGATATGCTCATGTAGTCACTCCGAATACAAAAAGAGGCCGAAGGATTGATTCCCCCGGCCTCCAGTTTTTCTGGTCAGCCTGTGTTTAATCGATTATGGAGTTGCTATTCAATTCTTTTCGCCGGCAAATTCAAATGGCGTATGCAAACGGTTTGTCTTCCTGTCTGAAAAACTCGGCATAGATCGCACTACGCAGCTGGGTAAATTCATAGCTGCCCCGGTCGCGTGGACGGGGCAGATCCACCGGTATGATTTTTTTGATGGTACCAGGCCTGTTGGACATGATTATCACCTGGTCGCCAAGGAATACCGCCTCGTCGATATCATGGGTAACAAGCAGCATGGTGGCCTTTTCCTTCTGCCAGATACGGAGTACCTCCTCCTGCATCTGAATCTTGGTCAGGGCATCCAGCGCCCCGAACGGTTCGTCCAAGAGAAGGGCCCGGGGGCGATTGGCCAGGGCCCGGGCGATGGATGCCCGCTGAGCCATACCGCCGGAGAGCTGATGGGGATAGGCATGCTCGAATCCATTCAGACCAACTAGATCGATGTGCTCATCGACCGACTCCCAGTCACTTTCCGAGGTACTGTTACCAAGCCCGAAAGCAACATTCTGACGAACCGTCAGCCAGGGAAACAAGCGGTGTTCCTGAAAGACGACGCCACGATCAAGTCCTGTCCCACGGATCGGCTCACCTTCGAACTGCGCGGTTCCCTGGTAATCGGTCTCCAACCCTGCAATGATGCGCAGCAGGGTACTCTTGCCGCAGCCGCTGCTGCCGATAATGCTGACAAACTCCCCTTGTCGCACAGTCAGACTGATGTCCTGCAGGGCGGTTACCGTACCGCCATTAACGGAAAACATTTTGGTGAGTCCCCGAATATCAAGTGCGGTCCTGCCACGATCTGTTACTCCTGCGTGTGTCATCAAAGCACCACCCCCCGGTGCCCCAGCAGACGATTTCCCGCCTGCTCAAGCACCAGATCAGTCAATTTTCCGAACAGGGCAAACAGCACGATGCTGGCGATAATTACTGAGGCCCGACCGGTCATCTGCCCATCGATCATCAGAAAACCAAGCCCCCGGCTGGCGCCCATGATCTCGGCGGCTACGACAAACATCCAACCCAATCCAAGACCGCTACGCAACCCCACCAGATACGAAGGCAGAGCAGCGGGCAGGATTACCCGACGCACCAGCTGCAGCTTGTCGAGCTTGAAAACCTGTCCAACCTCAACCAGCTTGCTGTCTACCGTCAGGATGCCGCTCAACAGGTTCAGATAGACCGGAAAGAACACACCAACGCTTATCAGGGCAATTTTCGAACTCTCATGAATCCCCATCCAAAGCAGAAACAGCGGCACCCAGGCCATGGAAGGGATACTGCGCAAAGCCTGCATGGTCGGGTCGAGCAATCGTCGAACCAGCGGCATTGAACCGGTCACCCCCGCCAACAGGGTGGCTGCCAGCGCCCCGATCAAAAAGCCGGTCAGGACACGCGCCAGCGTATAGGCTATATGTCGAGCCAGCTCCCCGCCCCGCATAAGTTCCAGCAGCGTGTCAGCAATGGCAAACGGCGCCGGAAACCAGTTGGCAGCAAGGATACCGGCCCGTGCCAGCAGTTCCCATACGATTACCAGCAGCACCGGAAGTACAAGCCCCAACAGTTGTCGAGGAAGTTTGAACCCCGGTGAGGGGGTAGGCCCCCTAACCGCTTCAACATCAGCTGTTGTAAGCGTTACGAGTGACTCCTGAGTCTGTTCGTGACTGTTACTCATTGATATATTTCCTTATTTAACAGGATTGCCGTACTGTGGATCGATCAGCGCCTTCACCAAAGCGGTCACATCCACATCTGCTTTAATTACGCCGCTCTTTTTAAGGACATCCCCGGCCGCCGAAATAGTAGTTATTTGCTTCTCCCCGATTACGGGATCTGAAATATCGGTCCGTTCCAGCACCCTGGTTGCGACAGCATCGTTGAGTTTGGCATCACGCGCCAGAATCGCCTTGAACTCGGCCGGATTCTGCTGTGCCCAGACACGGGCTTTCTCGTAGGCGATGATGACTTTATTCACATAGGCCGGGTACTGCTTGGCAAACTCTTCTCGCACATTGAGCACACCATAGGTGTTCAGGTTCGCATCACGGTAAAAGAGTTTCGAACCTTTATCGACCTCGGTCGTAGCCATGAGCGGATCAAGTCCGGCCCAGGCATCAACATCACCTTTTTCCAGGGCGTTGCGGCCATCGGGATGCTGCAGAGGCACCAGTTCGATATCCTTTTCAGAAAGGCCTACCTTGTCCAGTGCCCGCAGCAGGAATATGTGCGGATCGGTACCACGGGTCACGGCAACCTTCTTACCCTTCAGATCTTCCACTTTGGTAATGGTGCTGTCACTGCGAACCACCAGGGCGGTCCATTCAGGTTTTGAATATACATACACCGATTTGATCGGGTTACCGTTGGCCTTGCCGATCAGGGCCGCGGCGCCGGCTGTGGAACCGAAATCGGCACTCTTGCTGTTGAGCAGCTCAAGAGACTTGTTGCTCCCCAGGCTATGGATCCATTCAACTTTGATATTATCCTTGGCCAGATCTTCTTCCAGAAATTTCTTTTCTTTCAGCACCAGGCTGACCGGGTTGTAGTAGGCAAAGTCGACCTTGACGATCTCGGGCTTGACATCCTTTTTTGTGCATCCGGCAAATAACCCTGCTGCTGTAAGGGTCAGAACCGCCAGTAACACTGTAGTGAATAATCTTCGTTGCATAATCTACCTCCTTGTGGATGCGGCGTACCGCTGTGATATTAATTTTGTCAATAAATCCGATTGCCCGAAGAGCCGTGCCGGCGCTGGTGCACCCAACTGCTGTAGTTTGGGTCTTCGGGGTTTTTATCCAGAGCGTCTTTTTCTTTGAGATACAGGCCGATGTTGGTACTTTCATAGAGCTGGCGATCCTCGCCAACCGGACAGACTTTGCAGCATATGCCGCACGGCCAGCGGTTTTCCTTACGCAGTTCCATGTGATAACGGGTACAGGCATCCATATTCATATCGGCGATCAGCGAGTCCTGCCGGGTAGTGAAGGCTTGCGATGGGCAGAGCTTGCGGCAGACATCGCATTTGGTGCAGATATCTTCGCTGATCACCGGGTCACCTGCCAGTTCGAGGCTGGTAAAGATAGAGACCAATCTTACCCTGGGACCGTATTCGCGGGTAATCAGATTGTGGCTGTAGGCGATTGTCCCCTGACCGGCGTATTTGGCGGCAAAAACGTGGCTGAAGCAGCCCTGGTACTTGTTCAGCAGAATTTCCAGATTGCCGTAGCCATCGCGGGGCATAAAGATTGATGAGTGTCCCCGCTCGTTGAGCCAGACAGACAGACGGAAACCGATTTGATCCAATAAAACATTGCTGGTGTTGTACATCTCCTGATAATTGATGGAGGGGGTACTCTCCAGCACCGGCAGCAGCATCGGTACACCGATGACAATAACCGTTTTGGTCTTGTCCCAGAGAGCCTTTGGCCGGTATTCCGGCTGAACCTCGCCATACTCATCCCACCGAGCGACAGGCGCGAAGTTTACCAGGCTGGCTCCCAGACTTTTCGTTTTCCTGATAATCTTTCCCTTCATCCCTTTTGACGTCGTCATCTCTCGTCCCCGATCGCGCGTATTAAAAAACTGGTGCCCGAGCTGTCCTCACGAACGCGATTCCCTGGCTTCCAGTTTTCTGGTCAGCTTTTATATATAAACTATGTTTTTAGTAGATATATTAACTTACCCAATATTGTCAACAAAAATTCTATGGTCACTGAAAATTACGCATCGGTATTGATGACTCAACCCATCTGGTAGATGGCGGCCACCGCATGACTGCGATAGTAGTGGCTGATGCGACGCAAACCATGGGGTGTAAGAAGACCGTCCAACTCCTCATGGGTCAGGGTCTTGGAACATTCGGTACAGGAAAAGTAATCTCTGCAGGCTGAATCGCAGCTCACCTGAGGCTGGCGGCAGCGCACCTCCATCAGCAGGTAACCACCCGGTTTCAGGTTGGCAACGGCATTATCCAGATAGGCATGCCGTTCGGCGCTGTTCATGATGATGTTGAAGACATAGGTGGACAGCACCAGATCCACATTGAGATTGCTTTGGGGCAGTTCGTCGGTGGCCAGCAGGCGTTCGATGTACATCAGGGCCGGGCAGCCGCGCAGTTTATTTACCTGCTCCGGAAGATCGGCGGCATAGACATTAAACCCTTCCTGCGCCAGATAAACCGCATTGCGCATGGTGCCGGTGCCGTAATCAAGCACATCCATGGCTTGTTGTGTCTTGAAAAAACGACTGTAACGCTTGATGCTTTCAGCTACCGCAGCCATAGTGCTCCCCTTTCTTTAAACAATATATTAACTATGTTTTTTATAGATATTTACCACGTGGAATGAAAAACATCAAGGGTAAATCTCGTCATCAGAACCCCATTGCCCCCATGAAGACCCGCTCAAATTCCGGGCTCCCAGCCAGATCGACCACCCGCACCTGCTCGACACTCTGCTGCAGCTGCTGCCTGAGACCCCGGTTCAGCAGCAGCATTTCGGCGCCGCTGCGGGAGGTGTTGCCGACGAAGGCAACTTTTCCGGTCGTCTCGGGGGGAAGCAAGCCCAAAGTCAGCAGGCTCCGCTCGCGCAGATGATAGCCGAACGATCCGGCGATCAGCACCCGGTCCAGATCGGCGGCACTTCGTCCGGCCTCTTTAAGCAGCAGTTCGATCCCGGCCCGGATGGCGCCCTTGGCCAGCTGGACCTGACGGATATCCTTCTGACTGAGCAGCACCTGCCCTTGCAACTGGAAGGCGCTGACACCATCGGTTTTTATGATACGCTCGGCCAGGGTCTGGTTGATTGCGCCGGACTTGGGAACTGTCAGCCGACCGCTGGGTCCGATGATGCCTCCCTCAACCAGTTCAGCCACCAGGTCCATCAGCCCGCTGCCGCAGATCCCGGTCGGTTCCGTGCCGCCGATCACACCCATATCCAGCAGCCCGTGAGGTGAAATATCGACCCGTTCGATGGCACCGACCGCCGCCCGCATGCCGCAGGAGATGTTCATCCCCTCGAAGGCCGGGCCGGCGGCCGTGGCGGAGGCGGTCAGGCGGCCATCGCTGGCCAGCACCAGCTCGCCATTGGTGCCGATGTCTATGAAGAGCGTCGTACCCGGCAGCGCGGCCAGATCGCTGGCCAGAATACCGGCGCTGATGTCGGCTCCGACATAGGCCGAAATCACCGGCGGCAGATAGACCAGCCCAGCCGGAGCGATCTTCAGACCGAGATTGGCGGCTTTCAGGTGCTGTCCGCCCCTGATGCCGGGCAGGAACGGATTTTTCCCCAGGGGGGCGGGATCGACACCGGCCAGCAGATGCAGCATGCAGGTATTGCCGCTCAGAACCGCTTCGTAGATTTTTCCGCTCTCCATTCCTGTTTCAGCAAACAATTCTTCCAGCAGACGATTAAGTTCGCCCACAATATCCCGCTGCATCAGTTTCAGCCCGTTTTCGTCGGCGGCAAAACGGATCCGAGACAATACATCCTGGGCATGCAGGCTCTGGGGATTGAGGGATGAAGCGCTGGCCAGCGTTTTGCCATTGCCGAGATCAACCAGCGCTGCCGCCAGGGTGGTTGTGCCGATATCCACCACCAGACCGGGATTATTGCCACTGCTGTCTCCGGGTTCAATCGCCAGGAGGCTGTCTCCGGCGAAGATATTGGTCTGATCGGCAACACGGTCATATCGCTTCCGGATCAATGGTTCCAATCCAAACTCGACCGCGGCACCGGCGCTGATCACCCGCAGTCCTTCTTCTCTGCATTGAGGAACTTCTACAGTCACATTGCCGAAAACCTCGGCATGGCAGGCCAAAACGGCACCTTCGCCGTCGTCGGGCGGTGCGTTCATATGAACGACCAGCTTGACCAGATCATCGACCGGCAGACGAACCAGGCATTTGCCGCAATGTCCGGCGCCGTTGCAGGGCGCTTCGATCAGCACGCCGGCCCGGCGCGAAGCTTCCAGAATAGTAGTCCCATTGGGAACATCAACAGTGCGGTTATCGGGTTTAAATGTGACGATCGGCATCAGGCTTCCTTTACAGTGTCGGTCATGGCACGGATGGCCGCAATAGTTGTTGCGGTACTCAGGCCGCAGGCCGGAGAAATGATGTCGATCCGGTCCCGGACCAGCGTCTCGGTGCGGCGAGAGACCTTTTCCGGGTTCCCGCTCTCCAGCAGAATCGTGCTCAGGTTGCCCATCGTGGTCAGCTGCGGATATTCCTGTTTGAGCAGCTTCAGGTTGACAAAGGCATCGGTACTGATGGCGTCGGCGTGCAGCAGCGGGATCGACGGCTTGACCGCCTTCATCTCGCCGCAGATATGGACCAGCACCGGCACGCCGGCGGCGTGGATGCCGTCGATGACCTTGTTGAGATAGGTGACGGCGTACTCATCGAACATGCGTGGCCCCAGGATCTCGCCGGTGGCGGTCGGGTCGCCGATGCAGATCGCGGTGGCGCCGCTATCGACCAGGGTGTGGGCGAAAGCGATCAGGAAGTTGCTGACGTACTCCAGCACGCGGTGGGCGGATTCCCGTTCCTTGCGCAGTTCTTTCAGGAATTGCATCGGATCCACCAGTGACGCGGCGGTGCTGATCGGTCCGGTCAGGCTGCCGATGAGCGGCTGGTCAGGATGCAACCGTCCCAGACGCTCTGCGGCGCCGGCCACCTCGGAAATCCGGCCGCTCTGCAGCATGGAGGGGATATTCCGGAAGACGACCTCTTTGACCGACGGGAACAGCTCCCGGGCGATCTTCGGCTCACAGGCCAGCGTGCCGAAATCGATCTCGCTCCCCAACACCTCGGCCTCAACAGTCATGCAGAACGGGATGCCGATATTTTCGAAGCCGGTCTCACTATGTATATCGCCGGCCAACTCAGCCATACGGCCGGCCTCGAAATGGGCCTCCGGCAAGGTATGGCCACTCCTGGTCATGACATCGACAATCGCGGCGTTCATCATGCCGCCGGTGCAAATCACCGGCGGGCGATCGACCCGCTTTTTTGCCAGGGTGTCCAGCAGGCGTTGTTTGGGACTGAGGCTGCTCATGAATCACTCCTTGAAAGTATGTCGGCATCGACCGGCCAACCGATCTCGGCTACCGCGTCAACCATAGCCCGGATGTTGGCAAAAGGGGTTTCGGTCGGCAGGCTGCAGCCGGAGGCAACGATAAAACCTTTGGGACTGCCGCCGGCCTGGGCGACACAATCCCGCACCGCCCGCCTGACATCCTCGGGGGCCCCCTGCAGCATGATCTCCGAAGGATGCACATTGCCCATGATGCGCACCCGGTCGCCCACGGCATGAACGGCGCCGGCCAGGCTGGCGTCGTTGTCGATGCTGATGCAGTCCGCCCCGGCATCGGCCATCAGCTGCCAAACCTTTTCGGTCTTGCCGCAGATGTGCAGGGTAACCGATCTGCCCTGACCATGGATGAACTCGATCAGGCGCTGCAGGTAGGGGTAGGAAAATTCCTTGAACTGGCGCGGTCCGATCACGTTGCTGGACGACATCGGGTCGGTCAGGCTGGGGGTGCAGCCGGCGGCAATTATGGCAGCCGAGTAGCGTATCGCCGATTGTAGTGCCACCTCGCAGAGTCGGTGCACCGCTTCGGGATTTTTGATGGTCAAACGCACCAGGTTCTCGGCGCCGATCAGAAAAGAAGCGGTCGTGAAGGGGCAGCTGACCGCGCCGGTGACCGGCACTTCGTGCCCCAGCGCCTCAACCGTCCGCTGCATCGCCTCCAGGTGGCTGGGGAGGTTGCCGTCCCGGCTAGGCTCGACCGGCTGCAGCTTTGAAATATCTTCAATTGAAGTAATAGCCGGAGCCGCCAGGTAGGCGGTTTCGTCCTCCGGGTAATGCACCCGCGCCCCCATCGCCTCCGCCAGCGTGTAGAGGTCGGTAAAGACCCGGATCACGTCATAGCCGAATTTTTGGTAGGAAGCGATCTGGGCCTCGGCGATCAGCTTGCCGTTGCCACGGAATTGCGAAACCTTGGCTCCAATGACCCGAGCAGCAGTGTTGCCAATGATCGGTACGCAGGGCAGACGGTCGATTGGCTCTCCCTTGGCATAGGCGGCCAGGCGTTGCAGCGGCGTCATCAATGCGAGTGACATCAGGCGTTACCCACCAGTTCAAGGGCCACTTTGACCGCTTCGGCGGCGTTGACCGCATAGCCGTCGGCGCCGATCCGCTTGGCGAAACCGGGCGAGATCGGCCCTCCCCCAACCATGACCTTTATACCGTCACGGATGTTGCCCTCGCTCAACAGTTTTACGACCGTGCCCATGCCATCCATTGTGGTCGTCATCAGCGTCGAAAGGGCGATGATATCGGCCTTGGATTCGCGGGCTGTGTCCACGAAGCGCTGGGGCGGGACATCGCGCCCCAGATCGATGACCTTGAATCCGCCGGTTTCAAACATGATCCGCACCATGTTCTTGCCGATATCATGGGTATCCCCCTCGATGACGCCGATCACGATCGTGCCCCGGCTTTCGCCGACCTGCTTCAGGTGCGGCTTGAGTACATCCAGACCTGCGTACATGGCATCTGAACACATCAACAGTTCCGGGATGAAATACTCTTCTTCCTCGAACAGTTGCCCGGCCCGCGCCATGCCGTCCGAAAGCCCCTGCTGGATCGCGTCGTAGGCATCCACACCGGCCTCAAGCGCAGCGTTGGCCGCCGTTACCGTTCGTTCCTCATCCATATCCACTACGGCATCGGACAGATCTATGAAAAATGACTCTTTGCTTTTCAACATCATCAACCCCCTCTATATTTTAATTCAAATAGCGGCCCCATCGCTGACCAGTCCGTTTTCCATGGCATACAGCCGGTCGGCCCATTCCCGGGCCCAGTTTCTCAATTCATCAGCAGTCAGCGTCCGCGGCTGATTTTTGATCTTCAGAGAATTGGCCTGGTCCACAATCTGGTTTGCCAGACGCCGGTAATAATAAGCCTGGGTGGAAAGCGGCGCCGCTTCGATGACCGTTTTTCCATACAGCTCGCACTGCCGGACCATCAGTGAGCGCGGAACCTGTCCCAGAGTCTGGGTTTTTGTATGGTGTGCGAAATCATTGACGAACGACTCCTCGAATGAATTGCTGATCCCGTTGGGAATCAGCCCTCCGAACGGAACAGCGGGCCGGGCTTCCCCCAGATGCTCCAGCGTGGCATAGATCCTGTTGACCGCGCTCAATGACGTGAAATCCGCATTAGTTACGACATAAACCAGCTTGGCTCCCCGTTGACGAATTGGCTCATGATATGCGCTCAAAGAGTGTTCACCGGACAGGTCATACAGCACATAATCCGGCCGGGCAGCCTCACCAAGTCCTGACAGTTCACTCTGTTCGAACAGTTGCTCTAGAGCAGCTTCACCATTGCCCGAATCTCCCAGTTCAAGACACTCAACACCTTTGAAGCCTGTATGGACAGTATCTGCAATCGAGATGCGTCCATGCTTGCGCAGGTGATCAGCTAGCGTTGGAACCGAAATTCCACCGTTGAGGATACTGGTCGAATCACCCTGGGGAGCGCAGCCGACCTGCATGACCTTGAAGCCGGTTTCAACTAACGCGGCGCTGATGTTGGATATGAGTGTCGATGTGCCGACACCGCCTTTGCCGTAAAACAGTATATGGTCACTCACGCTAAACCTCTGCTGCCAGGCTGCCGGCATTTAATAAACAAAAGGCCGGAGAGCGACCGTACGGTCAGCTGCTCCGGCCTCCGGTTTTTCCGGTCAGCACGGTTGTTCTGTCTCTTTGGAAGGGCTAGATGCCGCTTCCGTCAATGTGTCCCGCCCGGTTCAGGCGGATCTTCTCGTTTTTATCCACTTGTATGACCCTGCCATCCTGTACAACCAGGGTTACAGTTCCGAAACGGATTGATGTCAGCGCCTCGTGCACCAATCGTTCAAGATCCCGGCTCCAGGGTTCGGGTCTGCCTTGTGACATCAGATGCCTTCAAACAGCGCCGTGGAAAGATAGCGCTCGGCTCCGTCGGGCAGTACCACCACAATCGTCTTGCCGGCAAATTCATCCTGCTTGGCAAGTCTGACTGCGGCAGCCACTGCGGCGCCGCAGGAGATGCCCACCAGCAGGCCTTCTTCCTTGGCCAGACGCTTGGCATAGTCGATGGCTTCGTCGCTTGAAACCTGCTCGACCCGGTCTACGATTGAAAGGTCGAGGGTGTCCGGGATGAAGCCGGCCCCGATGCCCTGGATCTTGTGCGGGGCCGGCTGGATCGGCTGGCCGGCCAGTTTCTGGCTGATGACTGGGCTTTCTTTGGGTTCGACCGCCACCGAGATGATCTTCTTGCCCTTGGTGTTCTTGATGTAGCGCGAGATGCCGGTGATGGTGCCGCCGGTGCCGACGCCGGATACCAGCACGTCAATCCCGCCGTCGGTGTCGTTCCAGATCTCCGGGCCGGTGGTTTTTTCGTGAATCTCCGGGTTGGCCGGGTTTTTGAACTGCTGCGGCAGGAAGTATTTCTCCGGTTCGGCGGCAGCAATCTCCTCGGCCCGGTTGATGGCGCCTTTCATCCCTTCGGCGCCGGGGGTCAGGATCAGGTTGGCGCCCAGGGCGGCCAGCACCCGGCGCCGTTCGATGCTCATGGTCTCCGGCATGGTCAGGGTCAGCTTATAGCCGCGGGCGGCGGCGACGTAGGCCAGGGCGATACCGGTGTTGCCGGAGGTTGGCTCAATGATCTCGACACTCGGCTTGAGCACGCCGCGCTTCTCGGCATCCCAGATCATGTTGGCACCGATGCGGCATTTGACTGAGTAGGCCGGGTTGCGAGCCTCGATCTTGGCCAGGATGGTCGCTTTGGCGCCTTCCGCAATGCGGTTCAGTTTGACCAGCGGGGTATTGCCGATGGATTGGGAGTTGTCTGCGTAGATTGTGCTCATTACATTCTCCTTTCGGAATTATAATTTTATCTACAGATAAAGTAGATTATATTGGTAAAAAAAATCAGATGCTGAAATCAACTACATTCTGTTTTTTGAGACGGGCGGTTTCACTTCGTTCAAGCATGTCGGCCAGGGTCAGCGAATCCAGAACACCGGAGAGAGCCACATTCACGTCCGCCATGGTCAGGCGGATACCGCAGGTCGCCTCATCCCGGCATTCTTCGCAGCGGGCATAGTTGGTGGTACTGAGACACTGTACCGGGGCGATATCGCCTTCCAGGATCCGCACAACCGATCCCAGGGTAATCTTGCTGGGCGGCAGGGCCAGGGTATATCCGCCCCCCTTTCCAACCCGGCTCTGAAGCAGGCCGCCTTTCCGTAACGACAGCAGGATGAACTCCAGGAACTTCTTGGGAATCTCCTCATCCCGGGCCAGATCGGCAATCAGGACCGGTTGAGCGTCGGGAATCCCGGCCAGGTGGATCAGCGCCTTGAAGGCGTATATCGTTTTCTTGGATATCATATCTAGTAAGGCTATAGATAAGCTGCTATTTTGATATTGTCAAGATTATTTATCTGCCGGCCAGCATTATTCAGCCGGTGAAGAAGCATCGGGTAACGAGTTGTTTCATATCCCGATCCCGTCATCACCGGACAGCTGTTTTTCAGACGCCATGCTTCGCTTGAAGATCAGAATACTGACCCCATCCGCAGTGCGATCGAATTCAAACGACAAGCGGTGTTCGTAGGCCAGCTGCGCCACCGCTCCAAGGTGCTCCAGATCCCGCAGACGAAACAGAACCCGATTCCCCTTTCCAAGATAGCCGATAAAGCTGGTCGACAGATCAAACTCGATTGCTCCCCGCTCTTCCGTCAGATCAATCACATTTACACCGCTGCCGCTGATGGAGGCTTCACTCAGGCTGATCCGACGGTTTTGGCCATGGTCGAAACCGGACTCCGGGCTTTCTGTTTTCAGTGATTCCAGGGGCGCGGCCGCGATGATCATGCCGGCTGCCACGGTGGCGTTGCTGAAGCGGTCGATCAGGATAAAACTGCCGGTATCCCGGTTCTGGCGATAGCTGTCGAACGCAATCGGACGGTCAAGTTCCAGACGAACCACGCCGATTTCATTCAGCCCCAGGGTCGGTACCCGTTTCTGCTCCAGGGTGTTGACATCCACCGCATACTGCAGCGCGGTGACCCGGCCGGGGGTCACGGCCGTGGCGGTTTTGACCAGATAAATCTGGCCCGGCTGCAGCGGCTGGTCGTGCATCCAGACCAGATTCGCTTCCGGGTGGCGGGCATGGATCGGCGGGGCATCGCTGGCGGTCAGCATGTCACCCCGGCTGACGTCGATCTCGTCGGTCAGGGTCAGGGTCACGGCCTGCCCGGCGGTCGCCTCGGGCAAGTCGCCAGCCAGCGTGACAATCCGGGCCACCCGGCTGGTGCGCCCGGAGGCAGCCACCCGCAGTTCGTCCCCCGGTTGGATCGTACCGGCGGCAATCGTTCCGCAGAAGCCACGGAAGTCGAGATGGGGGCGGTTGACCCACTGGACCGGCATGCGGAAGGGCTGGTCCCGGTTGTCCCCTGCCACCGGGAGGGTCTCCAGGAAATGCATCAGGGTCGGGCCGCTGTACCAGGGGGTCTTGGCGCTGGCTTCGATCATGTTGTCGCCGTTCAAGGCCGAAAGCGGGATGGCGGTGATGGAGGCAAATCCCAGCGGGGCGGCAAATTGTTCATAATCTTTTACTATGGTCTCGAAGCGCTGCTGGTCGTATTCGATCAGGTCCATTTTGTTGATCGCCAGCACGACGTGGCGGATGCCGACCAGCGAGACCAGAAAGCTGTGACGGCGGGTCTGGGTCAGTAGCCCTTTGCGGGCGTCCACCAGGATGACCGCCACTTGGGCGGTGGAGGCGCCGGTGACCATGTTGCGGGTGTATTGTTCATGGCCGGGGGTGTCGGCGACGATGAATTTGCGTTTGTCGGTGGAGAAGAAGCGGTAGGCCACGTCGATAGTGATGCCCTGTTCGCGTTCCGCCTGCAGTCCGTCCAGCAGCAGGGCGTAGTCGATGGCGCCCCCCTGGGTGCCGACCTTTTTGCTGTCCGCTTCCAGCGCCGCCAGTTGGTCCTCGAAGACCATCTTGGAATCCCACAGCAGACGCCCGATCAGGGTGCTCTTGCCGTCATCCACGCTGCCGCAGGTGATGAAGCGCAACAGTGATTTTTCTTCCTGGCTTCTGAGATAGGCCAGGATGTCGCTTTCTATTAATTCAGATTGATGTGCCATAAAAAACCTTTCTATTCAGCCACAGAGGACACAGAGAGCACAGAGCAAGCAGAAATCTTCAAACCATTTGAGCCTTGTGGAAGCAGTTCCTCTGTGTACTCTGTGATCTCTGTGGCAAATGTTTTAAAAGTATCCTTCCTGCTTCTTCTTTTCCATACTCCCGGCCTGGTCATGGTCGATCAGGCGACCCTGGCGTTCCGAGGTGCGGGTCAGCAGCATCTCCTGGATGATCTCGGGCAGGGTATCGGCCTCCGATTCTACGGCGCCGGTCAGGGGGTAGCAGCCCAGGGTGCGAAAGCGAACCGACTTGTACTGTACCTGTTCACCCGGTTTCAACTCCAGTCGATCGTCGTCCACCATGATCAGCATGCCGTCCCGCTCCACCACCGGCCGGACTGCGGCGTAGTACAGCGGCACGATCGGGATCTGCTCCAGGTGGATGTACTGCCAGACATCCAGTTCGGTCCAGTTGGAAATCGGGAAGACCCGGATGCTTTCCCCTGGTTTGACCCGGGTGTTATACAGGTTCCAGAGTTCCGGGCGTTGTTCTTTGGGGTCCCAGCGGTGGTTGGCGCTGCGGAAGGAGAAGATTCGCTCCTTGGCCCGGGACTTTTCCTCGTCCCGCCGGGCTCCGCCGAAGGCGGCATCGAACTTGTACTTATCCAGTGCCTGTTTGAGCCCCTCGGTTTTCATGATATCGGTATACAGCGCCGAGCCGTGGGTAAAGGGCGATATGCCCTGGCGGACCCCTTCTTCGTTGACGTGCACGATCAGATCCATGCCGCATTCGGTCGCCATCCGGTCCCGAAACTGGATCATCTCGCGAAACTTCCAGGTGGTATCCACGTGCAGCAGCGGAAAGGGCGGCGGGGCCGGGTAAAAGGCCTTGCGGGCCAGGTGCAGCATGACGGCCGAGTCCTTGCCGATCGAGTAGAGCATGACCGGGTTATCGAATTCGGCCACCACCTCACGGAGGATATGGATGCTTTCGGCTTCCAGCTGCTGAAGATGGGTCAGATTTGTGCTCATATATTTTCTCCTATGACTCTTTCATAACTCCCCCTGCCTCCCTCTTAACGTAAGAGGGAGAAGATACGTTCCTCCCCTTACGTTAAGGGGAGGCCAGGAGGGGTTACATCATCTCCGGTGCAGTCCGCACTCTTTATGTTCCGGGTTTTCCCACCACCAGCGCCCTTCCCGGACCTGATCCCAAGGGCCGATGGCCCGCGTGCAGGGGGCACAGCCGATGGAGCGGTAGCCCTGCTGGTAAAGCCGGTTGGTCGGCAGGTTGTTTTCCTTGGCGTACTCCATGACCTGGCGTTCGGTCCAGCTTATCAGTGGATTGATCTTAAGTATGCCGCCGTTGGCACTATCCGGTTCGACGGCCTTCAGATCAGCGCGGGTAACGCTCTGTTCGCGGCGCATGCCGGTCACCCACCCCTTCAGCTCCTTCAGCGCCCGCGAAAGCGGTTCGACCTTGCGGATATGACAGCATTCATGGCGGTTTTCCAGCGATTCGCGGAAGGAGAAGAGACCTTTCTCCCGTTCCAGCTGCTCAACCTCTTCATGCCGGGGAAAGTACCAGTCGATCTTGAGGCGGTATCTTTCGGTCAGGGCATCGGCCACTTCGTAGGTTTCTTCATTCAGCCGGCCGGTGTCAAGGGCGAAGACACCCAGGTTGAGTCCGTTCTTGGTCGCAATGTCGATAATGGCCACATCCTCAAGCGAGAAGGAGCAGGCCAGGGAAACCGGCCCATTGGCTGCCGCAATACCGGCCTGGAGGATTTCAGTCGGGCTGGCGTCCGGAGATATTTCGGGAATGCTGATTGGCATGCTGACCTCCTAAATCTGGTAATCTTCGACAAACACTCTGACTTGCCGCGGCCTGACATAAACCTGCTCGCCCGGCTGCAGTCCCAGACCCTGAAACACGTCCCGGGTCAGTTCGGCCTCCACCAGCTCGGGGTTGCCTTCGATGGACAGGGTCACCCGCACCGCCGGACCCAGTTTCTGGATATGCTTGATCTCGGCCTTCAATGCCGTTGAATCCTGGGGGCTGCGCTCGATCTCGATGTCGTGGGAACGGACGTAGGAGACCGACTTTTCATTTGTATCGTGCTGGACGCCGCCGGCTTGATGAGCCCGACCATGGAACAGGTTGACGTTGCCCAGGAAGTTCAGCACGAACGGGTTGGCCGGGTGTTCGTAAACCTGGTCGGGGGTGCCGGCCTGTTCGATCCTGCCCTTGTTCATAACCACGATCCGGTCGGCCACTTCCAGGGCTTCTTCCTGGTCGTGGGTTACAAAGACGCTGGTGACATGGATCTCGTCGTGCAACCTGCGCAGCCAGCGGCGCAGTTCGGCCCGCACCTGGGCATCCAGGGCGCCGAAAGGTTCGTCCAAAAGCAGCACCTGCGGCTCCACCGCCAGGGCGCGGGCCAGGGCTATGCGCTGGCGCTGGCCGCCCGAGAGCTGGCCGGGATAGCGACCAGCCAGACCTTCCAGCTGCACCAGTCGCAGCAATTCGATGACCTTGTCCTTTATTTCCGCTTTGGAGGGCCGGGCAGCACGGGGGCGAACATTCAGACCGAAAGCCACATTGTCGAAGACGGTCATATGCTTGAACAGTGCGTAGTGCTGGAAGACAAAACCAACCCGACGCTCACGCACATGGCTCTGGGTCGTGTCCTGGCCGTTGAACAGGATGCGGCCCTGATCTGCCGTCTCCAGTCCGGCAATGATCCTCAGCAGGGTCGTCTTGCCGGAGCCGGATGGCCCCAGAAGCGCCACCAGTTCACCGGAAGGGATGGCAAGCGAGACGTCCTGGAGGGCGTTGAAACTGCCGAACTGTTTGCTTATGTTTTCGATTTCGATACTCATATTTAACCCTTCATTGGATCTGAATTTCCAAAAGCTATTTATCTCACGCGGAGGCACGGAGAGCGCGGAGAAAGTCAAAAACGAATTGTTTTGTGGTTTAACCCAAAGAACTTTAGACATTTGATCTTGGTTTACTCCGCGTTCTCCGCGACTCCGCGTGAAAAACGACTTTAATTATTCTCTAGCTGTTGCCGGACCTTCCACTCGGCCACCGTCTTGACCATCAGAGTGATCAACGCCAGAAAAGCCAGGAGCGAGGCCACCGCAAAGGCGGCGGTGTAGTTGTATTCGTTGTAGAGAATTTCCACATGCAGCGGGACGGTGTTGGTCATGCCCCGGATGTGGCCGGAGACGACCGAAACGGCGCCGAACTCGCCCATGGCGCGGGCGTTACAGAGAATCACACCGTAGATGATGCCCCATTTGACGTTGGGCAGGGTTACCCGGAAGAAGGTCTGCAGTCCACTGGCTCCCAGCACCAGGGCGGCCTCTTCTTCTTCCTTGCCCTGGGCCTCCATCAGCGGGATCAGCTCGCGGGCCACGAAGGGAAAGGTGACAAATATGGTGGCCAGGATGATACCCGGCACGGCGAAGACGATCCGGATGTCATGCTCCTGCAGCCAGGGTCCCAGCCAGCCCTGCAGACCGAAGATCAGGACATAGATCAGACCGGAGATGACCGGCGAGACCGAGAACGGCAGGTCGATCAGCGTGATCAGCAGACCTTTGCCCGGAAAGCTGAACTTGGCGATGGCCCAGGCCGCGGTAACACCGAAGAAGAGATTGAGTGGTACGGTCACGGCGGCAGTTATCAGCGTCAGTTTGATCGATGAGAGGGTGTCCGGTTCCCGCAGGGCTTCCAGATAGACCGCAAGTCCTTTGTCGAAGGCCTGGCTGAAGACGGCCGCCAGGGGAAGCAGCAGGAACAGGGCCAGAAAGATCAGCGCCACCGCGATCAGCAGCCAGCGCACGGCGGCCGGTTCGGTCTGGGCCCGGCCAGGATTGTTTTTTGCAGCGTATGTTTTGGTTGGTGCAGACATATGAACCTCGGACCCTTGCCTTTTGTTATTCCGCGTACTTTCTGCTCCACTTCTGCAGCAGGTTGATGACCAGAAGCATCGAAAACGACGTCAGCAGCATGATACAGGCGATGGCGGTGGCGCCTTGATAATCGAACTGTTCCAGTTTGGTGATGATCAGTAGCGGGGTGATTTCCGAGACCATCGGCATGTTGCCGGCGATGAAGATGATCGAACCGTATTCGCCGACTGCGCGGGCGAATGACAGGGCAAATCCGGTCAGGATCGACGGCAGCAGCATGGGGAAGATCACCCGCCGCAGGGTTTGCCAGCGGCTGGCCCCCAGGCAGACGGCGGCCTCTTCCAGTTCGCTGTCGATCTCTTCCACCACCGGTTGAACGGTGCGCACCACAAATGGCAGGCCGATAAAGGTCATGGCCAGTACGATCCCGAGCGGTGTAAAGGCCACCTTGATGCCGTGCGGCTCCAGAAAGCGCCCGACCCAACCGTTGGGCGAATAGATCGTGGCCAGGGTGATACCGGCCACGGCGGTCGGCAGGGCAAAGGGAAGATCCACCAGCGCATCCACGATCCGCCGGCCGGGAAAACGGTAGCGCACCAGCACCCAGGCCACCAGTACGCCGAAGATCGAGTTGATCAGAGCGGCGGCCAGGGCCGCGCCAAAGGTTACTTTGTAGGAAGCCAGCACCCGGGGAGCGGTGACGGTGCTGACAAATTCGCCCCAGCTCAGGCCGGCGGTTCTGAATACCAGCGCCGAAAGCGGGATCAACACGATCAGGCTCAGGTAGAATATGGTAAATCCCAGAGTCGGCCCAAAGCCGGGTAGTACGTTGTTGTGCTGTTTAAAGAGTTTCATGGGGGTTTCCCGGTTACTTTTTTGATCCATAGATCTGGTCAAAAGTACCGCCATCGGCAAAGTGTGTTTTCTGGGCCTTCTGCCAGCCGCCAAAGGCTTTGTCGTCTATTGTGTAGAGTTTTAATTTGGCCAGCTTGGTCGGAATCTTGGTATTGATCGGGCGATAATAGTGCTTGGCGGCGATTTTTTGCCCTTCGTCGCTGTAGAGATATTTCAGGTATTCTTCGGCCACACGGCGGGTGCCATGCTTGTCGGCCACCTTGTCGATCACCGTGACCGGAGGTTCAGCCAGGATGCTTTCTGAAGGGGTTACAACATCAAACTTGTCCGGCCCCAGTTCGTTGAGCGCCAGAAAGGCTTCGTTTTCCCAGGCCAGCAGAACATCGCCCAGGCCGCGCTGAACAAAGGTGTTGGTGGAACCGCGTGCACCGGAATCAAGCACCGGTACGTTTTTGAACAGTTTGGCAACAAACTCCTTGGCCTTGGCATCGTTGCCGCCCGGCTGATGCAGGGCGAATGCCCAGGCAGCCAGGTAGTTCCAGCGGGCTCCGCCGGAGGTCTTGGGGTTGGGAGTAATGACCGATACGCCCGGTTTGATCAGGTCGTCCCAGTTTTTGATCTTCTTGGGGTTGCCCTTGCGCACCAGGAATACGATGGTGGAGGTGTAGGGCGAGCTGTTGTGGGGCAGCTCTTTTTGCCAGCCTGTTTTGATCAGCCCTTTTTCGGCAATGGCGTCGATGTCGTAGGCCAGCGCCAGGGTGACTACGTCCGCCTGCAGACCGTCAATAACCGAGCGGGCCTGTTTGCCCGAGCCGCCATGGGACTGTTTGACCGTGACCGTATCGCCGGTCTTGCTTTTCCAGTAGGCGGCGAAGGACTTGTTAAAATCCGTGTACAGCTCGCGGGTCGGGTCATAGGAAACGTTCAGCAGGGTCACGTTGGCGGCCAGGGCTGCAGTTGCTGTGGAAAGGGCCATTGCAATCGCTGCCAGGGGTAGTGCGATTTGCTTGAATTTCATTTCACGATCCTCTTTCTATAGAATTGGTAGATTTAATTGATCTGATAATTACAAAATAAAGCATACCTGTCAAGAATTATTTTTATATTATCTATAGAGTTGATATATAATAAATTTGTCCCGCTGACAGTCATTCGGGCTGCCCCATTCAGGCAAACGATCGATTGCAGCCTGTTTATCGTTATTACCAGTTTGACCAACCGCCACTGCTCGATTAAGCTACCGGCCTGTTTGAAACTAATTCCAGACAAGGGAGCATCTCATGTACCGCATCAAGTCTTTTCGCATTATTTTTTCTTCACTGCTGATCATGCTTGTTACAGCAAGCATGGTTCTGGCGAAAAGCCATTCCGGAACAATCAGCATGGCGGTTGATCTTTCTTCTCACACCAGCGCGGGAGCCACGGAATTATGGATACCCTATCCGGTTTCCGACAAGGACCAGGAGATTACCGACATCACGGTTTCCGGAGATTATATGCGTTCGGCTGTTTATGCCGACAGCACCCACAGCACCCCCATGCTGTACGCGCGCTGGGAAAAGGGAACTGCCAGCCGCAAGCTGAACTTCACGTTCAAAGCCAAACGCAACGAAGTGCTGCGCCGGGATTTTCCGCTTAAAGAAGTGGCCTGGGATCCGGCCGACTATGCCTTTTACCTGCAGCCGACCAAGTTGGGCCCGCTTGATGGCGAGGTGGGAAAGTTGGCCGCCCGGATCACCGCCGGCAAGAAAACAGTACTGGAGAAAGCCAGGGCCATTTATGACTGGACCTGCGAAAACACCTATCGTGACCCCAATACCCGTGGCTGCGGCGCCGGAGATGTCTGCGCGCTGCTGGCTAAACCGGGCGGCAAATGCGCCGATATACATTCGGTCTTCGTAGCGCTAGCCCGTGCGGCCGGCGTTCCTTCACGGGAGGTATTCGGCATCCGGATGGGCAAAAAGGAACGCGAGGATGTGACGACCTGGCAGCACTGTTGGGCGGAGTTTTATCTTCCCGGCTATGGCTGGGTGCCGGTCGACCCCGCAGACGTGCGCAAGGCAATGCTGACCGAGAAGCTCACGTTGGAATCCGCCAAAACGGCAGAGTATCGGGTTTATTTCTGGGGCGGAATCGACCCCTACCGGGTAAAACTCTCCGCCGGGCGGGATTTGATCCTGAATCCCCCGCAACCGGGCGAGACGCTCAATTATCTGATGTATCCCTTTGCCGTTGTGGATGGCAAGATCATCGACTGGCTGGAACCAGCCACTTTCAAGTACAGCATTATTTATACGGACAAGTAAGATTGAAAGAGTTTGCGCTGTTCACACAGGAAACCGCCCCCTTGAACAGCGCCTTGAAGCAATCAAAGTGAACGTTAGCTGCTGACAGCACCCCCAACTGTTTGTGATTGACTGATATTCCCGCCGAGGAGTAAAAAGTGAGGTGTGATTCAAATTAAGATCTGCCGACGGTAAGTCACTGCAAAACGGGAGCGTTCATGCCGATTACCGCATTCGATGCCATCAGGGGAAACATCAGCTCTTTTTTGGGCGGCGCCGAGGTTGACCTGCTCCCCGGCGATACAATAAGTGCCGCCGATGAGAATTCAATCAGCGAAAGCATTTCTATCGAAGAGCATCCCTACCGCTTCACGGCCCGGCGGGAAGCGGTTTCCTTCACCCGCAGCGAGGCAGCCTTCTGCCGTGAGCTGCTGACCGCCTTTTCGGGCCTGTATAACGGTTTTCAGCATGAAGGCTATTCAGCCCAGTTCCGCACGGCGCTGCTGGCCTCGATCATGGACATCACCGTGGCCCGCGCGCTGCGGGGCGATCACCGCAAAGGCTTCTGGCCGATCCAGCAATTGATCCAGCTGCTGAAAAACCTTTCTTATCAGCGCTACGAAGGGAAACCGGCCACGACCGGTTTCATCGTGCATCGAACGACACTGCCGCTGCTGCGCAAACTGGTGCGGGAGCGACGTCACTCCCTGATGCCGCTACAGCCGCACGAGAACATATCCCCGGCCTTTTTCAACAACCCCCTGCCCTACCGCTTCGTTGACGGCACCAACCTCTTCTTTGTCGCCAATATCCAGATGCAGGTTACCGGCGTCCTGCGCACCTCCCCGACCGCCATGTACACTGATATAGAGCGACTGACCCAGCGGGAGATTTTTTCCATGGTGCGGCGCGCCGGGCGGGGAGCCTTTGCCGTGACGGTCAACGATGCCTCGGAGATCGAAGTGCTGATCAGTCCGGCCAAGCTGCTGGTACGGCGCAAAGGGACCTGGGCCATTTTTGACCCGGACATCTTCCGCTCGTTTCTGGCCGGGAGCATCGACGCCGAGTCCATCGACGAGTTGCTCTGGACGGTCTACGCCCTTTCCAAGGAACGGCACGGCACAGTCATACTGGTCTACGACCAGGGGGCGCGCAAACTGGCGGCACTGAAGAAAGGCTCGGTGGGGGGTGATGATCCGATCGGAAAGCTCCTGATCGGCCGGGTAAAAAGACGCACCATCAGTGAACTGAAACGAGCCGGAATTCTGCTGCGCATCCTCTCGGCCGACGGAATGACGGTCTTCAACACCAGCGGCCGACTGATGGAGACCGGCTTCATCTTCGACACCTCCCACGCCCGGGAGGTGGTTACCGGCGGCGGACGAACCACGGCCGCCAGCGCGGCCTCGTTCTTCGGCAAGGTCATCAAGGTTTCCCAGGACGGCCCGATCGAGCTGTACCAGGACGGGCGGTCCGTTTATCGTTTCGGCTAATCAACGGCACTAAACCACGGGAGGACATTATGAAAACACGCTTCTGGATCGTACTCGGCCTGGCAGTCACACTGTTCATTTCTTCAACCGCAGCAGCAAAAGTAAGCGGCAGTGAGGTGGAATACAAAGCCGGAGACACGCTTCTGAAAGGGTATCTGGCACAGAACACGTCCTTGAAGGGCAAACGTCCCGCTGTTCTGGTGGTTCATGAATGGTGGGGACATAACGAATATGCCCGCAAACGGGCCAGAATGCTGGCTGAACAGGGCTATGTCGCCCTTGCGGTAGATATGTTCGGTGACGGAAAAACCGCCCGGCATCCGGACGATGCCGGCAAATTCGCCGTTGAGGTGATGAAGAACAAACCGGTTGGCGAGGCCCGCTTCAACGCCGCTCTGGAGTATATCAAAAAACAGCCGGCAGTTGATCCGGAGCGGATCGCCGCCATCGGATACTGCTTCGGCGGCGGCGTTGTTCTGCACATGGCCCGTCAGGGCGCCGACCTGAAAGGGGTCGTCAGCTTTCACGGCAGCCTGGCAACCGACTCCCCGGCAAAAGAAGGCATGGTGAAAGCCAGGGTTCTGGTCTTCAACGGTGATGCGGACACAATGATCCCGGCTGAACAGGTAGCCGCCTTCAAGGAAGAAATGACCAGAGCGGGGGCTTCATTCCGCTACGTGGGATATCCGGGGGTGCAGCACAGCTTCACCAATCCCGCTGCGGACGCTGTTGCCGTACAGTTCAAACTGCCCCTGGCCTACAACAGGAAAGCCGATCGTGATTCCTGGGCGCAAACGAGGAAATTCCTAAAGGAGATTTTTTCGAAATAGATGGAGTGGACAAACGAGGAGCCACAGAGGGAGCCAAAAAAGCAACAAAGGGTTAGCTCGCCAGAGCTAACCCTTTGAATTTATTGGAGGCGCCGAGCGGATTTGAACCGCTGAATAAAGGTTTTGCAGACCTCTGCCTTACCACTTGGCTACGGCGCCGATGAAATTACAGGAACGCACTTATATAAAATTATTCGCCATCCTGTCAAGCCCTATTTGAATTTAATGGCAACACCGCTGGCACGGTATTCGGTTGAGGGGAGAATACCGTAGACCGTGGTGCCGCCGGTTATCTCCAGAAACATGACCGCATCGGCCCCCATTTTTCCAGCTTCCATCCGTACCGCATTACTGCCCCACTCCTTGATATCTGGGGTCATGGTGTAGTCGGTGCCGTAGGTTTCGCGGGTGACCTGCACCCGGCCAAGCTTGATATAGGGCCGGATGACCTCATCCTGGGAAAGCAGCGGCGGCATTTCACCAACGTAGACCGGCTTGAGGGCGCTGCAGCCGGTGATAGACAGTGCTGTCAGAACAATAAGTACAAGACATACCAGGCTGTTGCGTTGAATGGCCATGGTCCGGTTCCTTTGCAGACGTCAATTTACCTCTGGACAGAGATATGCCCGTATGCTAGTATCTGCCGCTTTTTATGGCAACAAAAAAACGATCGTTTTTGTCATTTCCCACAAGTCCCGACAAATATTAATTCATAATGAAACCCAAAAGGAGCGCTCGCGATGTCAGGTCATAATAAATGGAGCACAATCAAACACAAAAAGGGCGCGGCCGATGCCAAGCGCGGCAAGGTTTTCACCAAGATCATCAAGGAGATTTCGGTTGCCGCAAAACTTGGCGGTGGAGATCCGGCCGCCAACCCCCGTTTGAGAACCGCCATTGACAAGGCCAAGGCCGAAAACATGCCCAAGGACAATATCGAGCGGGCCATCAAGAAGGGCGCCGGCGGCATGGAGGGGGTCACTTACGAGGAGATCGTTTATGAGGGCTACGGCCCCGGCGGCGCGGCCGTTTTGGTGGAAGTCATGACCGACAACCGCAACCGTTCCGTTTCCGATATCCGCAGCATCTTCACCAAATGCAACGGCAACATGGGCGAGGCCGGCTGTGTGGCCTGGATGTTCGACAAAAAGGGACTGATCGTTTATGATAAATCGGTCGATTTTGACCAACTCTTCGAGGCCGCCATCGAAGCCGGCGCCGAAGATGTGGCCGAGCAGGACGAACAGATCGAGGTGACGACCGAGCCGGGCTCCTTCATCGAAGTTCGCGAGGCGCTGGAAGCCAAGGGTTTCAAGCACCTGAACGCCGAAACCACCATGATTCCCCAGACCCAGGTCGTACTGGAAGGCAAACAGGCCGAGAACATGCTCAAACTGATGGATCGGCTGGAGGACAACGACGATGTCCAAAACGTTTATTCCAACTTCGACATCTCATCCGAAGAAATGGAAAAGATGATGTAAGCATCCAAGGGGCTCTAACGAGCCCCTTTCTGCTTGGGGAGGTTTGCATGACTGAAAAAGCCACATTTGCCGCCGGCTGCTTCTGGGGAGTGGAAGACGCCTTCATGTCGCTTCCCGGTGTGCTGGCCACCCGGGTCGGCTACACCGGCGGGCGCACGGAAAACCCAACCTACCGGGATGTCTGCGGCCACGGCACCGGTCATGCCGAAGCGCTGGAAATCACCTTCGACCCATCCGCCATATCCTACCCGGAGCTGCTGAAGATTTTCTGGGAGTGCCACGACCCGACCCAGCTCAACCGTCAGGGACCCGACATCGGCGACCAGTACCGTTCGGCCATCTTCTATCACTCCGCCGAGCAGCAGCGGATAGCGGAAGAAGCACGGGAACAGCTCGACCGTTCCGGCCGCCTGCGCCGCAGGATCGTCACCCAAATCGTTCCGGCCGTCACCTTCTGGGAAGCCGAAGCCTATCATCAGAAATACCACGCCCGAAACGGCGGCGGCTGCGGATTTTAGATGCGGGTTTTAGGCATCGATCCCGGCTCGCGCATCACCGGCTACGGTATTGTCGACCAATCAGGAAACCGGCTCGTCCATGTGGACAACGGCGCCATTTTCACCGACAGCGCCGATGATTTCCCCGGCCGGCTGAAGCGGATCTTCGACGGCCTGTCCGAGATTATTGCCCAGTACCGACCCGATCAGGTCGCCATCGAAAACATCTTCTTCTCCACCAACGTCCAGAGCGCCCTCAAGCTCGGCCAAGCCCGAGGCGCGGCGATTGTTGCTGCGGTGCACGCCAACCTGCCGGTGGCCGAATATTCGGCCCTGCAGGTCAAGCAGGCGGTCGTCGGCCAGGGGCGCGCCGAAAAGGGACAGGTACAGAAGATGCTCAAGTCCCTGCTGGGGCTGCCGGAGATCGCACAGGCGGATGCCTCGGATGCCCTGGCCGTGGCGGTCTGCCACATCAATTCCTACGGATTGAAACAGAAAACAGGGGGTGTTGTGACGGCGAAGCGCCAAAAAACATCCTGGAGGGATATGAAATTATGATTGCGCTTTTGACCGGAAAAATCGCCCATAAATCGCCCGACCACATCATCCTGGATGTGGGCGGGGTCGGCTATCGGGTGCTGATCCCCTTTTCGACCTATTACGAACTGCCCGAGGAAGGCGGCTTGGCCTGCCTGCACATCCACACCAGCGTGCGCGAGGACGCCATTCAGCTCTACGGTTTCCGCACCCGGCTGGAGAAATCCTTTTTTCAGCTACTTATTTCCGTCACCGGTGTCGGCCCAAAACTGGCCCGCGACATCCTTTCCAACATCCAGCCCGGCCCGCTGGCCCAGGCCCTGGCACAGGGCGACATCCACAAGCTGTCTACCATACCGGGCATCGGCAAGAAAACCGCCGAGCGGTTGGTGCTGGAGCTGAAAGACAAGGCTGGAAAGCTGGATCTGTCCTCGCTGCCGGCCATGGAATTGCGACAGATACCGGAGGAAGATGTGACGGAAGATGTCATCTCGGCCCTGCTCAACCTGGGCTACAAGGAACCGCAGGTGCGCAAGGCGCTGGCCGGGCTGGACGCCAGCGGCGGGGTATCGGTGGAAGGTTTGTTAAAACAGGCCTTGAAGATATTGATGAAGTAGCGCCGTCTGGCACCATCTCAACCTCAATCGTTATCATTGCCGCCCCACAGATCCAGCCATTGCTGCTGGGGCGAGCGGCTGTCGCCGTACTGGACAACAGTCCCGTCCTCGCGCTGATAGGAGCAGGACCAGCCCGACTGGTCGGCTCCGGCAAAGGTAGGGTAATCGTGGGGATGATCCAGAGCGTTGTAGGGGGCGGAGTAAGTTCCATCATCCTTGGGGGGTGGACAGCGCTCGTCGCCCTGATACCAGCTGTTATCTGCAGCATAAACTTGACTCGCGACCAGCATGGCAAGCAATAATACAACCATAGATCGTTTCATTCGCTCCTCCTTGACTGTATTCCAACTACATGATGCCTTCTGAACGGCACGTTAGTCAAGCCGATCCTTCCGTAACAGCTTACCCTTATTCAATCACTCCGATCAACAAAAAGCCTCTTTTTGCAGGCAGTGCAAAAGAGGCCAAATGACAATGAAAGTCTCGAGGGGATTGATTTCAAATCCGCTCCCATTGCAGGCTGCGGATCAGCAGGGTTTGGTTGTACGTCCAGACATCGAAACACAATCTTATTCGGCCATGATTCCAAAACACTGCTTCAATTATCGTCAAGGAAAAATCTTGAGGTATCGCACTCCCTCGCCTTGGACATAGTCGATAAACTTACGAACTGGCGCTGAAGGCTCACCTTTGGTCAATACCGTAGCAAACTGGGCTATTTCGGGTGATTCCAGCACCTTGACCGAATCATCCACAAGATCCGTCGGCAAAATGCTGATCGCATAAACATCATCCGACACAAGTTTTCGTGTGCCTTCCCAGTTTCCAGGTGGAACCATATCAGCTGCATACTTTTCACCATCCATGACCTGGAAACGAAGGGCGCTTCGTACCGTAGACCCCCAGGGCCTGATGATGCGAATGGCTTCGTCTTTACCGCCCAATTCCTTCCATGACGTTATCTTGCCGGTAAAAACCGATTTCAGCTCCTGCCTGGACAGCCTGACAAAGGGATTCGCTTTGGCAACTACCACGGAAACCGGTATCTTTGCAATTTTAGTTGACCGGATTAAACTTTGATCGACTTCCGGGGCAGCTGCGTTAAGCTCCTGAAGCAACTCTTCATCCGGCAGACTGTTCACGAATGCATCCAGGGAGTGACCCATCAGCTCCCGGAAGGCATCAGGTATCATCACAAGGCGAACCGCCAGGGAAATACCGGTTGCTGACTTGAATGGCTCTTTCAGCGGCTGCAGTATAAAATCCTCGGTATAATACTCTCCGGCCACCCTGATTTCTTCCGCCCAGACCACAGGAGCAATTACTCCCGGCCCCGCCAGCAAAAGCAACCCGACAACCAGCTTGCAGATGATCAACCTTTTCATACTCATCTCCATTACGAGCCTGTCTCACACAATCATTACCGCTCCTACCAGGTTGTCTTGGTGTTCCAGAGCTGCAGCGGGTCAGTCGTGCCGTCGCCTCCTGCTCCGGCAACATTATGGCAGGTACGCACATTGGCCGTCGTACTTTGTGTAGGTGGATTGTTCTTGCTGAAGAACCAGGGGCCCTGGTTTATTTCGTTGGAGCCACTGCCCCCTCCTCCCATGGGGCCACGGCCACCACCGGCACCTCTGGTGTCACTATCGGACGTATTGCCAAAAACGCCGCCCGAAGCAACTCGCCCACGATGTTTGGAGTCGAGGCAGTTGGAAACCATCAGCCGCGGCAAGCGGGCGTTGTGGGGTGCGTGGCATTTGGAACAGGTGTAGGCATGGACCGCGTTACCGGCATTGGCCCCCACCCCGCCCCACCCCTTGACCGTATTGTGAATCCGGTCCATGGATTTCCAGGTCGTGGAACTGTTCGGGTTGATAACCGCTTTAGTGTGGCACTGGATACAGAGACCGGCAAAGTTTGTATCGGCAATCGTCTGGAGCGTATTCCCGTTGGTGAAAGCCCAGTAGGTGCTGCCGGTCTGGAACGTATTCTGATCGATGCGGTATTGCGGTGTGCTGCCGACCGGATGGGTGTTCGGCCCTCTGCTGCTGGCACCGCCCCTGTTCTCGGTCTTGATTAGCGGTGCCACATCCTCCTTATAGGGAGAGGTGACCCAGGTACCCTTCAGAAGCGGCACCATGTAGGGCTGATTGGCAGGGGTCATGATGCTGACCCCGTGCGGATCGTGGCAAGGTGTGCAGAGTCCCATGATCTGCTTGGCAGGGGTAGTATTCATTGCGGACGATTTGCCGAAGTGCCCACCCATGTTCGCACCATGGAGCGCTTTGTAGGCATAGCGCGATTCTGGACCAAACAACCCGTCGCCGAAATAGGCCGTATCCCAGTAGCCGTAAACCGGCTTGCCGGCGGTACCGCCGAAGTCGCTGCTATAGCCCCAGGGGACGCTGGCGCTCTTTGTCTGGGTGTTATGGCAATCAAAGCAAAGGTCGGCTCCAGGATTGTAGGCGTTAAAGTTGGGAGATGCCGCGCTGCCTCCGGCCGTCGGCGTGTAGGTGGCGGTATAGCCCCCCTTGCCGTTGGTGGTAGTTTTGAGGAGGCCGCCCTTGTTGCGGCCGGTGGCGCTGGAATAGCTGCTCATGATACCGGTGGCTGTGCTGCCGTGTGAATTATGACAATCAAAACAGAGGACATTGATCGCACCGCTCGTATTGGTAATGGCACCGTCCACACCGTCGGTGGTATCCCAGCCACGGGCATTACCGGCGGCGTTGCCATGGGCTGAAAAAGACTTGCTGATGTTCTTCTGGGCAGCGTTGGCGGTTGTTGGATATTTGCCCCAGGTAGTCGTACCAGCCTGGGAATAGCGGGCATCAATGCTGGTATTGTCCCAGGCATACTGCTTCGGCGTTTTGCCATCACCGAAGGGCTGATAAGCATCATTAGCCGCTTTGTGGCAGCTGATGCAGTGGGTATTTATTTTGACAAGCTGGGCACGGCTGCTGTTGGAAGCTCCACCGGATGTATAAACAACAAACTTACCGGCAGTGTATGCCGCAGGCCGTGAACCGGCATCGTGCACAACCAGACTTACCCCGGCCGCCCCGCTCGCCACAGCGGTGCCGCCATGATAGGCCGGGTTGATGTATCCAGTAGCATCATTGGCCTCCCAGTGGCACTGATAACACTTGCCATCGGTAACTGCCGATCCCTGGATGTGATGCGAAGAACCATCAAAATGATCCTTGACGGCAATCCGGTTGCCCTGCACCACGGAATGGCAGCCAAGACAGGAGGTACCACCCCATGCTGCGGTTGTATTACCGTGGCAGGAGATGTTGGTACAGGTGCCGTTGCTGAAGGTAAAGGAAACCGAAGTGCTTTTGAAGGTTCCCCCCGCTTTTACGTCAATAACTCCGTTGACATGCTTCATTGGTGACACATTACTCAGCTTGTTGGACGTGACACTGTCTACCGTCTCGGAATGACAATAGAGACAACCTGTCGTGGTGGTGATATTCAGACGGATTATGTGGATAGCGTGACTGTTGGCAGTGCTGCTGCCGGCGCCACCGTTGCTGTAATCGGGTTCGCCGGTAGCCTTGAGGGTTCCATGACAAGCATTACAGCCATAACCGGTGACCGATGTCCACGCGGCCGGATTTACATACAACAGGTTTCCGGTATTGCCATTACTGTGGCAATAAAAGCTGCTGCATGATTTTGTTTCCTTGTTATAGCTCTTGCTGGCTCGAAGACCGGAATAGTCTTTGAATTTGTTGACGTGATTTCGTTTGTCGCCGATCACGGAATTGCTGCTGACGGTCCTGGCGTGGCACTCGACACAACCAAAACCGGTGTTGGTATTAAAGACTGCAGCATTGTTGACATGGGCCTGATGTTTACCCGACAAGGTATTGCTGGTTGCAGTGCCGTGGCACACCCCACAGTTTCCGGAAGCGGTATGTGTTGCCCAACTGACCGCCGCGCCTACCCCACCGTTGCCATTTGAATGGCAATAGGTGCTGTTGCAGACAGCGCTGCCGGTCGACCAGACAAAACCGTTGTCGGCTGTTCCGGCCGTACCGGTGTAGGTGTAGGTTGGTTTCTTGCCGGGTGAGGTATAACCGAAGAAAACCTGGGCGCGGTAGCTGCCGCTGGCATAGCCGCTGACATGGGCCGTCTGGGCTGGATTGTGGCACGAGGCGCAGCCAAAGCGGTAGGTGGTCGAATTGCCGCTCAAATTACCGGCGGAGTAGTTGCTGTATTTCGAGGGCAGTGTGCTGCTCTCTTCAATGTGGAGCTTATGGGCGCTAAGCGGCGTAGCACCCCAGTTGTTAACCCCTCCGCCACCGGCAATTCCGGGATTGGCGCTATGGCAGGAATTGCAGTAGGTAGCGCCGCCCCAGGCCAGTGACGCGCCGGTTCCATGGCAATAGGTCACCGAACATTTTTTCAGGACATCATCGTAGACTCCGCTTGGGCTCAAACCGGACAGGTTGAAGAATACATCGTGGCTGACGCCATCAACATGTTTACTGGGTGTGGTGTTTCTGATAGTCGTATTGTTTTTGGTGGTCTTTTCATGACATTCAACACAGGCAATTGCGTTGCTTGTCACATGCTTGAGATGACTGTTGGTCGTGGCCGAACCGGCTGCTCCGGCGTTGGCGTAATCGGGCATGCCGTTGCTGGTGGAGCGGCCATGGCAGGAGTTGCAGGATACTGTACCGTTCCAGGTCTGGCGGGCATAGACTTTGCCGCTGTACACAGCGGGCAGATCACCGGCGGCAACGCTGGTATTGCCGGTGGAATGACAGTACAGGTTACGGCAGGACTGGGTGGCGCTGGAATAGTTGCCAAACGCGTTGCTGGCGTCAAACTTGACGTTGCGGGTCTTGTCCACATGGCTGGTCAGGTTGGTGAAGGTCGGAGCGACGGTCGAATCGGCGGTAACCTGGACCTTGCCGCTGTGGCACTCGGCGCAGGCATAGCGGTATTGATTGGCAGCCCCCATGTGCTTTAGATGCGGAACGGAGGCCGGCGGAGCGGCGGCGCTGACGCCATGGCAGGTGCCGCAGGCGCCGGAGGCGGGATTGCCCCAGGTTACGGTGGCGTAGGTGGTTGGCGTTGCCTTGCCGTCTGAATGGCAGTAGTTGCTGGAGCAGGAGCCATAGCCGTCGCCCGGCTTGGTTGTGCCACTGTAGGCGGCACTGGCACCGAAATAGTTGGGAATACCCACGTTGACCGCGTAGTTGGGATGGCTGGTCTGCACGAGGTTGCCGGTGTGACATTGCGAGGAATTGCACGCAGCGGGGGAGAAGCCGGTGAGCGTGTAGGCATGACAGGCCGCGCACTTCTC
>JAJZRX010000102.1 GCA_021850095.1 Deltaproteobacteria bacterium
GTCGATCAGCAGCCGGTGTGTTGCTTCCCCTTCAACCGAAAAACTGTCCGCCAGGGAACGCCGCTTCTGATCCCGCAGGCTGCGGTAGGTCAGCCGGCCCGAGAGGCTGTCGCGCGGGGTCAGGGCCACCGTCAGGCCGATGACGGCTTCATCCTTCAGGCCGCCGATCCTGAGCGGGACGCTTTCTGTGGCTTGCCAGCCTCGGCGCAGCAGCAGATCCAGCGTCAGGCGGTTGTAGGGATGCCAGTCCGCCGCCAGCTCCAGGGAGGGATAGAAGTAAAGGGCATCGGTCACCCCTCCCGTCAGCCTGACTTTACCTTTTTCGTGCTGCAGCTGCAGCCCCAGCAATCCGCTCCGGATGTTGCTGGGGTATTCGCGCAGTACGCCGCGCTTCTGGTGGCGGATATCGCTGTTGCTGACCTCGGCCGTCAGGGTCAGACGTTTGGTGAGCGGATAGGAGAACGAAAGGACTTCGTCCAGAAAACCGACTCCTCCCTGCTCCTGCAGCGTCAGTCGGGCGCGGAACCTGGCCGGATGTTCCTGGTACAGATCCCTGATCTGCTTGTCCAGCAGATGGTCGCGATCATGGATCTGGAACTGCTCAAAGGCGACCGTTTCCGCCAGCAGGGTCTGACCGGAGCGCCGGGCCCCCTCGATTGCGTCGCGGTAGGGCAATCGTTCCAGGCTGGATTCGATCAGGTCGGCAATGGCGACCCGGTCGTTTTCCTCCAGCGCCAGTCCCAGGCTGGCCCACTCCAGGCGCTGCCCGGCCCGTGCCAGGGCGCGCCAGTTCCAGAGGCGGGCCAGATCGGTGGCGCCTCCCGCCATGGCCCAGCCCATGATCAGGCCCCGGCTGAAATCATCCTGTTTTTCGGCTGACACGCGCTGAATGGCGGCTCTCAAGGCATCGCCGGGCGCCAGATGCATCAGCAGCTGCGTTTTGGTCAGCAGATCCCGGCGGGCGTTTTCCCCGGAATCCGCCGGTTTCTGCAGCCGGCGCGCCAACAGCAGATGAGACTGACGGCGGGCGATCCAGGCGCTTTCAGGATATCCGGCCTGTTCCAGCACGTCAGCGTAGGAAGCCAGCCAGGCCGGGTCGTTCTGCCGCTCGGGAGCCAGAATCCGGTAAAGCCGCAGGGCGCGGGGAGGATTGCCCAGCAGCATCAGCGCCGCCGCCAGCGGTTCGCGCAGTTCGGGCAGCCTGATTATGCGCCACTCCCAATCGCGCACCAGTTTGCGCAGTTCAGCCGTCTGCTGCAGGTCGATCAGCAGCCAGAGGTAGGAGGATACGACGTCACCGTTATCGGGAGCCAGCCGCAGGGCGGCCCGGGCTTCCGTCAGGCTGGAGGCGATGTCGCCGCTCTGGCGGTACACCTGGGCCATCAGCATCCGGGAACGGGCGTCCTCCGCCAGAAATTTTCGCTCCTCCGCTTTGAGCCCTTTCAAAAAGGCGGTCAACTCGCGTTCATGACCGCTGCGCAGTCCGCTTTCCGCCAGCGTGTACCAGTACAGCGGGGTGCGGAAACGCTGCCACCCCAGCAGAGCTGTTGCATAGGCCTGCTGCGGTTCGTTGGGCTGATAGATCATGATCAGGCGTTGATAGTCGATCTCAACCGCCGTGCCCTGTTCCAGCAGAGTGCGGGATACGCGGGTGACTTCGCCGATCTCCTGGCGGGACCAGGCCAGGTCGGTATAGCTTCTCCAAAAATTGAGCGCTGCCGGTGGGGCAGAGCGGGCGCCGGTCTGCATGGTCTGCCAGGCCTGGTCGGGATTGCCCTGGCCGTGCCAGAGCGTGGCCAGCTTCAAGGTCTCATCGGGCTGCAATGGCCGCAGCAGAGCCAGCTGATCCCAAGCGGCGATCGCGTCAAGCGGACACCCCAGCATCTCGGCCAGCCGGGCCTGCTTTGCCAGCAGATCATCGCCCTTGTTCCGGATCCGACCTGAAGCCAGCAGGTCGTAGGCTTCCTGGGGCAGCCCCTGCTCTTCCGCGACCGCCAGGTACTCCTTCAGCAGATCAGGGCTTTGATCTCCCCGGTTCAGACTCTGCTCCAGCAGTTTTTTGCGCAGCGGCAGTTCATTCAGTGCCCGGGAAAGACGCAGCGCCGCTTGGCGGGCTTCCGGAGCGCCGTTTTCGGCCAGCTGGAACCAGTGTTGCAATGCCGCTTCCGGCCGGCCGCTCCATTCGGCGGCCTGGGCCGCCCGCGTACGCCAGGCGTTGTCGAGGGGACGCGTCTGCAGGGCTTTTTCGGCCACCGCCAGCGCTTCCGGCAGACTGCTGTTGGCCATGAAAACCGAGTAGGCCAGTTCGAACAGTTCCGGCTCATAGCTGGCCTGAATATCGGGCAGTGGCCGATCCGCCGGTGCCGGCCAGGCCGTTGTGGCCAGACTCTGGGCCAGCAAAAAAGCGATCAGCAATTTTCTGACAAAGGGGGGCATCACGGCGTGCCTCCTTCGCCGGGCATGCCCAGGGCGCGCCGGATGTAGAACTGGGAACGGTCGGGGCGGTTGGCGGCCAGGGCCAGGCGGGCCATGAAGAGCAGCGTTTCCCGATCCCCGGCCAGGCCGTTGATGCGTTGCTCTCCGGCCGCCAGGGCTTCGGCCACCAGATTGCCGGACTGCAGAGCCTTCACCCCGGCCAGAAAGTAGTGCCGTTTTTGACGGGCAGTCGGACTGCCCTGCATCTCCGTAAAGTAGATCCGGGCCGCTGCGCGGTAATCCCGCCCTGCGATCGCGGCCGCCGCGTGTGCAGCGGGTGTGCCGTCCGGAGCGGGCGGCGCCGGAGCATCGCCAAACGGTTTTAGAAGAACCTTCAGTTTTTTTGCGCTGGCGCTGTCGCCAACCCGTTCGGCATCAGCCAGAACCTTTTCCATTTCCGCTCGGGATGGCTGCTGACCCAGCAATTGATCGACCTGTTCGGCAAAAAGCGGCTGGAAGCGCTGCCACTCGCTGCTACCGGCCGGCAGTGAAAGCAGCTGCTGGCGGAGGGCTTCGTAGCGCAGCTGACGGACTTTTTTTCTGACATCGTCACTCTGCGGTTCCCGCAGGTGATCGAGGGTTTCCAGGGTCTGAAGAGGCGCCCGGGACGCCAGGTAGCTGCGGGCCAGTACCAGCACCAGATGACTGTCGTCGGGACGAAGATGGATCAGGGCTTCCAAGTAACGGCGCTGGGCCGGAGAGGAAACCTCCTGGGCGCTGAGCAGGTTCAGCAGGCTCTTTTCCGGGTAGAGAACGACCAGCAGCAGCAGTCCCGCCACAACCAGTCCAAAGATGACCAGAGGACCGGCGAAACGCTCCCGCTGCGAGCGGTTATTATTTACATTCCAGTTCCAGGTCATGGCTCCCCGCTGGTATCGCTGTGGACAGCACGGATCCTTCGCTTTTTGAGGGCAGATCCCGGTCGCCGGAACGTATCCGGCAGCCGGCGGAATTGCCGAAGCTGAACTGTGCGTCTGTTTCGGCGCTGGCGGTCAGTGCCATGCCGCGGGCGGTTTTTCGCACACTGTTTATCCGGGCGGTCGCTTTTGCCAGGAAAGGTTCCGTGGGAACGCTGCCGGTCAGCTTCAGAAAGGACTGGCCGCCCGGCGCCAGGTGGATGTAGCGCTGATCGTTATGCTCGGAAAAGCCGAGCACTCCCTGGCTGGCTTCCAGATCGGGATAGCCGGCTTCCCTGGGCAGGCGGATCTGGCGCAGATCCCCGGCGTTGCGTATCAGCCAGCCGCCGTCCCGGCGGGCGACCGTTGTGCGGAAAAAATCCCGGGCCCGGGCAACATAGGATGATGTCCGCACCGGGTAAAGCTGCTGGGCCAGAGCCCAGTCATAGGCCTCCTGCAGCGCTTTCAGGGAGGCCTGCTTGCTGACGGCATAGATGTGGTAATAGATGTTGACCGGTTTGAGCCGCCGGGGTTCGCCGGTGCGCTGAAAGGTTTCGATCACCCGGCGGTAACCGTAAAAGGGGCCGCTCCAGTTGTTGGTGTACACGTTTTCATTCTGGTTGGGGGCGAAAACCTGCAGCCAGCCATCCTTGAGGATGCCGATCGGAGCTACCGCGGTCAGGGAAGGGCGGGAATTGGAAATGAGGGTTTCGCCGCCGTTGATGTTGCCGACCCCGGCCCGGTAGCTGCTCGCAATCGCTTCCGCAGTCGGCACGCAGTTGCCGGTCCAGTGAAACAGGGTTACCTTTTTGGGGGGCTGAAGCAGGCTGTTCAGGTAACTGATCGATTCCTGAATCTCCCCCTGCAGAGAAAAACTGTAGCCCGGAATGGACAGGTTATAGCCGAAGGCGTCTTCCTGCTTTGAGTCCTGTGGCCAGGTGAAGGGGTGGGAGAAGGAATGGCTGGCCGCTTCGATGTGGGGCAGGGCCAGCAGCCGCCGGGCTTCGTTTTCAAATTCGGCGCTGCGGGCGGGATACAGCCCTTTGGGGCTGATAACGCCGACGATCAGCGAAAGCGAGGTCGGCAGGCGATAGCGCTCAAGGATCTTCTCCCGCAATTCAATCGCCGCCAGGCGGCCGCCGGGCCATTCGGCCATGCTGTCAAAGCCGTCGCCATCGATATGGGTCAGCAGCAGGCGCACCCCGTTTTCGGAGGTGACATCCGGTATCGGCCGGTTGGGCGGCAGGCGCAGGGCCTGGCTGAAAAAACGGAAGGGATCGATGATCCAGGCGGTCTGATTGTTCAGTTCATGGGCCTTGACCGCCGGAGCCAGGACATAGCCTCCCCAGGGTGTCAGCGCCGCCAGGTCGCTTTCGGCCCCCGTGCTCCCCCGCACCCGCAGGAGCGATTTACCGCCTGCCGCGTCAAAGAGCGGGATTCGCTCGGCGGTTGCCGGCAGCGACTGCTCAAAGCCGATCATGGCATCCTTGGCCACGGCTGAAATTGTGCCGCTCAAGGGTGGCCCGCTTTTCCACTGCAGTCCCAGCATCTGCAGCCACTCCCGGCCGGTTTCGACTCCGAAACCTTCCAGAAAAACCAGCGGCAGCTTTTCGTCCAGCACCTTTTTAATCCATGTGCGGTAATCCTTGTGGCTGGCCGAACCTCCCGTGGCCGGCCAGACCACGACCCCGGCGTAACGTCCCGTCAGAATTCCGTCCGGGAGCGGTTTGGCAATGTCATGGTATTCCATGCGGTAGCCCAGGTATTCCAGCGGCATGGCCGCATAGCGGTGCAGGTTGTCATAGACCGGGTCGGAGGGGGTGGCCGGGTCGGTGTGCTCATAAATCCCCAGAATCGTACCCGGCAGAACTTCGATCGATCCCACCCCCAGTGAAGCCAGCCCGCGGTCGGTTACCCAGGGGATGAAGCCCAGTTTCTTTATTTTATTGGCGGTTTCCCGGGCCAGTTCACGCCGGGACGGTTTGACATAGTCGATGGCGATGGCGGGCAGCCCCTGTTTTCTGACTTTGTTCAGGCGATCGGCCAGCCATTGGCGGTCGTTTTCCTTTACTTCTCCATATTCCCCGCTGGCCGGAGCAAAGTTCTGATACAGGGATTCGGCCGCCACGGCAAAGGTGACGTCCTTGACCCGCTCCAGCACTTCGAAGCCGCGGTTCAGGATCAAGCGGACTTCGGGATGGCGCTCTTTTATTTCGCGTATCACCGCCACCAGACCGTCGGCTTGTCGGGGGATGCGCTCCTTGTCCGCCACCAGCTGGTAGGAATCCAGGGTGTCCAGGAAAAAACCACGATAACCGGCCGCCCAGAGCGGTTCCACAACCTGATCCAGGAAAAAATTCCGCCAGGCCGGATTTGACAGGTCCACCAGGCGGGTGCCCCAGTTGCTGTTGTCGCCGATCAGCCAGGCCGGATCGATCTTCTTGAAAAAGGCGCGCCCCGGGTCGGCTTCACCAACGCTGACATAGGCGAAGAGAGTGCTATGAGCGCTTTGATATTCTGCCGGCGCTATCCCCAGGTTGTCCGGATCCACCACGGCAATGTCAAAGGCTTTCAGCTCATCCAGGGGCGGGTTGGCTGCGTAATAAAAGGCGATTGAAAAGGGGGGCGGCTGGTCTGCGACTGCCGGGCTTGAAAAAACCGGAAGCAGCACCAGCAGCAGAAAAGACCAGCGCAGAAGTTTTGTGGTGAGTTTTTTCATGAGAAGAGCTAACCTACAGTTCCAGAAGACAATTGTCAAGGTGATCAGGCGCTTGAATGACCGTTGGACGATTCTGGTGCGCGGCGGTCAATTGATCGCGATCATGGCATAGCCCCGGTTCTGGTAGCCGATCAGTGAGTGGAACACGTTTGCGACCAGTTTCACCTCGGGAATCAGGCCCTGGTTGTCGATTTTGAAGGTGCGGGTGGCGACAGCGCAGACTTCAATCCGTACCCCCTTCTTCTTCAGCTCGCGAATCAACTCCAGCGCTTCAACATCAATCAGGGAGGCTGTCAGCAGCTTGACCCCCGGCCCGCGAAAGGCAAGCACAAAGCGTGGTTTGAGACCCCGTTTCAGAATCCCTTCAAAGGTTTCATTAATAAGGTTCAGGTTAAAGATCAATTTTTCCTGATCCGGTACGCGCAGGTCGAAAATAACGTCGGCATTTTTGAGGTCGGCAAAAGCCTCGCCGCCGTTATCCGGAATCTGGGCGGCCCGAAGCGGGGAGCTGGCCAGCAGCGTAAAAACGATCACAACAACGAGTCTGACGAGCATGGGGTGCTCCTTCCTGATCAGTTAAATGTCGGGAGTATACCAGACAAATTGCAAAAATGACCTTCTGCATCGATTTTCAGGCGGATATTGCCCGCAACCATCCTTATTTTTTGACTTTCATCCAGCCCTGTGCTACAAATATCCACTTTTTTCTTTTGTATACATTTGGTGTCTACCAGCTTCGGTAATATATAAATACAACTCCACAGGAGGAACAGGATATGTTCAAAGGAAGCATAGTCGCAATAGTAACCCCTTTCAAAAATGGCGCGGTTGATGAGCAGAAACTGCGCGAACTGGTGGATTTCCAGATCGAAAACGGCACCGACGCCATCGTTGCCTGCGGCACGACCGGCGAGTCGTCCACCCTGGATTACGAAGAGCACATGGATGTGATCCGGATCATCTTCGAGCAGGCCAAAGGGCGCGTTCCGGTCATCGCCGGCACCGGCTCCAACTCCACCGCCGAGGCGATCGACCTGACTCAAAAGGCCAAGGATATGGGCGTTGCCGGCGTACTGCTGGTGACCCCCTACTACAACAAGCCGACCCAGGAAGGTCTGTATCGCCACTACACCGCCATCGCCGATGCGGTTGACATTCCCCAGATCCTCTACAACGTACCCGGTCGCACCGGCGTCAATCTGCTGCCCGAAACCGTGGCCCGGTTGGCTCCACACAAGAACATCGTCGCCATCAAGGAAGCCACCGGTTCTCTGCAGCAGGCTTCCGAAATCATGGCACTGTGCGGCAGCCAGATCGACGTCTTTTCCGGCGACGACTTCATCACCTTCCCCATGATGGCCTGCGGCGCGGTGGGGGTCATCTCGGTGCTGGCCAACATCATGCCCAAAACCGTCGGCGACCTGACCGACGCCTTTTTTGCCGGCGATCTGGCCAAAGCCCGCCAGCTGCACCTGGATACCCTCAAGATCGGCAACGCCATGTTCATCGAAAGCAACCCGATTCCGGTCAAAACCGCTCTGGGGCTGATGGGCAAGTGCACGGACGAGGTGCGCCTGCCGCTCTGCCCGATGGGCGAGGCCACCAAAGCCAGGCTGACCGCTATCATGAAAGAGTACAAGCTGATCTGAAACCACAAG
>JAJZRX010000103.1 GCA_021850095.1 Deltaproteobacteria bacterium
AACATCGCCGGAGCCGAACCGTTGGACGTCTTCAGCGGCCGGACGGAGGAAATCGACCGGCAGAGCGTTGAACTGGATTCGCGGATCGGAGAACTGTCGCAGCTGTTGATTGAAGCCGAACAGGCCGAAAAGGAGTTGAATGCCCTGAACGTCCGGCTGCAGGAAATGGATAAACAGTTCCTGGCTCTCGAGGAACGGCGTGCGCGGCATCGGGAAAGGGCCGGGGGACTGCAGCAGTTGGCGGCCGGGCAGGCCGGGGCCGTGCAAAAAGCTTCAGAGCGCAGAGTCGCTCTGCAGGCCTTTGCCGGTTTGGATGGCGAGATCGAACGGGCCGAGCGGGAACGGGCCGCTTTCCAGGCCGACCGGGATCTCTTCAATGCCCATCAAAAGGATGCGCTGGACCTGGCGAATCGCGTCCAGATGCTGGAAAAGATGCTGACGCTGCTGGATACGCTCAAGCAGGAGCGGAGCGTCAAGGAGTCGCAGCTGAACGCCCTGCGGACGGGGTATCAGCCGGAACAGCACCGGCAGCTGCGTCTGGAGAAGGATCGTCTGTTGGCGGCCGTGGCCACTCTGCGCCAGCAGATCGCGGAGCTGGGGCGTAACCGCCAGCGGCTGGAAGCCGAACTGGCCCAACTTGACAAGCTCCAGCAGGAACTGGAAGAGAAGCGGGCTCGTATCGCCGGTTTCGAGGAAAAGGAAAAACTGGTCAAGTTTTTGCGCAACCAGATCTTCAAGAATGTTTCCGCCCAGCTTTCGGAGCGCTTCCGGGAAGAGATCAGCCTGCGTGCCGACCGGATCTACCGGACGATTGCCGATTCGGATGAGGAACTGCATTGGGGGGACAGTTATCAGATCGTTCTGCGGGACATGCCGGATGGCGTCGTGCGCGAGCGGAGCGATGACCAGCTCTCGGGAGGACAGATGATGAGTGCGGTGGTGGCCCTGCGTCTTGCTCTGCTGCAGACCATTGGCGCCCGGATCGCCTTCTTCGACGAGCCGACCTCCAACCTGGATGCCGTCCGTCGCGAAAACCTGGCCCAGGCTTTTCGCGCCATCGACGTGGGACGCGAGGAGTTGAGCGAGCATTGGTACGATCAGCTCTTTCTGGTCAGCCACGATGTCAGTTTTACCGAGATCACCGATCAGGTCGTGACGGTCGGCGAAGCTTGAGAGCATTTCAGATCATTTAGTACGCATGACGGATAGGGGAGGACGGTGTATGGAAGAAGTGGTTACATTCTGGCTGGACAACAAGATATCATCAGGGGTCAAGGTGGCGGAGATCGGCCTGCAGATGCTGGTTTTGTACCGGGATAAATACTACCTGGTCGAGGGGGGAGCGGCCAAGATGAAGGGCGTCCGGCCGCTGCACTTTTCCAGATCATCCCTGCCGACGATCTGGAAGAAGGCCTTAAGGGGAATTCTGCCGCCAGCGGCGGCCGCCCCGACCGTGCATCCGGAAGACGACTATCTCCCGGCAACAACATCGATCAAAAAGGAGCGCCCCACAATGAAGAAGAGTGTCACGACTGAAACGGAGCCGTCTGAAACGTTGCCGGAGATCAAGCTGCCGGTTCAAAGCGAAGCTGGCAGCGTGGCGAAACCGGCCTCCAAGACCATTAAAAAAACAGAGACCAAACCGCTGCCCCAGAGTGTCGTGCTTGCCAACTGTCCCTACTGCAACCATAAGCACGAATTGGCACTGGACAAGGGCAAGAATGGCAAACCGTTCTTCGTGGCCTGTGCCAAGTGTACGGCCGAATTCGCGGTGCGCTATGTGCCGGTGACGATGTACCAGGCCCAGGTGGCGGCCTTCAAATAAATAATCTTAAAAAGCATTTGAAACACGGAGAACCGGAGAACACGGAGTAACATCTTAAAGTTACGTACAAAATAAAGAACTTTATGATTCACCTGCAAGGTCTTTTTGTTAAATTACTCAAGCCTTTGATTTCTCTGTGTTCTCCGTATCTCCGTGTTATTGAACTGCCGTTTTCAGAATAATTTTGCAATGCAGGCCTATGGAGCTTTTATGGAACAAGTAACACTGGATGGCATCAAACTCTCACTGGCCGGTCCGGTGGAGCTCAATCTGAAGTGGGTCGGCCAGGAGGAACTGCTGCGGCAGCTGCTGGCGGCCTGGATGGTGATCGACGAGCGGGATATCCCCTTCAACCCGCGCCTGATCGGCAAGCCGGGGGTTGGCAAGACCACCCTGGCCTATGCTGCTGCCAAGCGGCTGGGGCGTCCGGTTTACCTGTACCAGGCCACCATGGACACCCGACCCGAGGATCTGATCGTGACGCCGGTGATCGGCCCGGACGGCAAAATTCAGTACGCCGCTTCGTCGCTGGTCTCGGCCATGTTGACCGGCGGGGTGCTGATCCTGGACGAGGGCAACCGCATGAGCGAAAAGGCCTGGGCTTCGCTGGCACCGCTTTTGGATGATCGCCGCTACGTGGAGTCGATCGTGACCGGCCTGCGGATTCCGGCCCGGCGCGATTTCCGGATCGTGATCACGATGAACGAGGATGCTTCGACCTTCGAGATCCCGGAATACATCCATTCCCGCCTGCAGCCCCAGATCTACATCGACTTTCCCGAAGCGGACGAGGAGCTGCTGATTCTGCAGGAGAACCTCCCCTTTGCCGAGAGCGGCATCCTGAAATACGTGGTGGACTTTTTGCAGCGTTCCCACGCCGCCGATGAGCTTTATTCGGTCCGGGACGGCATCAACATCGCCCGCTATGCCCTCAAGATGTCAGCCGCCGGCCGCCAGCCCCCCCGCGACCTGCTGCGGCTGGCGGTGGAGCGGATCCTGGGGGACGAAGCCCTGCCGTATCTGGGATGACCATGCCCCAACGCCTCTACCTTGAACAATTCGGCCCGATCCAGGCCCTGCCGGTGCTGCATTACCGGGTCGAGTTTGCCCAACTGGTGCGGACCGCGTTTCAGCGCGCCCGGCCGGAGGCGGTGGCAATCGAACTGCCCCATACGCTGGAGGTCCCCTTCCTGCGGGCTGTGCGGAGGCTGCCGCAGATCTCGGTCATCAGCTACAGTAGCAAGGTCAAGGATAAAGAGGAAGCCGTCTATTTGCTGGTGGAGCCGTGTGATCCGCTGGTGGAGGCGGCGCGCCTGGCACTGGAGCAGGGGCTGGCGCTGCATTTCATTGATGTGGACAGTGACAGTTATCCCCGTCATGTGGAGCCGTTGCCCGATTCCTACAGCATCTGCCGGATCGGGCTGGAGGCCTACTATCGCGAATACCGCGCCGCTTGCGGCGATCAGCTCCCCGGCCGGGAGGACCGGCGCCGCGAGCAGGGCATGGCTTTCCGTCTGCAGGAGCTGGCCAGGCGTTATCAGCGAATTCTTTTTGTCTGCGGCATGGCCCACCTGGAACGGGTCAAGCAGCACTTTGGCACAGCGCTGGCGGCGCCGCTGGAACGGATCAGGCGGGAGGGGGTCGGTGTCTTCAACCTGCACCCCGAATCCTGCGGCGAGATCCTGGCCGAGTTCCCGTTTCTGTCGGCGGTGCATGAGTATCGCCGCGGTCCGCTGCCTGACGATCCGCAGGAGAGCGGGGTCGGGCTGCGCAAACGTTTCCATGCCCTGGAGCTGATCAGCGGCGGCAAGCAGGAAGTTCCCGAGCAGCAGCTGCTGGACAACGCCATCCGCCGCAGCGCCCGCCATCTGGGGCGCGAAGGTACCTTTCTCGACCGGCAGCGGGTCATTTACCGCCTGTTCAGCGAGGCGGGCCGCCATTATCGCCAGGAAACCGGCGAAAGCCTGCACCTCTGGCAAAAACGGGCTTTTTTCCGTTTTGCCCGCAACTATGCCCTGGCGGGCGGCATGCTGCTGCCGGACCTGTTCCAACTGCTGGCGGCCGCCCGGGGCTGCATTGACGACAATTTTGCCTATGCCTTCTGCCGCCTGGCGGTCTGCTACCCCTGGCAGCAGGAAAGCAGCGATCTGGCCACGATCCGCATTTCTCCGGAAGAGATCTGGGGCGGCAGCCGCCGGATCCGCTTCCGTCCGCGCCAGAAACGGGACAAGGGCCTTTCCCGCTTCGGCTTCCTGAAGCGCAAACGGGAACGGCGCCCCGGCGAATGGCTGGAAGGTTTTGACGATCCCTCGATCTGCTCCTATCCGCCCGAGGATCTGGCGATCGAAAATTATGGCCGCTTTCTGAAACGCAAGGGGAGCATGCAGCTCTCCGAAGAGCTGATCCGCAGCGAGAAGTTCAGCAGTTCAATGCTGGATGGAATTGATATCCGGGAAACGATGCGCAACATTCATGACGGGGCGATCTATGTCCGGGAGCAGCTGCGGGCCAAGGGCGGGGTGGGGTGTCTGGTGGTGGTTTTCGATCAGGATCGCCATAACCAGCGCTATCCCTATCGCATGACCTGGCTGGGGGAGCATGACCAGGAGTCGGATATGGCCTTCTATGCCACCGATCCGGCCGAGAATCTGGTCGGCCCCGGTATCTGCCGCTGCGAGTACGGCGGTTTCCTGCTCTCTTATCCGCCACGGCGCATGCTGGATGTCTGGGAAGACCCGGATTACCGCATGGCGGCCAGCCGGGCTGAAGTCCTGCTGATGGCAGCCCTGGATTATTCACGGGAAAAATATGTGGTCTATGTCGCCGCCAAACCGCCCCGCAGCATCTTCAAACAGATGGCCGCCCGCCTGGATCGGCGGATCGTCTACATTCCGCTCGGCTCGCTGTCGCCGGTCAAGCTCAAGCAGATGCGGATCATGCATATCCTGGCCGGCAAGGACAAACGCGAAATTGCCGGGGAGTATATCTGGTGAGAAACGGTCATGCCTGACAGCCAGGCGGCCATCCGGCTGATGAAGCAAACCGGCAAGAACGTGGCATATTGCTGCGGCTGAAGAACTGAGCTGCCGTTGTTTCGCCCCTGGCAGGCGTGATGCCGGCTCCGGCGCCGGTGCCGGTGCGCTTTCTGGTGCCGGCCCATATCCGGACCCCCTGGTTTTCCCTGTTCGGTTCCCGCTCGGGTTTTGACTGCATTGAGGACTGCTGCCGGAAGGGGGGGCCAGGCTGCGTGTGGCTGGTGTGCGTGTAGATATCGCGTTGACTTGAAGTGAGAGAAGTGCAATAAGTTCTCGGATTTTGTATTCATCGGATAAATGTTCCATTTGGGTAAATCAGCGGTTCACGCGCGTGCGCGCGTGAACCGCTCAACAAGGAGTTGAACAAACTATTCAAGCCAATCGATAATATTAAGGGCGGGAATACGTACGAATTCGCGGGCGTTATTTGTAGCTAGAGGAATTCCTAGCGAAACAGCATGAGCAGCAATCAGCATATCCATGGAACCAATTGGTGTACCAGCTTTTTCAAGGGTGGCTCGAATATCGCCATAAACGTGAGCAGCTTCTTCATCGAACGAAACAACGTCTAAAGGTGTAATGAACTCATCGAGGGCTTCTGTGTTTTTTTCTTGATGTGCGCTCTTGGCGACTCCATAGCGTAGTTCTGAAAGCGTGATGGAAGAAATACCTATGTCGCCGATCTGATATTCAAGAAAACGCTTTAGCACGGCAGCTGGTTGTCGCTTGATAAGGTAAATGCAGATATTTGTGTCGAGCATCAGCTTCATCAGAAACTCTCCCGCTTATCCAGTTCTGGCTGCACTCGGTCACCCATGAAATCGCTGGAAAACTTTTTAAGACTTCCAAATAAGGAATTCCATGAATCGCTCCGAGGAATCAACTGTACAATATTGCCGGTCTTTTTAATGAATACTTCGCTGTCATCAAAACGAAACTCTTTGGGCAGTCTGACTGCCTGGCTTTGCCCATTTTGAAACAATTTTGCAGTTTTCATGATCTACCTCCGAAATAATATATACTATTAATATATATTCCGGTATTTGCATTTGCAAGTAATATTTCGGCGACCAGGACCTGAAAGACCCCGGAGGGGCAGTATTTAACCCAGATTTTCCATTAGCGATTAGTTGGTTATGTTGACACGACAGGCGGTCCCGTTGCATTCGCCCACAGTCCTGCAAACCATGCCCGTTTTCGTCTCGGAATCGATAGCAGTAGACGATCATTCCCAGGGCTTCCGTGCCATCTGGCACCAATTGCCAGCACAAGTCCATGCAGTGTTGACAGTGTATGCTGAACCCTGTTCCTCATGACCGACTGACGGAACAGGCTCATCAGGTTGTACGCCAGCATGGCAACTGCCAGTGCCGCTTCAGTGGCCCAGAAGTCACCCATGTTGAAGGCATCGAGTCCGAAGTCAGCTTTGAGTTCCTTGATACGATTTTCAGCGTCGGCTCTGCCACGATAGAGACGCCATACTTCTACGGCTGGCAGTTCAAGAGCAGTTACATAGGCACCGTAACGCCATCCCTGAACAGCTGGATCGTCAGCAAACAGCTTGAGTGATTTGCCAGGTGCGTCTTTGGTTGACTGCCGTATAACAATGATACGGCGCGCCGCAGCCCAACCATGCGCCTGATACATGATCTCCGCTATTTCGATACCAGGCTTCAAGGCCCACCAGGTAGCGGCCTGATAGATTGACCGCTGTAAAGGTGTTGTCAGCCTCGCAGCGATTATGAAGCTGATGCCCTTGCTCTCCAATGCCGACATGAAGGCATTGTCGAAAAATCCGCTGTCGGCCCGCAGGAGGCCAACTGTTTTGCCTGCCAGGTGGGCAAGGGTGGATTCGAGAAATTGCAGGACGTTATTTGAGCTATGAGTATCGCCGGGCCGAAGCCAGAAGTTGGCGACCAAGCGTGCCTCTGCGATAAAGGCCAAAAGCGGATGATGACTTACCCGACCATACCGGCCAGGATTGTAACCACGCCCGGCCCCCTCCTGGGAGCCGTTGCGGGTTAGCACGGTTGAATCAAGGTCGAGAGTCACCCTTGTCAGACCTGGAAGTTTGCCAAAGAGCCAGGAATACATCTGCATCTGGACTCGCTCGTTGGTCAGCATGTCAAAGCGCTTGAACAGGCGCATGATAGCCTTGAACTCGGCAGCGCACGGCCAGCCGAAAAGGCGGCACAAGACATAATCCATGCGTACAACCTCGGCATGGGCAAAGCGGCAGGCACCGCACCAGATGGAGACAATAAATTGCTCGATGAGTTGCAAGGCAGGATAACCACGATTCGATGTGGTTTCCGGTATACCGAACCGGGCAAACGCTTCTCGAAATTCAAGGCTTTCAAGCATACGCTTGAAAAGGGCCATACCGCCCCATGCCGTAACTTCCTGGTTTGAAAAGCCGACAGTGAATCCGCTGCCCTGAAGATCATGAGACATACTGGCCTCGCAACCACATAATATCAGTAGAAACTTGCTAATGGTTTCCATTAGACCATATCAGATCATTACGGGCAAGTGAGCCTAATGGAAAATCTGGGATAAAGGGGGGCAATGCTCTTATTTTTAACATCCCGCTAATCCAAATTCAGCGGAAGAGGCGTAATTCTTTCAACCCATGCCCTGTTGCGCAGGCAGTTTGTCCGGGAGATTTCTGATTCGCTGGGAGCCTCGAGTACGGTTGTGTGCATCGATGTCAGGAAGCAGCCCCATGCCGCCTCCTATCATCCTTACCTGTCAGCGGGCCAGAAACAGGTAAAAATAGATCTGATCGGG
>JAJZRX010000029.1 GCA_021850095.1 Deltaproteobacteria bacterium
CGACAGGTCGGCCGCGGTCTGGCACGGTTTGGTGGAGATGACTTCGATCTTGCCTTTGCGGCCCATTGAGTGATACTCGAGTGCATCCATCTTCTTGCTCATACGCGGGGGTCTCCCTTTTTTAGTGAGTGAGTCTGACTGGTGGATTTGCGGACGTGATGGCATTTTTCAAATAATATCGTTGAACCTGCTACAGGTCTGGTTATCTGCGTGAAGGATTAGCGCATGACGACGGCCATGACCTTGACTTCGCCTCCGGTTGACAGCAGGCGATGGTTAAGGGTTGAATCAAAGTAGATGCAATCGCCTTCGTCAAGCACGATACGCTGGTCATCCAGCAAAAGCTCGGCACTACCCTTCATGATGTAAAGAAACTCTTCACCGTTGTGGCTGTAGGTGCTGGTGTTGGCCACCTTCTCGTTAAGCGTCAGCAGAAACGGTTCCATGCGCTTATTCTGCTTGCGCACGGAAAGGGCCTCATAAAAATAGCCGTGGCTGGTGCCGTCCTGGGAAACGACTTTGGGTATGACCGTGTGCTCGTTGTTGCGTAGCACTTCGAAACGGCATTCTTCCTCGTTTTCAGTAAAAAAATGCCCGATTTTAACGTCAAAGAAATGGGCTATTTTCGAAAGAGTGGCGATGGGCGGGGATACATTATTGTTTTCAATCTGTGAGATCAGTGCGGTTGAAAAGCCGGTTTCATTGGCCACATCCTGAAGTGTCATTTTTTTTGCCCGACGGAGTACTTTTATCTTGGCTCCGATATTGTATTCCGACATGTACGCTCCCCTGGTCAAAAAGCTCTGCCGGCACCTAGCGGGCTGAAGACCCATGCCCGGTAGTGACAGCAGCTGTGTCCTGCATAACAAACTGTTTTTTCATCATGCAGGATAATTGATTGATGCTAAATGTCAATCATTATTTACTGAAAATAAAGTTTTTTATTGTGGATAAATAGTGATGATAGCGGCTTCAAGGGGAAGGGCGGAAAACGGAAGGAGGCGAAAGATACTCTGCAGCTGTCGAGAGCTCTGGCAAGCCGGCTCTCGACAGTTGCAAGGCAACAACTTCATTTGACCTGGATGCTGATCTGTTTGGGTTTTATTTCTTCTTTCTTGGGCAGCGTGATGGTCAGAACACCTTTTTCGCAGTTGGCCTCGACCAAATCCTGGTTGATGGTTGCCGGCAGGGTGAAGCTGCGCTGAAACGTTCCGAAATAGCGCTCGATGCGGTGGTAGTTCTCTTTTTTCACCTCATCCTCGTGTTTGCGCTCACCCCTTAAAATCAGTGTGTTGTCTTCGATGCGGACGTCAATATCCTTCTGGTCAACATCCGGTAATTCGGCCTTGATGACGATCGAGTCTCCGGTTTCGTAGATATCGACCGCCGGCTGCCAGATGCCTTCCTTGATATCTTCGCCGGGAAGGTCATGGTTCCAGGAAAGATTGAGGAGCCGGTTCATCTGATCCTGCATTGAGCGCAACTCCCGTAGCGGGTTGTACTTGACAAGTGCCATTGCTGTATCCCCCTTTGTGTTTTTATATTTGGCAACGGTGCTTCCTTAACAAATCATAATCACTGATTTGTGACTGTCAAGGGGTGGAGCGTCAGTAAATCGTTTAGCGTGTCTGCCGAAGAAACTCCAGGCTCTTCAGCGTGCGTCCGGTATGGGCGGCTATAATCTCGTCAAGCAGTCCGCCAGCCTGCGACAGCCCGGCCCCGCTGAAACGGACTGCTCCAAAACGGCTGGTGGAAAGGCAGGACGTCAGCTCCCGCAGCGTCAGGGTTGCGATCGGCAGTCCGCTTGCGGCGCAGAAGCGGCAGGCCAGTTCTCCGCCGCTCTGGATCAGTCCGCCCTGTCCGTCGAAAACGGAGCCGCAGCGGCTGCAGCTTTCCAGCCGCGGGCGATATCCGAGAATGTTCAGCAGATTGATTTCAAACATCCGCCGGCCAGCCTCGTCGGCGGTACCCGAGTCCAGCCGTTCCAGATAGGTGGCCAGCAGGCGGTACAAACGCGGCAGCGGCTGGCCTTCAGGGGTGATCGAATCCACCAGCTCGCAGGCGTAAAGCGCGTGGGCGATGCCGTCCAATTTGCTCCGTATGCCGGTATACAGCGTCATGACATCCGCCTCCCGCAGCGATGAGAGCCCGTCTTTGCGTGCCAGCTGCAGGTGTATGCGGGCAAACGCCTCCAGGGCCGGACCGAAGCGTTTGCGGCTGTTGCGGGCGCCGCGCGCGAAGCCCCGTATCCGGCCATGCTCAAGGGTGAACAGCGAAACCACCCGGTCGCTCTCACCGTAATCGGAGCCTGAAAGCACGAAAGCCTGAAGTTTTTCCAGCTGCATGGGTGTTCCTGCCATGGGATGATGTATCGAAAATGGAGATCCGCTGAAATCTGTGTTACAATTTGCCCACGCTTTGTCGTGATGCCGATTTCTGCCGCACACCCCGGCGGCGGCATACTCCACCACAGTATCACACAGGCCGATGACATGATAGCTTCAGAAACACTTTCCCGACTTGAATTCCACAAACTCCTGGCTGAAATTGCGCTCCATGCCCACAGCGAAAGCAGCATCGAGTGTATCCGGGCCATTGCCCCTGCTTCCGAACTGCCCCTGCTGCGCGAACGGTCGGGGAGGATCAGCGAGATCCGGGCACTGCAGCGCCTGGGCATTTCGTTGCCCCTGACATCGTTTGAGGATATCCGCCCGGCGCTGGATCTGCTGAAACCGGCCGGAGCCCTTTTGTCGCCCCAGGAACTGCTGCCCTTTATCCCGGTGCTGGAGATTTTCGCAGCCGTGGGACGCCAGTTCACGCACCGTGACGATATTGCGCTGCTGAAAACATTGCAGCCGCAGCTGAAGGGCTTCCCCGAACTGCTGGAGCCGCTCAAGGCTTCGATCGACCATGATGGCAGCATTCTGGATTCGGCCTCGTCGCTGCTGCGGGAAACCCGGCGCGCCAAGCGAACCCTGGCGGGACGAATCCGCAAAAAGATCGAGGAGATCATCCGCGACAGCGGCATCGAAATCTTTCTGCAGGACGATTTCATTACCCAGCGTTCCGGGCGCTGGGTGATCCCGGTGCGGATGGATTCGAAAGGGATGGTCAAGGGGGTCGTCCATGATGTGTCCTCCTCCGGCGAAACCGCCTTTATGGAGCCGCTGGAGATCATCCCCTTCGTTAATGAGCTGGAAAACCTGGCCGCCGAGGAGAAGGCCGAGGAGATTCGTATCCTGCGCCAGCTCTCCGCCTGGATCCGGGAGGATGCCGTCGAACTGGCGGCCTGTTTTGAATCGCTGCTGACTCTGGACACCCTCAACAGCATTGCCCGCTTTGCCGAGCAGTTCGATCTTGAACCGGCTGTTCTGAATGAGCGGGGCGAACTGCGTCTGGTGGCGGCCCGCCATCCGCTGCTGCTGATGATGCAGAAAAAGGGGCAGCTGGAGCGGGTTGAGCCGCTGGCCCTGCAGCTGGGCGGGGGGGCGGAACCGGATTCGGTCATGGTCATCACCGGCCCCAATGCCGGCGGCAAAACCATCGCGCTGAAGACGGCCGGGATGCTGTCGCTGATGGCGCTCTGCGGTTTGCCGGTTCCGGCCGGGTCCCGTTCGACCTTTCCGCTGCTGGATACGCTGCTGGTGGATATCGGCGATGAACAGTCGATCGAACAGAGTCATTCCACCTTTTCTGCCCATGCCGCACGGATCACCACGATCCTGGGGCAGGCCCGGAGCCGCAGTCTCGTGCTGCTGGACGAGCTGGGGGCCGGCACCGAGCCGCTGCAGGGGGCGGCCATTGCCTGCGGAGTATTAAGCGAACTGCAGCAGCAGGGAAGCATGGTCATCGCCACCACCCATCTGTCAGAGATCATCGGTTTTGTGCACCGCTCGCCCGGCATGGTCAACGCCGGGATGGAATTCGACGACGCCAGCTTCGTGCCGCTCTACCGGCTGATCGTCGGCGAACCGGGGCAGTCCCACGCGCTCGAGATCGCCCGCCGATTCGGTATGCCGGAACGGGTGATAACCTTTGCCCGCCAGATGCTGGGGAGCGCCGGCAGCGAGTTCGCCTCGCTGCTGACCGAGCTGCGCCGGCGGCGGGCCGAGCTGGAAAACCGGCAGCATGAGCTGGATGATCGGGATGCGCGTTTGAGACAGCGGGCGGAGGAGCTGCGGCAGCGGGCGGCGGAGATCGACCGCGTCCGCCGGGAAGCGGCTGAAAAGGCCTGGGGGGATGCCAAAGAGCTGATTTCCAGCAGCCGCAGAAAGATGAATGCCCTGCTGGAGGAGCTGAAGCGCGAAAAGCGGAGCGATATCGTGGAAAAACTGCGTCAGAGCGAGGCCGAGTTGACTGATCAGCTCAAGCCCCGGGATGTCCGCCATGATCTGCTGCCGCTGGGAGCGGTCAAAGCGGGTGATAACGTCCATATCCGTTCGCTGGGTTGTGACGGCCAGATTCTTTCGATTGACGAACGGAGCGGCAAGGCGCGGGTCAGGGCCGGGCGGATGGAGCTGGATGTGCCCGTGGCCGAGCTGGCCAGGCCGCAGGTCAAAGCTGATGGCGGGCGAAGTAAGACCCCGGCCGGCAGCTGGAAAATCAATATTGATGAGAACGACCAGCGTGAGCTGAAACTGATCGGGATGAGGGTCGAGCAGGCCCTGTCCGAGCTGGAGTCGTTCATCAGCCATGCCGCCGCTGCCGGAATGCGGGAAGTCAGAATTATCCACGGCATCGGCACCGGCCGGCTGCGGGAAGCGGTGCGGGAAGAGCTGGAACGGCATCCGCTGGTGGAAGCGCATCGGCCGGGAGAACCGCATGAAGGGCGCGACGGCGCCACGGTTGTAACACTCAGAACATAATACAGGTCAGAGAGGTGCAAACCCATGCCGGACAAAAAAATTGGTGAACTGCTGATTGAGAACAAGCTCATCACCGCCGAGCAATTCAACGAAGCTCTGGAAATGCAGCAGCTCTGTCCTTCTCAACCGATCGGTCAGCTGTTGTGCCAGCTCGGCTTTCTGAAAAGCGCTGACCTTGAATATGTCCTTGATCATAACAACAAGCGCCGCAAACTGGGAGAAATCCTGATTTCACAGAACCTGATTGACGAGGAACGGCTCAATAATGCCCTGTTGGCCAGCAAAACAGAAAAAATCCCCCTGGGCCGGGCACTGATCCGTCAGCATCTGATCGAGGAAGAGCAGATGTCGCGGGCCATTGCAACCCAGCACGATCTGAAGTTTGTCAGTCTGGCCGGAGTACGCTTTGACCCCGCTTTGTCCGGCTTCATCAATGCCACCTTTGCCCAGCGGCTCAGGATCGTGCCGATCAGGTGCCGGGACAAGGTTCTGACTATCGCGATGGCCTATCCTCTGCAGCGTGACGAGCTGATGCAGATCCAGAACTTCTGCAAAATGAAGGTCGATCCGGTCATCGCCAAAGAGAGCGACATCGTCATCGCCCAGCAGAAAATATTCAAGTTGAGCGGTTCGACCAGCCGGGAAGAATTGGGTTACGAGCTGTCCGAGGACCAGGACAGCGAGAGCGGCAAATCAAAATACGTTGCCGATGTTATCAGCGCCGATGTGGATTATCTGGTCAAGCGGGTCATCATCACCGGCATCATGGATGGGGCCAGCGATATCCATCTGGAATCCACCGAACAGGGCATGACGATCCGTTACCGCATCGACGGCATTCTGCAGAAGATAGACATGGGGGCCAACGAGGCCTTGATCAGCACCCATGCCCGCCAGATGGTTTCAAAGATAAAAATCATGTGCGACATGGATATCGCCGAACGCCGCCGCCCCCAGGACAGCAGCTTCAAGATGAAGGTCGCCCGCGAAGGGGTTCTGCGCAGCGTTGATTTCCGGGTATCTACCGTTCCGACGCAATTCGGCGAAAATGTGGTTATCCGTATTCTCGACAAGCGGGTCGGAGCCATAACCCTGGAGGGGCTGGGCTACGCTCCCGACGATGTTGCGGCGCTGTACAAGGCACTGGAAAAGCCGACCGGCATCTTTCTGGTAACCGGGCCGACCGGTTCCGGCAAGTCTTCCACGCTGTATGCGGTTCTTTCGCATATCAATACTCCCGGCGTGAAAACCCTGACCATAGAAGATCCGATCGAGTTCGGCATCCCCGGCATAACCCAGACCGAGGTCAACGAAACGATCGGCAACACCTTTGCCCGCCTGCTGCGCGCCTTTTTGCGACAGGATCCGGACAATATCATGGTCGGCGAGATCCGCGACCTGGAAACCGCCACTATCTCCATGCGGGCCGCGCTGACCGGTCATACGGTTCTTTCCACCCTGCACACCAACGATGCCACCAGCGCCGTGACCCGCCTGATCGACATGGGGGTCTAACCGACGCTGCTCTCCACCACCCTGCGCTGCGTGCTGGCGCAGCGCCTGGTGCGGCGCATCTGCAGTCAGTGCAAAACCCCCAGCCATCCTTCAGAACTTATGCTGGCGGAGTTCGGTATTCCGCGTGACAACCGGATCGAGTTTTTCCAGGGGAAGGGGTGTCCCGCCTGTCACTACAGCGGTTTCAGCGGCCGGCTTCCGATTGTCGAACTCTGGATTCCCAACCGTGAGGAATTGCTGCTGATCAACCGTTCGCCTGATAATCTGACCCTGCGCAACGTCGTTTTTGCGGAGGCCGCCGGGCGTCTGACGATGATCGAAGCCGGCTTTCGCCTGCTTCAGGCCGGAGACACCACGCTGGAAGAGTTGCTGCGGGTGGTGCCCTACGAGCAGATCGAGGCCGGCCGGGAGAAGATCGCCAAAAGGTTCGAAACTCCCCTGACGTCTGAACCGTAAGCACTGAACAGGAGCGGTATCTGACCGTTTATTCCTTATCCCTTCAGTTCCCAGACCGTCAATTCAGCCAGAGAATGCTGGAACTTCCTCCTGCTCTCGCGAATCACGAACGGCACGTCGCGTGGCTGCCCCAGCAGACGGAAATGCGGCTCCAGCGCACCCTTCAGCCCGTCCAGCGTCCATACCGGTTCGCCCGCCTCGCGGTAGCCCCCCAGCCACTCCTCTTTTTTTGTGTACTCCTCCAGCCAGGTGTAGGGGGAGGTGATCACCAGCAGACCGCCCGGATTGATCCGTTCGTGGATGCTGGAAAGAAACCGGCGCGGCGAGTAGAGCCGGTCGATCAGGTTGGCCGCCAGCACCAGGTCGTAAGCGCTGAACTTCTCCGGCAGGTTGCAGGCATCGGCCTGATAGAAGCGCACCCGTTCGCGCACGGCATCCAGTCCCCGCTCGGTCAGTCCGATCTCGTGGAATGAGAGGATTTCACCCTCCTCGGGCAGGGCGTAGCGCAGGTAGCCCTCGTCGCGCATACGGGTCGCCAGGCGGAAAAAGCGGGTCGAGAAATCCAGGCCGGTCACCTGCTCGAAACCGCCACGGGCCAGTTCGAAGGAGGCCCGGCCAACGGCGCAGCCCAGATCCAGTGCGTGCCCTTTACTGCGCCCCTGCATGGCCTCCAGCGCGATTCCTGCGCAGCTCACAGCGAAGTTGGGTACACCAAAATGTTCCGGCCCGTAATGGGCATCGCAGTACTGGGAGGCCAGCGTGTCAGTTTCGTACTGATTCTGATGAATCTCGACCGGCGCGGAGCTTTCCACATAGCGGAAACCGGCGTGCTGGAAGAAGTGGCGCCGGAAAGCGTAGCGTGCATCACGGGTCGCCTCGTTGCCGGTCGAGATCCAGGATCCGCCCTTGATCAGGTTGTGGCGGGTGTCGAAGGTCGGGGTCGAGAAGTCGTCGTACCAGGGGTGGATCCGGAAGCCGTGGAAGGGGTAGATCGGGGTTTCGGTCCATTGCCAGACGTTGCCGAGCACGTCGTAAAAATCGTCGCTCCGAAAGCGGTCGACCGGGCAGGATGAACACCACCCTTCCAGGTTGATGTTGCCGGGCGCCCGGTCCCAGTAGGGCTGATCCGGGATCTGGCAGATATCCCGCAGGCGGTTCCATTCATCCTCGCTCGGCAACCGGATCGGCCGGCCGATCCGGGCGCTCTTCCAATTGCAGAAAGCCTTGGCTTCCAGATAGTTGACCTCCACCGGCCAGTTCCAGGGCAGATCGATCTCACTGGCCATCGTACGCAGCTTCCAGCCGTCACCGCTCTTGATCCAGAACAGCGGATACTCGGCCTGTTTGAATTCGCGCCAGTTCCACCCCTCCTCGTCCCACCACTGACGGTCGCGGTAGCAGCCCGCCTCGACAAACTCCAGAAACTCACGGTTGGAGACCAGAAACTGCCCCGCCTTGAAGCCGGTCACTTCGGCTTCGTGCAGACCGTATTCATTATCCCAACCGTAAAGCGGATGACCGGACGATTTGCCGAGAGCCACTTTCCCACCGGCTACATCCAGCAGCCGGTTGATCGGCGGTTCGCCCGCTTCCGGACAGATATCCCAGAAGGGGAGCTGCACGACCTGATCAATCGGCAGCTGGCGGATCAGCACCGAGGAAGTTTCCAGGTGGATGCGCTCGTGCTCGATCCCCATCATGATCGCCCACCAAGGCGATTCCCAGCTGATCGGCAGGGTCAGCGGCAGGCTGCGGATCAGTTCGTCCATCAGCTCCCGTACCTGGTCACGGTAAGCCTTGACCTGCTGGCGGGTGGGCCAGTCATAATGCCGTTCGTCCAGATCGTCCCAGGACATTTCGTCCACCCCCACCGCGAACATGGATTCATATCCGGGGTTGATGCGCTGGTCGATGACCCGGGCAATGGTCAGTTTGTTGATGAAGAAGGTGGCGGTGTGGCCATAGTAAAAGACCAGCGGGTGACGTAGCCGGTCGGCCCGCAGATAAAAGGTCTCGTCATAACGGAGCGTTTCGTACAGTTTTTCGTCGATAGTGTAGGTGGCATGGAAATACTCCAGGATTTCAGCACGCTTCTGCTCCGGATCGCCCTGATCGAGACGTATGGTGCGGGTTCTTTTCAGTTCCATGGGTGAGCTCCTTTGTTCGTAAAATTTCACAATGTCAGGTCGTTGCGGTGAGCGTTGCATTAATTAATTTTACAAAAGTACCATGAAAATACTAAAAACAGGTTGCATTGGGGGCTGTGCGTGTTAGTATACGCTAAAATTATAATGGTAAGAATATAATGTTGTTGGCAGGCCACTAAAAAGGAGGATATGTCATGCTTCAGAAAAATTCACTCTGCGCAGCGTTCGTATGTATGTTTGCCGGGTTGGCAGTCGTGTTGCCCTCACAGGCCCTGGCCGATGAAGTCCTTTTGGACAATGGCGTTCGTCTGAAAGGAACCGTGTCAGCTCTTGCGGGAGACCAACTGACCATCACGTCCGACTACGCCGAACCGATCAAGGTGAAGACCTCCAGAATCAGCCGGATCTCGACCGACAATCCGGTCGAACTTCAGATGAAGAGTGGCGAGATTCTGAAAGGCAACCTGAAAACCGGCGATGATGGTGTGATTGCCGTGGAGCAGAGCGCCGGCAGGGGGCGTGTTGTGGTGGATGCCAAAAACTTTGCCGCCATCAACCCGCCGCCCGTGAATCAGTGGCACGGGTCGGTTTTTGCGGCCGGCAACTACCAGACCGGCAACACCGACCGGGCCGCCTTCCGTTTGGGCGCCGATGCCGAGCGGCGCGGCGAAAAAGACCGCTTCGGCATGCGCTTTTTGTACGACATCTCCAGTCAGGACGACGATCTGTCGTCCCGAAGCGTTTTTGGTTCACTGAAGTATGATTACTTCTTCACCAAGAAATTTTATGGCTATCTGGGCGTCGAACTTCTTAACGATTCGTTCAAGGATCTCAATCTGCGCACTATCGTCGGCCCTGGCGTGGGCTACCAGATCTGGGACGATCCCAAAAAAGCTCTGGCGGTGGAAGCCGGCCTGACCTATTTTTCAAACGACTACAAGTCAGCGAAGGATAAAAACTGGATCGCCGCCCGACTGGCCGGAAAATTCCGCTACCAGCTTACCGATTCGATCCTCTTCACCGACGATCTGGTTCTGTATCCGAGCCTGGGAGACTTTTCGGACTTCAACTTGAGGAATGAGGCGGCAATTTCAACGGCGCTCGGTTCGGGATGGTCACTCAAGCTGGCAAATATCCTTGAGTACGACAATTCACCGGCTTCCGGCAAAAAAAGCACCGATTCCAACAGTTTGATCGGGCTGCAGTACGCCTTCTGATGGTGGCGGTGTAAATGAACACATTAAAGTTGACATAATAACGATGGACATTTGCAGGCAGGCTTGATATCGATGGGTTGCTGAACTCAAGCATGGAGTACAATTTATTTTGGGGAGGAGGCCGACATGGGTATGATGCAGGAGTTTAAGGAGTTTGCGGTAAAGGGCAATGTGGTTGATATGGCGGTCGGTGTTATTATCGGCGGAGCCTTTGGAAAAATCGTGACATCTTTGGTCGGCGATGTGATCATGCCGCCCATCGGCGTTGCGATGGGCGGGGTGGATTTCTCCAATCTTTCGATAGTCGTCAAGGAAGCGGTTGATAACAAGCCGGCCGTGCTGATCAGCTACGGCAAGTTTCTGCAGACCACGATTGATTTCGTGATTATCGCTTTTGTCATCTTCATGGCAATCAAAGCCATTAATTCGCTCAAGAAAAAGCAGGCCGAAACTCCGGCAGAGCCGGCACCGCCATCCAATCAGGAAGTGCTGCTGACGGAAATCAGGGATCTGCTGAAGAAATAACCGCAGTAGCCACGATTAGAGAGCATAAAGGCGGAAGAGGCTCAAACCTCTTCCGCTCTTTTTTTGTAATGTCGGTCAATCGCGGCAGGCAACGTTGTTGCGCTGGACGACCTTGATGTCGCCGGAGGTCATGTCGTACACCCAGCCGTGAACGGCCAGTTTTCCCGCGTGCATGGCGTTGCGGACGAAGGGGTATTCCTGCAGGTGTTCCAGCTGCAGTCGGACATTTTCCTCAACGATCAGGTTCATGCGCTGTTCGGGAGGAATTGCGAAATGGAGTTCCAGAAGTTTTTCGTCAACCCGCTCCTTGGCTTTATAGGCGTTGTTGAGCCAGATCGGAATGTAGCGATCCTGATCGTTTTCCTCGTCCAGCGCGGCGATGCCTCCGCAGCCGTAATGACCGCAGACAATGATGTCCGGGATCTGCAGGTGGTTGATTGAAAACTCCAGCACGGCCGAAAGGTTCCAGTCGTTGGTTGCGACTATGTTGGCAACATTGCGGTGAACGAACACCTCGCCCGGCTTGGTCTGGGTAATCGTGTTGACCGGCACACGCGAGTCGGAGCAGCCGATCCAGAGCACAGTCGGGCGCTGCAGCTTTGCCAGTTCGGCAAAATAATCCCGCTCCTTGTCAAAGACTTCGGTTACAAATCTGCGGTTACCATCCAGGAGTGTGCTGATCATAGATCCCCCCGCCCTGTCTGTGTTTTATTTGAGAGATGTTAGCTAGTCTACGGTAAAACAAGTTGCGCCGCAATCTCTAATTACGGTTATGAATACGGCATGATCCAATATTTTTCTGGACGAACGGCCAACTCTCCCGTACTCTTGCCCGTCGCACCACTACCAAAATAAATGAGGTACACAAAAATGGCACAGGCAGAAAAAGGCAACACCGTAACAATCAACTATACCGGAACACTGGAAGACGGCACGGTATTCGATTCAACCCTGGAAGCAATGGAATGTGACGACGAGGAATGCTGCGATGACGATTGCAGCGATGATGAGTGCGGTTGCGGCGGACACGAAATCGGCCCCATGACGTTTGTTCTGGGCGAGTCGATCCTGTTCCCCAAGATTGACGAAGCGATTGTCGGTATGTCCCCCGGCGAAAAGAAAACCATCCAGATTGCCGCTGCAGATGCTTTCGGCGAATATGACAAGGAGCAGATCTTCACCGTGCCACGCAGCGATCTTCCGGAAGATCTCGTGCCGGTTGCCGGCGACGAACTGGTTCTGGCCAATGAGGATGATGAGGAGATCGGTGTGGTCGTGCTGGAAGTCACCGAAGACGAAGTGACCTTTGACGGCAACCATCCCCTGGCGGGCGAAGATGTCACCTTTGAGATTGAACTGGTCAGCATCGGCTGACCATCCGGAGTGTTTGTGGTTCGGAGTAAGGAAGAAGGGCGGCCGATGGCCGCCCTTCTTTTTAAACAACAGCGGCATTATACACGAATATTTTTTTTTGCAACAGTCTGGTAATCGCTGCTACGAAGATTTATAGTGTACTCAAGGTGGCGCCACCTGAAACAACAACGACGGTAGCGGGAGGTAGAGGCGATCAGGTTTGTTTCATACCAACAGCTTATGTAAGAAAATCTTCCGGCTGGTAAGACAGCCGGCACCGCCCTTGAACAGGGAACACATAACCATGAATCAGACAGGCCCGCGAACGTTGCGGGCCTTTCATGTTTCATGCAGGGAGCAGCGGATACAATTGCCTGCTTGACAGACCTTGAGCAAAGCTGTTAGGGTCAGACCATCACAATTGTTGCAACCGGATAGCACGTCATCGCAGGCCCCGGAAAGATTTTCGGGGCTTTTTTCATGCTGCAACACAGAAAGAAGGAGTTACATGGAGTTTCAAACGTTTAATTTTCACCCGGCCATTTCGGCCAGCATCAAGCAGGCCGGCTACGTTACCCCGACCCCGATCCAGAAGGATGCCATCCCGACCGTGCTGCAGGGGCGCGATGTGATGGGGTTGGCCCAGACCGGCACCGGCAAGACCGCTGCTTTTGCGCTGCCGATTCTGCAGCGCCTGATGACCGGACCGCGCGGGCGGGTCAGGGCTCTGGTGGTGGCGCCCACCCGCGAACTGGCCGAGCAGATCCACGAGTCGTTCATGACCCTCGGCCGCCAGACCGGCCTCAAAAGCGTGACGGTTTACGGCGGAGTTAATGTCAATCCCCAGATCCAGAAACTGAAGAACGGGGTCGAGATCGTTGTGGCCTGTCCCGGTCGCTTGCTGGACCACATCGGTCAGGGCACGATCGATCTTTCCCGGCTCGAAGTGCTGGTGCTGGACGAAGCCGACCAGATGTTCGACATGGGCTTCCTGCCGGACATCCGCCGCATACTGAAGCAGGTCCCCGAAAAGCGCCAGACGCTGCTCTTTTCCGCCACCATGCCGCCCGACATCAACAAACTGGCTAGCGACATCCTGACCGATCCGGTTACCGTCAAGGTCGGCAACACCGCCCCGCCGGTCACCGTTTCCCACGCCCTCTATCCGGTGGAACAACACCTGAAAACGGCGCTGCTGCTGGAACTGCTGCAGCATACCGATACGGAATCGGTGCTGGTCTTTACCCGCACCAAGCACCGGGCCAAGCGTCTGGGCGAGCAGCTTGAGAAGGCCGGCTACAAGGCTGCCTCGCTACAGGGCAATCTGTCCCAGAACCGCCGCCAGGCCGCTCTGGACGGCTTTCGCGACGGCACCTACCAGATCCTGGTGGCGACCGACATCGCCGCTCGCGGCATCGACGTGTCACAGATCTCGCACGTCGTAAACTACGACATTCCCGACACTCCCGAAGCGTATGTGCACCGCATCGGCCGTACCGGCCGTGCGGCCAAGAGCGGTGACGCATTCACGATGGTGACCGGTGAAGATGCGGTCATGGTCCGCACGATCGAGAAAAAACTGGGGGCGCCTCTGCAGCGCCGAACCGTGGCCGGTTTCGACTACAGTGTTCCGGCTCCCAAAAAGGACGCCGAATTTGCCCGGCCACCCCGCGAGCCGCGACCGCCCCGCAAAACCGGCGATGCAAAAAAAGGCTCCGGCGGATCGATCAATCCCTTCAAGCCCGAACATACCGGCGGAAAACCGGCGGGAAAGCCGCAACCGCCCCGTCCGGGAGCACCAGCCGGACACGCTTCCAAAACGGTCTTCAACAGCTCCCGCCGCGGAAAATAATGTGAGGCTCTTGCAAAAGTCCTTATCACCCTTCTATACATCAGGGTGAACGGATTTTGAATCTCTTAAGTAACTGTATTTCCGTTCGTGCTGAGGTATCGAAGCATGAATGGAAATACTTTTGCAAGAAGCTCATCTATAAAAAAAAGGCGACCGTACGGTCGCCTTTTGGCTTTGAAAATTATTGCCGCTCAAATGCTCATGCCAGATCAAAATTGTTCTGGTAGGCCATCAGGGTGTTGACCATCAGCGCGGCCACCGTCATGCGTCCGACCCCGCCCGGTACCGGAGTGATCCAGGAACATTTCGGACTGACCTTTTCAAAGTCCACATCCCCGACAATCTTGCCGTTTTCCAGGCGGTTGATGCCGACGTCGATCATCACGACCCCTTCTTTGACCATATCCTCGGTGATGAAACCGGGGATGCCGACCGCAACCACGATGATGTCCGCCCGGCGGGTTTCATCCAGCAGCAGCTCGCGCGGGGTTTCGATGTGGGTCAGTGTGACCGTGGCATTGCCGATCTCGAAATCATTGGAAAGCATGATCGAAATCGGTTTGCCGACGATGTTGGAGCGGCCTATGACAACGCAATGCTTGGCCTTGACCGGAATCTCGTAAAACTGCAGCAGCTTGCAGATGCCGTAGGCGGTGGCCGGCCGGAAAGCCTTCTGGCCCAGGGTCATGCGTCCGAAGTTGGTCGGGTGGAATCCGTCGATGTCTTTGTCGGGAGAGATGGCGTTGATGACATGCTGGGGATTGATGTGATTGGGCAGCGGCAGCTGGACGATGACGCCATCGGTGGCCGGATCGGCATTGATCTGGGCGATCCGTGTCAGCAGTTCCTGTTCCGTCACGGTTTCCGGGAATCGCAGCAATTCCCCGTCAAATCCGGCGCTGCCGCAGGATTTGATCTTGGATTTCACATACGATTCACTGGGGGCGTGTTCGCCGACCAGGATAACGGTCATGTGCGGTTTGCGCAGGCCGGAGTTGACATAGCCGGCCACCTTTCTGGAGATGTCGGCCACCAGGCTTTCGGCACACAGTTTTCCATCCAATAGCTTCATGGCGTATTACTCGCTGCGCTGGGTAACTTCGATAAGGTGATAGCCGAATTGAGTCTGAATCGGGCCGATAACCTTGCCGACTTCACCGCTGAACACGGCCTGGTCAAACTCTTTCACCATCTGTCCCGGGCCGAATTCGCCCAGGTTTCCGCCGTCTCTGCCGGAAGGGCAAAGTGAGTTGTCGCGAGCGCAGGCGGCAAAATCTTCGCCGGCTTCAATTTTTGATTTGAGTGATTCACACGCCTCTTTGCTTGCAACCAGGATGTGGCGGGCACTGGCTCTGGCCATAGTTCAATCTCCTTGTCTGACTGGCTGCCGGTTTTCCCGGCCTGTAAGCTACGTTTTGATTTTGACATTATTAGCGGCAATAGTCAATACGTCAATCCGCCCGAAATCAATGCCCGGGTCGGGAACTGTCGGCCGGCGGCACTGGATGGTGGCGTCTATCGGCAATGCAACGCCTCGTTATAGTCACCGGAAGGCATTAGCACACCATGCGGAAGACGAACATACATCCAGGCGCTATACTCTTTGCCCTCCACGATCACGGGAACTTCCCTGCGCGTGTAATAATGGGGATGCCCCTCCAACCTGTCCAGTTTTTCCAGGGTCTTTCCATCCACGCCATACAACTCACCCACGATCGGATAACGCGCCTCTGTTCCGACCACATAGGGATAGCCGCCGGTAATATACATGGAAAAATTATTGAGCGTTCTGCCGACTCCGAAGAATTCTGAACTCTCCAGCAGCTGATGGTTGGCGTGGGCTTGCCGAAGTGTGCCGTACACAAATACCAAGTGCTGTTTCATGATGGATAGACCTCGCAGAAAAGTTAGCGACATGCACGAATGCTATCATACCCCCTGTTAATTATCATTTAAAAGTTTTACTTCCACGAAAAATGCGGAGACGCGAGATACTTCAGATCTTATCCCCCCGCAGATCGCCGGCAAACAGCTTCCCGGCCCCGCGCGAGGCGCAGAAATCGCCGCACATGGTGCAGGTGGCTTCATCTTCAGGCGTGCGGCTGGCGCGTATGGCCCGGGCATCTTCCGGATAAAGCGCCAATTGGAACTGTTTCTCCCAATCCAGGTCGCGGCGGGCTTTGGACATCTCCTTGTCGCGCCGGCGCCCCTTTTCGGGGTACTTGTTCATGTCGCCGATGTAAGCGGCAACCTTGGCCGCCTTGACGCCATCCCGCACGTCCTGCTCGTTGGGCAGCGCCAGATGTTCGGCCGGGGTGATGTAGCAGATCAGGTCGGCGCCGTAGCGGCTGGACTGGGCCGCGCCGATGGCGGCGGTGAGATGGTCGAAGCCCGGCGCCACGTCGGTGGCAATCGGACCCAGCATATAGTAAGGTGCACCGCCGCTCATGCGTTTCTGCAGTTGGATGTTGCCCTCGATCTCGTCCAGCGGCACATGTCCCGGACCTTCCACCAGCATCTGGCAGCCCATGTCGCGGCCCAGTTCGGCCAGCTCGCAGTTGATCAGCAGTTCCTGGATCTGGGCCCGGTCCGATGAATCATGAATCGCCCCGGCTCGCAGGCCGTTGCCCAGCGACAGGACCGTGTCGTATTTTTTCAGGATCGAAACCACCCGGTCGAATTTTTCGTAGAGCGGGTTTTCGCGATTGTTGGCCAGCATCCAGGCCACCATGGAGACGCCCCCCTTGCTGACCAGGCCGCCGTAACGGTAGCCCTGCTTGCGCAGGCGTTCGATCGTGTAAAGGTTGATGCCGCAATGCACCGCCATGAAGGCCATACCGTCGGCACACTGTTGTTCGATCAGGTCAAAAAGCATCTCTTCGTCCAGTTTGTTGGGGTCGCCGTATTTGCGGGCCGCTTCACAGAAGGCCTGATAAAGCGGCACGTTGCCGACCGGCAGATCAACGGCGGCGATCACCTCGCGCCGCACCCGATCCAGGTCGCCCCCCACCGAAAGTTCCATCAGCGTGTCGGCACCGGATTCCTGGGCAGCGCGGGCCTTGCGCACTTCGGCGGCGTAGTCGATGATGTCGGAGGAGGTGCCGATCGAGGCGTTGATCTTGGTGGAGAGTCCTTTGCCGATCCCGGCAATCCGTGCGGGCTTGCGGTTATGGTTCCAGGGGATGACAATCTTGCCTTCCGCCACCATCTGCAGGACATAGTCGTTGGAATGTCCCTCTTGAGCGGCAACGGCGGTCATTTGGGGGGTCAGGATGCCCTGGCGGGCGGATTCGATCTGGGTTAACATCTGTTCTCCTTTGGAATGGTGTGGTTTACGGCAGTGCCGAAATTACAATCAAAGCCAGAATCTCGTTCAATTCATTGATGCAGCCGATCACATCACCGGTGATGCCGCCCAGACGATGCTGGAACCAGGCCTTCAGCAGCCAGGTGGAAAGCATGACGACAAACAGCACGATCAGCCCGCCGGTTTCCAGCAGCAGCCAGGATGCAATCAATGTCAGTACCCAGGCTACCAGCAGCTGCACAGTACCGGCACCGCTGATCATGACCGATCCCAAACCGTCCTGACGGGCGTTCTTGGCAAAAACGATCGTCTGCACCTGAGCGAAGCGGGCCAGAACCAGAAAGAGCAGCAGTGCCTGCCACTTGTGCCCGGCCGGCACCGCCAGCAGCGCCTGCCATTTCAGCAACAGCCCCAGCACCAGTCCGACCGCGCCGACCGCGCCGACATGGGAATCCTTCATCACCGCCAGGAAGCGCTCCCGTCCGCCCCGCGCCGCCAGACCATCGCAGACATCTGCCAGACCGTCCAGATGCAGAGCGCCGGTCATCGCCGCCAGGGCAGTGATCAGGAGCGCATCGGTCAGCGGGCGGGTCAGCCAGGGGGCGATCAGCCCGTTGATCGCCACCAGCAGGGCGCCGATCGTCAACCCCGCCAGCGGGAAGACGGCAGTGGAACGCCCCAGGTCCTCCTTTTCGCAACGGGTGTTGAAAGGGAGCGGGATGATGGTCAAAAATTGTAAGGCGATCAGATAAAGGCGCATGAACTCGCTGGTCTCAATAGAACTATGGTTTCCGGCAGACAAGTACTATTTTGTTGTGCGATCGGAAAAAGGAAGACTGCATACTTGTAACGGAAAAGCCGATTTTCCCCACGAGCTCCAGCAGCTGATTGAGATTGAATATCTGCTTGTGGCGAAAAGGCAGGGGAGAATACAGCGTCTCAAGTAATCGGGTGTTCGCGCCGCTTCCCAAACGGTACGACCATTCACTGATCCGGTAATAAAGCGTATCTCGGCGGGGTGTATCGAGAAAAAGCCAGCCCCCCGGTTTTATGACGTTATAGGCGTTCTGCAGGTTTTCTGCGGGAAAGTTGAGATGCTCCAAAACATCCCAGAGGGTGACGACATCAAAAAAACCAGCGAAACCCTGCTGCCAGTGTTGAGTCTCAATGGTCTCCCCGTTCAGCGCAATGCCGAATTTCTGTTGGGCGAACTCCCGGAAGATTCCTTGTGGTTCAATGCCATGAACAAAAGCCCCCTCTTCGGTGAGCAACTGCGCAAACAGTCCGGCGCCAGCTCCGATGTCGAGGCAGTGCGACCCGGACAATGAAAGATGGCGTTTGACGAGGAGCATATTTTCCTTGAGCTGTTTTCCGCTGGCAGGGAGCTTCCCTTCAATATACTCCCGTGTTTTCCGGTCGAGAGGTGTCGTTACGTCTCCTTGGGGGGCGGGCGGCAAACTGTCCAGGTGGTTTATGAAATGAAAATCGCACGTTGCGCACGCGTAAACAGTCGTATTTTTCAGTTTGTATTTCGGGCTGGCAGCGAATGTTGCACACAATTTGCATCTGCTGAAATCGTACGCGCTGTTTTGTTCACCCGTGGCAGCGACACGCTTCTGATCGGTTTGTGTTTCCTGAAGCATAGCTTCTCATTCCTTGAACGCAAAAATAACAATCCATGTTCCAATTTCAGTGAGTCACCCCGGCCTGCTCAAAGGTGGCCATTTCATTCAGAATCTTGACACCGGCTTCGATCAGTGTCATGGCCAGGGCCGCGCCGGTCCCTTCTCCCAGCCGAAGTTCCAGATCCAGAATCGGCTCGGCGCCGATCCGCTCCAGCATGAAACGGTGGCCGACCTCCACCGATTGGTGGGCGGCAAAAATGTACTCCCGTACGCTGGGATGCAGTTCCGAAGCGATCAGCGCGCCGGCGGTGGAGATGAAGCCGTCGATCACAATTGGGATCGAATTGGCGGCGCAGCCCAGCACCAGTCCGGCGATGGCGGCGATTTCCAGGCCGCCGACCTTGGCCAGCACGTCCAGTGGATCATTCGGATCAGGCTTGTTGACCTCCAGGCCTTTGTTTATGACCCGGATCTTGTTCAGCAGGGCTTCATCGCCGATGCCGGTGCCGCGATGGGTGACCTCGGCCACCGTTTTGCCGGAGATGGCGGCGATGATCGCCGAAGAGGGGGTAGTGTTGCCGATACCCATCTCGCCGGTGCCGACCAGACCAACCCCTTCGGCACGGCACTGATCGGCCAGATCGAGGCCGACCTGCAGTGCCGCCAGCATTTCCTGGCGCGTCATGGCCGGCTCTTTGGCGAAATTGCGGGTGCCGCGGGCAACCTTCCTGTGGATCAGTCCGGCAATACCTTCGAAATCATGATCAACCCCCACATCCACCACCCGCACCTGGGCTCCGGCATGGCGGGCCAGCACATTGACCCCGGCCCCGCCGGCCAGGAAGTTCAACACCATCTGGCGGGTAACTTCGCTGGGATAGAGAGAAACCCTTTCCTGCACCACGCCGTGATCACCGGCAAAGGTAAAGATGACTTTTTTGGAAAGATCCGGATCAGCCCCGCCGTTGATCGCTACCAATCGCCGGGCGAACTCTTCCAGCCGTCCCAGTGAGCCGGGCGGCTTGGTCTTGTTGTCTAACCGTGCTTGAGCCTGCTGCAGCAGGTCGGTATTGACCGGCTGGATGCGGGTAAGTGTGTTGGTAATGATGTCCATGTCTGTTCTCCCCATGTAGGGGCAAACCTTGTGTTTGCCCAAATCTCGGGCGATCACAAGGATCGCCCCTACGGTTTACTTCAATCTCAATGGTATCCCGCTGATGACGACGTGAACCTCATCCGCCGCCGCTGCCAGCAGCTGATTGGCCCGACCGGCGATGTCGCGGTACAGCCGCGCCAGAGCGTTCTCCGGCACGATCCCCATGCCGACTTCATTGCTGACCAGGATTACCGGTGTTCTCATTTCCCGCAGACGCTCGGCCAAGTGCCGGACGTCCGCCAGAATCCTCTCCTCCAGATCCTCTGTCGTCCCCTGATGGGCGAACAGCAGATTCGAGAGCCAGAGGGTAACGCAATCCACCAGAATCGCCTGATAGCGGCCATCGTCGCACCCCTGCAGTGCCCGCGACAGGTCCAGCGGCTCCTCCAGCGTCTGCCACTGTTCCCCGCGCCGCTCCCGATGCCGTTTGACGCGCTCGTCCATTTCGCTGTCCAGCGTCTGGGCCGTGGCCAGATAACAGAGCGCTGAACCAAATTCCAGTGTCAGTTTTTCGGCAAAGACGCTCTTGCCGCTGCGCGCCCCCCCGGTGATGAAAATTGTTCGTGCCATGGCAGCAACTCCTCAATAAAAAAAGCCCCGGTCCATCAGTGGACAGGGGCTCGAAATCCGGGTAATCAGATGCGATCGGGTTTCGGCCCCTCGTTCCACGGAGATTCCAAAACAGCAGCGGCATGGCAGGTTTCCTGGCTTCAGGGTTATCTTACTAACCGCGCCTTCCCAGGAAAATCCCAGTGGCATTGTGCGGTTTTCATCGCCTGTTACAGTTGCGGGACAGCGAGGGAGTCACACCCTCTTCCCTTTTACCCGTGCTTTGCGAAAGCACGGCACCAAAACCGGGTGGTGAAACAATTGTGGGACGTTTTGTAGCAGAGCGGAATAATGAAAGTCAAAGAAAAAGGTGGTATTCCGGTTTTTTAAAACTGATCCAAGAAGCGTAAAATGGCATGCGGAGGACTTATCTGCCCCAGTTGGCTGTAAACTCGCTGGTGCCCACATGGCGCACCTCTTTACTGTCCCGATGAACGATATACCAATCGATTTTCCAGACCCCGTTGTTTGTGCCGTCGGGACTCAGGCCGGCGGTGGTGAAACCGGGCGTGTAAAAGCCGCGCAGGCCGGATTCAAAAGTCTTTCCGTCGGGGTAGGTGATGCGGTATTTGTTATACCAGATCGGCAGTCCGTTGCTGTTCATATATTCTTTGACCGGGGGACCCTGCAGCCAGGCCGAAAAGGTGTTATTGCCGCTGCATCTGCCCGACAGCGCTCCGTTGTCGTACAGTGCTTTGACGTCCCAGCGCCCGTTCCGTTCGACAATCTTCAGTTTAGTGTCGTATTCTCCGTCGCAGAGAATCAGACCCACGCCCATGTCCTTCAGTTTCCAGTCGCTGCCGGCAGCCGCCGGCGCTGTGCCCCAGGTGATTGTGAAGTCGTTGCCGGCCACATGGCGTACCTCCTGGGTATCCCGATGCACGATGTACCAGTCGATTTTCCAGACCCCGTTGTTTGTGCCGTCGGGGCTTAAGCCGGCGGTGGTGAAGCCGGGCGAGTAAAAACCGCGCAGGCCGGATTCAAAGGTCTTTCCGTCGGGGTAGGTGATGCGGTATTTGTTGTACCAGATCGGTAGTCCGTTGCTGTTCAGATATTCTTTGACCGGGGGACCCTGCAGCCAGGCCGAAAAGGTGTTATTGCCGCCGCATCTGCCCGACAGCGCCCCGTTTTCGTAGAGCGCCTTTGCGTCCCAGTGGTTGTTTCTTTCGGCAATCTTCAATCTGTTGTCGTATTCCCCATCGCAGAGAATCAATCCTACACCGCTGTCCACTGGTTTCCAGTCCCGTGCCTCTGCCGAAACGGTGAAAACAAACGCAAACATAAGAAGCAGTACACGCAGCATGGCGGCCTCCTTGTCCCTGTTTTTAAATTTTATGAACGGATGATGCACGTTTAGCAGGGTACGGCGGCAGTCATGCGGGATACGGTGCATATACCCTCAACCGGCAGGAAATCTAGTGTTCAGCCTTCCACTGTTCAAGGGCTGAAATCAGTTCAGCGGCCTGTGCCCGGGCTTGCAGCAGCAGCCGGCCTGTCTCCTGGGGATCGTTTTTTCCCAGTGCGTTCTCAATCCGGATTGCTGTTGATCGAAGCGCGCCGGCGGCGATGTTGCCGGTGATTCCTTTCAGGGTATGGACATACTGCTGCACCCCTGCCTGGTCTCCCTCTTTCAGCGACGCTGAAAGCTGCTCAATCCTTTCGGGAATGTCTTCGATGGCGATTTCAAGTATCTCTTTCATAATGCTGACACTGCCCAGCTGATTCTGCAGCCAGGACGGGTCGAAGGTTTCAGGGGGAGCGGGAGGCGTCTGGACTGCTGTGCATTCTTCCATCCGCTGTTCCGGCGTATCCTCCGTGTTGTTCAGCCACTTCCCGATTATCTTTTTCAGTCTTTCCTGCGTGACCGGCTTAACGAGGTAGTCGTTCATGCCGGCCTTTATGCAGCGGTCATGATCCCCCTGCAGGGCATTGGCGGTCATGGCGATGATCGGCACGGAGTGGTCGAGCACCTTTGAAGCCGGATTCCTGATGGCGGCCGTTGCCTCGAAACCATCCATCTGCGGCATCTGGCAATCCATCAGAATCAGGTCGTAGGGGATTCGTGAAAGCGCGTCCAGAGCCTCCAGTCCGTTGGCGGCCACATCTGCCCGGTAGCCCAGTTTTTTCAGCAAGGCCAGCGCCACAACCTGGTTTACCTGGTTGTCTTCGGCCAGGAGGATTCTGGCGCTGCTGCGGCTTGTTTTATCAATGCTTTGTCCGGCGGCAGGGTATCCCGTCGCTGCGCTGAAGCCGCCGAACCGCCTTCCTTTCAGAAGTGCAAGGCAGTCGTAAAGCTGCTGCTGGCGAATCGGTTTGGTGAGGCAGTCGCTCAAACCAGCCGACTGCATGGCAGCGCCATCGCAGCGCTTTCCGATGAAGGTCAGCATGACCAGCAGGGTGCCGGCATGGGTGGGCTCTTTATGGATCTGGGTTGCCAGACTGAAACCGTCCATTCCGGGCATATTCTGATCGAGCAGGGCGATGCTGAACGGCTCACCTGCCGCCTGCGCTTCCCGCAGCAGCTCAAGCGCGCCGGGGCCGCCGTCGGCAGCCGCACAACGGCAGCCCCAGCCGGAAAGCAGATCCGTCAGCAGCTGGCGGCTGGTTTCGTTATTGTCCACCACAAGGATTTTCACGTCTTCCAGCGGCGCGAAGCGCGGTGTTTGTTCTGCCGGCTCCGGAACGATTGTGAAGCGGGCGGAGAAACGGAAAGTCGAGCCTTTGCCTGTTTCGCTTTCCGCCCCGATTTCGCCCCCCATCAGCTGGCAAAGCTGCTTGCAGATGGCCAGCCCCAGGCCGGTGCCGCCGAATTTTCTGGTGGTGGAGTCGTCCGCCTGGGTGAAGGGTTCGAATATGGCTTCGATCCGGTCGGCGGGTATGCCGATGCCGGTGTCTTTAACCTGAAAGCCGATCTGCACGGTCTCGTTATCGGATGCAAGCAGGCTGGCCCGGACCGAAACCTCACCGTTTTCGGTGAATTTGATCGCGTTGCCGGCCAGGTTCATCAGTATCTGCCGCAGCCGGCCCGGATCTCCGCTGATCTGGCGGGGGAGGGTCGGGTCAAGCAGGCCGATGATTTCAAGCCCTTTGGTATGTGCCCTGCCGGCCAGAAGTTCCAGGGTGTCTTCAAGGGTGCTGCGCAGGTCAAAAGGTGTTTCTTCCAGGGTCAGGCGGTGAGCCTCTATTTTTGAAAAGTCAAGGATGTCGTTGACGATCTCAAGCAGGTTTTCGCCGCTTTTGCGTACGATCTCGGCATACTGGCGCTGCTCTTCGTTCAGGCCGGTATCAAGCAGCACGTCTGTCATCCCGATCACCCCGTTCATGGGGGTGCGGATTTCGTGGCTCATGGAGGCCAGGAATGCGCTTTTGGCGTTGGTGGCTGATTCGGCCTCCTCCTTGGCGAGGCGCAGCGATTCTTCCATCTGCTTGCGTTCGGTGACGTCCGTATATCCGGCCACATAGTGGGTGACGCGGCCGTCGGCATCGCAGACGCGGCTGATTGATGTCCAGACGATCCAGGGGCGGCCGTCCTTACGGCGGTTGTGTATTTCACCTTCCCAATAACCGGACTGTTTGAGCGCACTCCACATCTGCCGGAAAAAAGCCGCTTCATGCCGCCCGCTGGAAAAAAGCGCGGGGGTTTTCCCGATCAGCTCATCTTCGCTATAGCCCGTGACGCGGGACAAGGCCGGATTAACCAGAACGATTCTGGATTCGGCATCCGTTGCCAGAACCGCCTCGGCAACCGTGGCAAATACGGTCGCGGCAAACTTCTCGTATTCGCGCCGCTCACTTTCGATCCTCTCGATCTGAATCCGCTGCTGGCGGCGGTACAACAGCAATGAAGCGCTGACGACCAGCGCCAGTGACGGAACCACCACCAGCAGCAGACGCCGCCGTTCCTCTTTCCATTGTTCCAAAGCGCGATTGCGGTCCATCTGTGTGACAACCACAAGGGGAAAGTGCCGGGAGGTGCGGTAGGAAACCAGGCGTGGCGACTGTCCCGGCTCTTCGTCCTCAAATTTTCCCGATTCCGTCTCCCCCAGGCCGGCAATAAAGGCTCTGGTCCGGGCGATGTCACCGAGAGATCCTCTTTCTCCGGTATACAGCAGAGCTGTTCCGTCGTAGCGCAAGAGCTCAACCTGGTCTTCCGCATATCCCAGCATCTGGCGGTAATAATTGATGAAATAATCCGGGTTGAGGGTTGCGACCAGCCCGTGGGGTGCGCCGTTGTGATCAAACATCCGCAGCAGGGGGATGAATCCGAGCTCGTCCGGTGTGACCGGTGCCGAGTCGGCACGCTCCTGGCCATTGCTAAAATCACGCCCGCTCCAGGGGCGACCAATCCGGAGAACATCGGCAGATTGAGTGGTTGCGGGCAGATAGTCGCCGGTAACCTTTATTCCCCGATTGAGGGGGTTGGAACTTGCAATGACGATTCCTGCGCTGTCAATCAGCGACAGGGAGCGCAGGTAAGGCATTTGCCGCAAGGATGCCGTAAAAGACTGTCCCCGCTGTTCTGGTGGTTTTCCGGAGGTGATTTCGTCAATCTGAACGGCAAGGGTGCGGTCAATGAAACTGGAGCTTTGGGTCAGGTGCTCTTCAAACGTGCGCGCATACATCGCGCCAAGGTCGAAGTGAGCTTTGATGGCATCTGCATGCAGTCGGTGCAGGGTATAGAAGGTACTGATCAGGATCCCCAGGACAAAACAGGTCATCAGTCCGATAATAACGCCGTAGCGGGCAGAGGATAGCTGCTGGCTGAATCGTGTCGATCCGGAAACGCCCATTATTTGACAAGCACGATCTCTTGCAGTTTGTGCCGTTTGGCGGCCGTCATAAGGCGGCCGTCACGTTTGATGTCGCGCACAAAACGCTCCAGGCGGGCGAGCCACTGTTCATCTCCCGGCTTGACCGCGTAGGCATAGGAGGTCAGATGGTACGGTACCGGTGATGACAGCAGACGCGCCCAGTCGGTCATTGCCAGCATTCTCTGGCTATAGGGATAGTCGGTCATAAACACGTCGGCCCGACCCGATTCCACCTCCTGCTCCCGGGCAAATGGCGTGTCAGCGACTAGCAGGGTGGCTTTTTTCAGTTTTTCCCGCATAACCGGTTCGTGATAGGTTCCCTTTGCCACCGCAACAACAACACCGCTGCGGTCAATATCGGCCCACTCTTTTATGCGCCGGTTGCTCTTGGTGGTAATGGCGTAGATATCACTTCGAAGGGTAGGTTGGGTAAAACGCAGTTTTTCGGCGCGGGAAGCGGTTATTCCAATGGCGAACATGGCGACATCGCATTTGCCTTCGGTAACATCGCCAATCAGTTTGGAGAAGGAACTGTCAACAAATACCGGCTTTACTCCCGCGCCGAGATCCCGGGCCAATTCGTGAGCGAGGTCGATGTCGATGCCCGAAAGCTGCAGCGTTTTCGGGTTGCGATAGGTAATCCCGTAATAATCCGGCCAGATGCAGACCATCAGTTTTTTGGATTCAAGAATCCGGGCTTCGGTCTTTCCGGTTTGTGCCGACGCAGAAACAGAACAGAATACTGCTAAAACAAGTCCGGCCAATGCTGAAAAAGGCTTCATTGCGGGCTCTCCCGAATTGTTTTGTCTGTAGTGTGAGAACAGTCCGGATATTTACCACAGCATTCGGGAAATAGCTACCCGCTGACTGTCGTGATTAGAAAAAAAACGAGCACTCTGCGAATAAAGTATTCAGGAGGATAAAATGAATTTGTGCGGCGTGGGGTGGGCTAAGCAATAAAACGTTGCGGAATGAGACCGGTGGCAGGATCAAGTCGTTTTCAACTGTATTCGTGGTCGGAAAAGACCCGGCTGGACTGGCAAAAACGCTGATATTCCGAAGCGAAGGGATTGGGAGTAATGTCGAGCTCATCCAGTGCTTTGAAAGCACAGGAAGCACATATCCCGTGTGATACTGAAGGATCTTTGTCATCATAGACCAATATTTTTTTGCACCAGGAACATTTGATATGCATGGCGTATACATATCACTTTTGTGCACCATTGTCTAAATATTTATTCATATTATTTGTGTAATGAGAACAGGGCGGGCAACCGGCCTGTTGGCTGTTATTGGCGTGTCGAAAAAGTGAGGGCCGCACAAAGCGGCCCTCGGAGAGTTTTACTGGTTCAGGAAGCGGGAACTCGATTCCGTCCTTACGCCACCTTTACTTCAATCCGTCTCGGCTTGGCAATTTCGGCCTTGGGTACGCGCAGCGTCAGAATCCCATTGGCATAATCAGCCTTTGCTTTTTCGTGGTCCAGGCTTTCCGGGATCGTGAATTGGCGATAGTAACTGGCAAGTTCAAATTCACGATATGCAGACGTTCCCGGCATGCTGCGCTGTGCCGGCGCAGAGATGGTCAGTATGCCTTTTTCCACGTTGACATCCAGAGCTTCTTTGGATGCTCCGGGTATATCCGCGGTCAGCACAAGCCCCTCTTCGGTCTCGATGATGTTCACTGCCGGACGGATATACTTTTCGTTCGAGCGCGTCTCTTCACGGGCTGGAACATTTTTTTCATCATTTCTTTCGGTCAAACCGTTTGCTGCCATGGTTATTACCTCCTCTCCGAATGGTCTCTATCAATTACGAAAGCTTGATTTCAATTTTTTTAGGCTTGGCGTGTTCAGCCTTGGCCAAGGTGATCCGCATGATGCCGTCTTTGCACTCGGCAGAGATTTTTTCGGGATCAATGTCGACCGGCAGTTCCAGTGTGCGAGAAAATTTGCCGGAGCCCAGTTCTGAACGATGGACAATCTGGCCCTCCTTTTCGACAAACGGTTTACGCTCGCCGTTGATGGTGACAGTGTTCCGCAACACGGACAGATCGACATCTTTCGGATCAACGCCGGGAATCAAAGCCTCGATGTAGACATGCCCTTCATCCTCGCTGAAATTAACCAGCGGAAAACGGCGGGTCGTTACGGGCGAAAGGAACGTCGGTCCACCAGGTCGGCTGTAGCCGGCACCGCGAAACGCTTCGTCAATTTCCCTTCTCAAATTGTCCAGCTCTTTAAAAACATCCCAGGTTGCCATATGGATTACCTCCTTTCGTTGTGTGCTTCTGGTACAGTGATAAGCAGCCCTGTTTAAAAAATCAAGGGGGGGTGATAATTTGTGTGCTGTGCTTAAGGCGCTGGTATCATTGGTTATATATGAATTATCACCTTGATTTCAAAAACTGTTTTTGCTATATTTTTAGCAGTCGATGGTCGAGAGTGCTAGTTGTTGATTAATTACTTACAACGTGGAGGTGCGTTATGATAGCTCATTACCCTGTGATGGCTGACAGCCTGACCCTGTATCTGGCAGAAATTGGAAAATTTAAAATTCTGAACGAGGATGAAGAACGATTCCATGCCGAGAGATTCTTTCAGGAAAAGAATCTGGAATCGGCCCACACCCTCATTACCTCAAATTTACGCTATGTCGTAAAGGTCGCATCCGACTACCGCCGCTACGGCCTTAAAATGCTCGATCTGATTCAGGAGGGGAACATCGGACTGATGATGGCGGTTCGCAAGTTCAATCCGTACAAAGGTGTCCGTCTGATCTCGTATGCCGTATGGTGGATTCGGGCGTATATCCAGAATTACATCCTTTCGGCCTGGAGTCTGGTTAAGATAGGGACCACCCAGGCACAGCGGAAACTGTTTTACGGCTTGCGCAAAACAAAGGAAAAACTCCTCCAGATGACGGGAAATGACCCTGATGTTTCCGGAACTGCCCATATGCTTCAGGTTTCTGATCGGGATGTGTCCGAGATGGAACAGCGTATGAAAGGTGAAATATCACTTGACAGCCAGATTGAAGGAAATGAAGACATCACGGTGCTAGAAACCATACCGGATGAAAGAATGAACCAGGAAGAAATGCTGGGCACCTATCAACAGGAGCATGAGTTGAAACGGCACGTCAAAAATGCATTGAAGGGACTGAACGAAAAGGAGCGCTTTATCATCGAGCATCGGGTGACAAGTGACGACCCGCTTACGCTGCAGGACATAGCAGATCATTTTCAGATTTCGCGTGAACGGATACGGCAGATTGAAGAACGGGCTTTGTCCAAATTACGGAATATACTGGTTCCGCACATGGCGGTGCTGAAGGTGTGACCGATAGTGAAAAAAGAATCCGATAACTGAAAAAAACAGTTATCGGATTCAATAAACTTTGGCGCGCTTGGAGAGATTCGAACTCCCGACCTACGGATTCGTAGTCCGTTGCTCTATCCAGCTGAGCTACAAGCGCATGGGAAAAGGATTTATAGCTCAAAGCAGATCATTTATCAACTGTTTTTTTGATTTCGTGATAATTTTATTTTCGATCAGGTTAATAGTGCTACCCAAATCCCGCTGTTTCAGCTACTCTTGCCGCCATTCAGTATCCAATCATCATCAAGGGCAATCGGGTTATGGATTATTTTATTGTCGAGGTCAGTGAGGCTGAAGCCAAGCGCGAACGGGACAAGTCACGCGATCTCCGCCGGAGTCGCTGGTGGCAGAATCGCCTGGCGCTGGGCATCTGCTATTACTGCAATCAGAAATTTACGGCAGAGGAACTGACCATGGATCACCTGGTGCCGATTTCACGGGGCGGCAAGGCTTCCCGCAATAATGTCGTTCCGGCTTGCAAGGAATGCAACAGCCGCAAGAAATACCTGCTTCCGATCGAGTGGGAGGAATTTATCAAACAGCATCGGGTTTCGGAGTCTGAAAGTGAGTGAATTGAAAAGCCGCTACAAGGTTGTTATTTATGATTGCGACGGAGTGATTCTTGATTCGATCGAATCCAATTACATCTTCTACAACCGGGTGATGGAGTATCTGGAGCGTCCGCCGCTGGACCGCGGCGACCTGCAGGCCCGGCAGGTGCTGCACACCTATTCGTTCAATGACGTCATGGAGTATTTTTTCGCCGGGGATGTCTGCCGTGACGAGGCCTTTGCCTTTGCCAAGACGATTCATTACCGGGATCTGATGCCGTTCATGCGCATGGAGGATGGTTTTATCGATGCCCTCGACCGCCTGAAGGGGCATGCCGCACTGGCGGTCTGTACCAACCGGGCAACGTCGATGGATATGATCATTGAGGATTTCGGTCTGTCGGGCTATTTTGAATGTGTGATGACCGCCTCGCAGGTGGCCAACCCCAAGCCGCATCCGGAACCGCTGCTGAAGGTTCTTGATCATTTCGGAATTGAGCCGCATGAAGCGCTCTTTGTCGGCGACGGCGCGGTTGACATGCAATCGGCCCTGGCGGCCGGCGTCCCCTTCATTTCCTACAAATCCCACCTGCCGGCCCTGGCCCGCATTCAGCATCACGCCGAGATTGTCCGGCATGTGTTTCCCATGGAATAATCGCAAAAAAGCTCCCTGGTCGAAGCGAACAGGGAGCTTTTTTTTCGGGAATAAGAACTCTATCTGACCAGCTTTGACAGCTTTTTGAATTCCTCCGTACCGGCCACTTTCAGTAGCTGAAAGAGAACCGATTCGGTACAGGTCGTCACGGCTCCGGCCAGGCTCATGGCTTCAACGGCGGTCTGCCAGTTCTGCTTGCTGCGGCTCATGACGGCGTCCTTGACCAGATGCACGTCAAAGCCGGCTTCGCGCAGCTCGATCACGGTTTGCAGTACGCAGACATGGGTTTCCATGCCGGTGATGACCACCTGGGTGCGCCCGGTTTCCTTGAGCTTGGCCACGAATTCGGCACTGCCGCAACTGCTGAAGGTCATCTTTTCGTAACAGGGGGCGTCGCCGGTCTTCTCTTTCAACTCCGGCAGGGTTGCCCCCAGTCCCTTGACATACTGCTCGGTCACCAGTACCGGCACCTTCAGTTCGTTGGCGGCTTCCAGCAGAATGCCGATGTTTTTGACCAGACGGCGCAGCACCTTCTCATCCATCGCCAGACAGAGCTTCTCCTGCACATCGATCACCACCAGCACAGCCTTGTCCCGCTCCAGAAAAAACTTATCCTTTAGTGACATAACACGCTCCTTTCGATCAATCCCGTTTAAGTTCGATTCCCAGTTCCGTTATCTTCTTGCGCAGCGTATTGCGGTTGATGCCGAGGATGTCGGCCGCCTTGACCTGATTCCAGCGGGTTTTTTCAAGGATGAAGCGGATCAGGGGGCGTTCGACCTGCTCCAGCACCATGGTGTGGATATCACCCTTGTCAAGCTTTTCAACCCCGTTCAGGCAGGTGCGCAGCTTCATATCGACCAGGGTCTCCAGTGATGTTTCCGGTGCGGCGGGCTGTAAACCGGCCTCGCTCGTCACGACCGCCTGGGACAGCCCCTCAAAATCGTGAGCGGTCAAGAGCGGATCGTTGGAAAGGATGACCGCCCGCTTGATCGTGTTTTCCAGTTCGCGCACGTTGCCGGGCCAGGAGTGTGCAGACAGCAACACCAGTGCTTCATCGCTCAACCGTTTGGGAGCAACGGACATTTCGGTGCAGGAGCGGGTCAGGAAATACTGGGCCAGATCCGGAATGTCTTCACGCCGCTCCCGCAGTGGTGCCAGCATGATCGGCACGACGTTCAGGCGATAATACAGATCCTCGCGAAACTCCTTCTGGCGTACCTTCTCTACCAGCGCCTGGTTGGTGGCGGCCACGATGCGCACGTCCACCGGAATATTCTGGTTCCCGCCGATCCGGGTGACTTCCTGCTCCTGCAGCACCCGCAGGATCTTGGCCTGCAGATCCAGAGGCATGTCGCCGATCTCATCCAGAAAAAGTGTTCCGTGGTTGGCCTGCTCGAACTTGCCCTGCTTGCGTTCCCCGGCTCCGGTATAAGCCCCCTTTTCGGAGCCGAACAGCTCGCTCTCCAGCAGGTCGCGCGGGATGGCGGCACAGTTGATCGCCACAAACGGTTTGCCGAGGCGGGCCGAGTTGAAATGCACCGCCCGTGCCACCAGCTCCTTGCCGGTTCCGGACTCACCCTGGATCAGTACCGTGACGTCGCTGACCGCCACCTTGCCGATGGTTTTGTAAACCTCACGCATGGCAGGTGAATTGCCGACGATATTTTTTTCGACCTGGTAGCGCTCCTTCAGTTCCTGCTTCAGCGACGAAACCTGTCCGGCAATCTCGCGGGCCCGGGCGACCTTCTCGATGATGGCGTCGATCACGTCCAGATCGAAGGGCTTGGTGATATAGTCGTAGGCGCCGCGCTTCATGGCCTCGACCGCGTTTTTCATGCTGGCTTCGGCGGTCATGATCACCACCAGCAGATCGCTTTTCAGCTCACGCACCTTATCCAGCAGGTCGAGCCCGTTTATGCCCGGCATCTTGATGTCCAGAATGGCCAGGTCATAGCAGTTGTCCTTGATCAGTTCCAGCGCCTGGCGGCCATCGTGGGCCAGGTCCACGCTGAAACCCTTGCGTTTGAGCGCCTTTGAAAGCACCCAGCGCATACTCTCTTCGTCATCAGCTACCAGTATTCGTGTCAGCGGCATATAATCCTCATGTTGTTGAATCAGGGGCGAAAAATCACCTTACCCCTCACTCGTTACTCATTCAAACGTGTATTTACTGTACCAACGGTAGCAGTACCGTGAATTTGGTCCCGTGTCCCGGATCCGATTCAACCTTGATCATACCGCGATGCTCCGAAACGATCTTGTGGCAGATGGTCAGACCCAGCCCGGTACCGCCCGACTTGGTGCTGAAAAAGGGGGTCCATATGTTTTCCAGGTCCTCGGGGGGGATGCCGGGGCCGTCATCGCTGATCTCGATTGCAACCATGCGCGAGCGGCGCTCATTCTGGGCCATGCGATAATCCGAAAGTACCCGGCTGGATACGGTCAGGCGGCCGTCGACGCCCATGGCATCGATGGCGTTGCAGATCAGGTTCAGAAACAGCCGGGTCAGCAGCTCCTCATCGGCCATGATATCCGGTATGCTGGGATCAAAATGCTGAATGAAGGCTATCTGGCGGCCGGCCACGGCCTGGCGCTGCAGTAGCAGAATGTCGCCCAATATCTGGTGCAGATTGATCGGAACCAATTTCAGTCTGCGTGGTGAGGCCAGTTCCAGCAATTCGCGGATGATGTGGTCGATGCGCTCGGTTTCACGGATCATGACCCGGGTATACTCAAGCATTTCGCTTTCCGGCTCGAACTCCCGCTCTAGTAGCTGAGCGGCTCCCTTGATGCCCCCCAGCGGGTTTTTGACCTCGTGGGCCAGGCCGGCAGCCAGCGTGCCCAGGGTTGAAAGCCGGTCGGCCTGACGTACCGCCGCCTCCAGTTCGCGAATATAGGTGATGTCCTTGAGCGTCAGTATGGCGCCGATGTTCTCGCCGCTCCCCTCGACCAGCGGATAGCAGGTGACCGCCACCGGAGTGATCCGGCCGGTGGAGCGGACAACCACGTTTTCCTGGTCCGAGATCGTAATCCCGGTGCGGATCGTTTTATCAACCATCTCCAGCAGCGTTGTTTCCAGGGCGAACAGTTTTCTGAATTCGGCGCCTTGGGCCTGTTTTTTTGAAAAGCCGGTGATCTCCTCGGCCGCCGGGTTGCAGAGCGTGATCAGGCCGCTGCTGGCGACGACAATCACGCCGTCGCCGACGCTGTCGATCACGGTGGCATAATAATCGTCACGCTGTTGTTGTAGGTGGTCAGTCATGTTCTAACCGGTCGTGGTGGTGATGGTGTCGCCAGCGGCGCGAATCTTCTCGGTCAGCGCCAGAATGTCGGCGGCCGAATGGGCCGAATTGGCCGCCCGGCGGATGTCGGAAGCGCCCGCGAAGCCTCTGGCGTACCAGCCGATATGTTTTTTCATCTCCCTGATTGCCACCGCTTCGCCGAATTCTTCCGTGAAAAGTGCCAGATGGTCGGCGATCATATCAGCCCGTTCGGCGGTGCTGACCGGGCTGCAGTGGCCCTGCTTCGACAGTTCGATCGTCTGGCGGAAAATCCAGGGGTTGCCCAGCGCTCCGCGGGCGATCATGATGCCGTCGCAGCCGGTTTCATGCAGCATGCGTCTGCAATCAGCGGCGCTGAACAGATCGCCGCTGCCCAGAACCGGTATTGAAAGAGCGGCTTTGATCAGGCGGATCTGATCCCAGTCGGCCTGGCCGGAAAACATCTGGCTGCGGCTGCGGGGATGCAGCGTCACGGCATCGCACCCTTCGGCTTCGGCAATCCGGGCGATCTGGGGGTAAACATCGTCGCCGCAATGCCATCCCGAGCGGATCTTGATCGTCAGCGGAAGCCTGGTGGCGGCACGTACGGCCCGGACGATGGTGGCAACCTTGAGCGGATCCTGCAGCAAAGCGCTGCCGGCGCCGGTGCCGACCACCTTGCGCACCGGACAGCCCATGTTGATATCCAGCAGATCGCCGTAGCCTTCCACCATGCGAGCCGCTTCAGCCAGATCGGCCGGCTTGTCGCCGAACAGCTGTATGCCGAGCGGCCGGTCTTCATCGCAGCTTTTCAGCAGCGCCAGGGTCTTCAGCCCTTCACGCACCAGTCCGTTGACGCTGACCATCTCGGTAAAGGCCAGTGAAGCCCCCAGTCGTCGACAGATCAACCGGAAGGGCAGATTGGTAATTCCGGCCAGCGGGGCAAGCACGACGTTGTGCGCCACGGTCAAACTGCCGATAGTTAATGATTTTAGCATGATACACACTGGTGGCGGCAACGGGAAGGGTAGAAAAGGGATCGAGTCTGCCTAAATTTTGGGCATTTTAGCACAGGCGTTACAAATGGCAAGGTAAAATTTATATTTCTGTTGCCAATCGCAAGAAATCCGTTTTAAATGATGATCGTATTCAGAAAGCACACACAGGAGAAAAGAGATGTTTGGAATCGGCATGCCGGAAATGATCGTCATTTTGGTGATCGCCCTGATCGTGATCGGACCGCAAAAACTGCCCGAATTAGCCAAATCGCTGGGTAAGGGGTTGGCCGAATTCAAGAAGGCCTCGGAAGACTTCCAGAAGAATGTTCAGGAAGAATCCCGCCGGAGCGAAGAAAAGGAAACCGTTTCCCAGCAGGTTGCAGCGGCTGAAACAGCGTCCGTGGATACTGCCGCCAAGCCGGATCAGGCTACAGCTGCAGAGAAACAGGAGAACCGTCCGTCCTGACGCTGTCGCGACTGGTCAGGTTACAAAAGAGGGGGATGCTTACGAAGCATCCCCCTCTTTTGTGTTGTAAGGGGCCGGAATGTTATCCGGTCACAAAACAGGCCTCAACTGTTCTGTGCATCCACGACGGCGATGGCGGCCATCTTGACGATATCGTCGACGCTGTCGCCGCGCTGCAGAACGTGAACCGGTTTTTTCATCC
>JAJZRX010000030.1 GCA_021850095.1 Deltaproteobacteria bacterium
GGTTGAAACTGAATTCGATTCATCTTCATGGCAATCTCCTCAAAGGTAGTTGCCATGGAGCGTAACATACTGATGGGACAGAATAAGTCCACATCGCTTACAGCGGAAGAATAACGCTAATCAGGTCCATGAAAAAGCTGACCAGTCCCGTGAAGAAAACGTTTTTGCTGAAGCCGAAGTATTTTTTTTCTTCCATCCTCTTTATCTCCCCGACCTGTCAGGTACGTATTTCCCATCCCGGTAGCCTTGGTGGCCGTATTATTATAGATGCTTTGCCTGACAGATCGACCATGATTGCGCCGGTATTATCTGAAGTAGCCGGCTATTGCCTAGCGGAACAATTCGGTCGAATAGTTGTAATCACCGCAAATAAAAAAACTCCTGCCCTCGGTTTTGAAGAGCAGGAGTCATCAGCTTGTCAGCAAGCGCTTATGGCGAACTCCATCGCCGTTAATATGTGGTATGAGCGTACCTTAGTCAGGCATTCAGGTCAAGAAAATCTGTCGTTTGAGAGCAGCGCGGGTTGAATCAGCCGTTCATGCCCGATAATCAGCCCGGCAGCATGCGGAAGGCGGAGGCCTTGATGGCGATATAAACAGTGCCGCCCGGCACGATGTCCAGTTCATTAACCGCATCCTGGACAACCTCGGCAACCAGCGTATTGCCGGCGCATTCCAACTCTACGCCGATCTTCCGGCCGGAACTGAACAGGGAGCGGATATCGCAGCGCAACAGGTTGCGGGCGCTGATCGCCTCGGGGTGCTGCTTGAAGAGCATGATGTCCTTGGAGGAGAGTTCGACCAGGGAACAGTCGCGATCGGCAGCGACCGACAGCAGCAGCTGCCCGGAGCCCCAGGGATAGGCGAAAAGTCCGGCGGAGGGCGCCGGGCGGCCCAGCTTCAGCAGATTGATGTAGCCGACCGGGCTTTGCCCCATACGGTTTCTGGCCAGTTCTTCGCTGCTGGCCTGCTGTACCACGGCCCCTTTTTCAATCATCAGCACCTGGTCGGTCATCAGCCGCATCTCGACCAGCGAGTGGGAGATGAACAGGTAGGGGATGCCGAAATGTTCGCTGACGCTCCGCAAATAGGGGATGATCTGGAAACGCAGGACATCGTCCAGCGCCGAAAGCGGCTCGTCCATCAGCAGCAGGCGCGGGTTGGCCAAAAGCGCCCGCCCCAGGGCGACGCGCTGCTTTTCACCCCCTGACAGGGTGGTGACCGAGCGCTCAAGCAGTCCTTCCAGTTTCAGTACCGCCACCAGATCGGTGAAGTCGATGGTGCGTAGATGCGCCGGGCAGCGTTTGAAGCCGTAGAGCAGGTTGTTACGGACGTTGAGATGCTCGAACAGGCTGTGCTGCTGGAAGACCATCGCAATCCGGCGCTGTTCGGGACGCAGGTTGATTGTGGCGGAACTGCTGAAAAGGCACTCGCCATCTAGGAGTATCTCGCCGCTGTCCGGCTGGAGCAGCCCGGCCAGCATGCCCACCAGGGTTGACTTGCCGCTGCCCGAGGCGCCGAAAATGCCGACCCGCTCTCCGGCCAGCGAAATATCGGCCTCCAGCTGGAAGTCGGGGTAGCGCTTGCCTACCTTCATCGAAAGCTGCACGTCACCCCTCCCGCTTTGTTGTCCGGCCATTGGGGCGCCAGGCATACAGCGCCAGCAGCACCAGGAAGGAGAAGATCAGCATGACGATCGCCATGCGATGGGCCTGGGCATACTCCAGTGCCTCCACATGATCGTAGATCTGCACCGAAGCCACCCGCGAGACGCCGGGGATGTTGCCGCCGATCATCAGCACCACCCCGAACTCTCCCACGGTATGGGCAAAGGTCAGAATCGAAGCGGTCAAAAAACCGGGGCGGGCCAGCGGCAGAGCCACACTGAAAAACGCATCCAGCCGGGAGGCCCCCAGCGTGGCGGCCACCTCCAGGGGACGGTCGCCGATGGACTCAAAGGCGTTCTGCAGCGGCTGCACCATGAAGGGCAGCGAGTAAAAGACCGAGCCCAGCACCAGTCCAGGAAAGGTGAAGGGCAGGGCGCCGATCCCCAGTCTGCCGGTCAGGTAGCCAAGCGGGCCGCCGGGCCCCATGGCCAGCAGCAGGTAGAAACCGAGCACCGACGGCGGCAGCACCAGCGGCAGCGCCACCACCGCGCCGATGACACCTTTCAGGCGTGAGCGGGTGCGGGCCAGCCACCAGGCGATCGGAGTTCCCACGAGCAGCAGGATCAGCGTGACGCAGGTGGCCAGTTTGACCGTCAGCCAGATTGACTGGATATCGCTGTCGTTCAGTACCATCGCGCTACTTTCCCGCCTGCTCGCCCGGAAGTCCAAAACCGTATTTTGTCAAAATCGCGCGCGTCTCTTTTGTATCCATATGAGCGGAGAAGCTTTTTGCCAGCGGCTTGTCGCCTCCCCGCCTGGTGATGATGTAGCCCTGTTCAAGCGGTTGGTGCAAGGTGTCGGGTATCAGAACGTACCTCCCATTTTTTGCCAGTTCCGGACTGAGCGCCAGGGAAAGAGCGATGATCCCGGCCTGGGCATTGCCGCTCTGAACGAACCGGGCGGCCTGGGCGACACTCTCCCCCACAACCAGCCTGCTGCGCACGCTACCCCACAGACCGGCCGCCCGCAGGGCTTCCTCGGCGCGTTTGCCGTAGGGGGCATGCTTCGGATTGGCAATCGCAATCCGCTTGAAGCGGGGATCGGCCAGGCTGGCCAGGGTCATTTTAGCGGCGTCCTTGCCAGCGCTCCAGAGTACGATCCGGCCAACGGCATAGGGTTTCACCTCGGAAGCGGCCAGCCCCAGTCGGGCAAGCTGGCGGGGAAAACTGATATCGGCGGAAAAAAACAGGTCATAGGGAGCGCCCTGCCGGATCTGGGTCTGGAATTTGCCTGAAGAACCGTAGACGACCTGAATCTGATCGCCGGGATGGCTCCTCTCAAATCCGCCAACGATCTCGTCCAGGGCGTATTTCAGGTCTGCCGCCGCCGCAATCGTAATCTTTTCGGCCTGGGCAGGCGCGATAGGCATCAGACACATAACCACAAGAATAAGCATAAGCAGTCGCATGGCAGTTCTCCTTTCCAGCCTGAAGCACCACATTGCATGCCAACGGCGATGTTTTGCGGAACAACGCAATTTCAGCGCATTACCGGTTTGCTGTTGTGCCGGTAAACCTGAACGTTTATAGCCATTGGGCAATAATTAATCAACAGCCGAAATTTAATGCAGACCGGAGCGGGATAGGTGAGGAGGGACGTGTACTTTCAGGGATGGCAGCGGTCGGATGCCTCGGTGCAGACTTTCGGCACGAAATCGGGGTGTGAGAAGGTATAGGCGTGGCTGGCATGGTCGACGCTCCCCCTGGCCAGAATCGAAGCCACATCCTCGGCAAAGGCAAGCTGTTCGTCACTGGGAATCACAAAAATCCGGGTTGACGACTCCGGGGCCGAAAGATCCGTTTCCCGATCACAGAACGGCAGTTTCCTGTTCTTTTCCCGATCCAGCTGCAGACCGAACACCTCCAGCCCTTCCAGGGCCAGCTGACGCATATACCAGTCCTCACTGCCGGAACCATGGGAGAAAACCACCCCATCCAGTGGCCCCGTCGCCGCACAGTACGATCCGATATACTTTTTCAGCCGGTAGGATTCAATTTTCAGGGCCAGGGCGCAGCGTTCGTCACCGTCCAAAGCGGCCTGAATCAGAGCCCGACGGCCGATACGCTTGCCGATGATGCCGAAAATACCGCTCTTCTGGTTCAGGATGCCGTCCATTTCCCGGGCCGACAGATTGCCGCGATTCATTTCAAAGGAGATGATCCCGGCATCAATGTCGCCGCAGCGGGTATCCATGACCGCACCCTCCAGCGGGGTCAAACCCATGCTGGTGTCGATCGACACGCCGTTGCGGATGGCGCAGATCGAAACGCCGCGATCCAGGTAAATCGTCACCAGGTTGCATTGCCCGTGCGGTTTCCCCAGCAGGGCCGCCGCCCGCCGGGATAGGTATAGATGGGCATGGCCGTGGAAGCCGTAGCGGCGGACGGCATACTGTTGGTACCACTCGTAGGGCAGCGGGTAGACAAAAGCCTGCTCCGGCATGGTCTGATGAAAGGCCGTGTCGAAAACCGCGATATGGGGGATATCCGGCAGCAACCTGCGGGCCGCCTCGATGCCGGCGCTGTTGTGAGTGTTGTGCATCGGGGCCAGCTGCTGCAGATCCCGGATGGTTGTGAAAGTCTGCTCGTCGATAACGGAGGAATTGCAGAAGTTTTCACCGCCATGGGCGACCCGGTGGCCAACCGCTGCGATTTCCCCGATGTGCTCCACAACCCCGTGACTCGAATTGGCCAGCTCGGACAGAATCAGTGAAAGAGCGTCCTGGTGATCGCAGTAATCAAGGTAGATGCTGCGCTTTTGCCGTCCGGGCTGGATATAGACCAGGTACGAGTCGCCCAGCCCGACCCGCTCAACATTTCCCAGGGCCAGCAGGGCAAAATCATCCCGCCGGAAAAGCCGAAAATGGATCGAAGTGCTCCAGCAGTTGAGTGTCAGTATTTTCATGGTTGTGACCGCCCGTAAATGGAATTGTCGCTGAATATAATTTGTGCTACATATAATTTATTATAAAAATAATTTGCAATGCAAATAATAATTGTACAAACTACCCGGAGACAGATATGAACAGACAGAATGATACTATTTCCGAAATCATCGACAACCTGCGGCGAACGGTGCAGGCGCTGAATGAATTCTACAAGGCGGCCGAGAAAGAAACCGGCCTGACCAATCCACAGTTGTGGGCCGTCAAGCTGATTGCCGCTGCTGCGCCGATTAAACTTTCCGAACTGGCCAAGGGCATGTTCCTGCATCCTGCCACCGTGGTGGGGATCATCGACCGGCTTGAGGCAAAGGGGCTGGTTGTGCGTACCCGCTCCAAAGAAGATCGCCGGGCCGTCGACCTGGCCCTGACGCCCCAGGGGCAGGAGCTGGTTGCCAACACGCCGGAAGCGGCTCAGATCATGCTCGTCAAAGGCCTCAAGGCGCTGCCGCCTGAAAATCTGCTGCAGGTTGCGGCCGGGATGGAGCAGCTGGTCGCGGTTCTTGGCGCCCAGGAGCGTGTCCCTCAGTTACTGTTTTCGCAGGATATGAATATGCCGGTCAGCCACAAAACATTCGACTGACCTGCCACTACACCCACGGAGGTTTACCATGTCGGAGCTGCATCAACGCATCAGAAGAACCAGTCTGCACGAAAAAATCAAAGCGGTGGAAGCGGTCATACCGCTTTTCAAAAATGGCATGAACATCGGCTGGTCCGGATTCACTCCGGCCGGCTACCCCAAGGTCGTCCCGATCGCGCTGGCTGATCATGTGGAGAAGAACGGCCTGCAGGGCACGCTCAAATTCAACCTCTTCATCGGCGCCTCGGTCGGCGTCGAGACCGAGGACCGCTGGGCTTCACTGGACATGATCGACCGCCGCTGGCCGTATCAGACCGGCAAGAACATCCAGGCCGGCATCAACGAAGGGAGGATCCGGATGGGCGACCGGCATCTCTCCATGTTTGCCCAGGATCTGGGCTACGGCTTCTACACCAAGGACAACGGTGGCCGGCTCGACATCGCCATCATCGAATGCTCGGCCATCACCGAAGAGGGCGGCCTGGTGCTGACCGCTTCCTGCGGGGCGGTGCCGGAAATCGTCCAGATCGCTGACAAGATCATCATCGAGCTGAACACCTCGATCCCCAATTACGAAGGGCTGCACGACATCATCGAACCGATCAGCCCTCCCCGCCGCCAACCCTACCTGATCAGCCGGGTTGACGACCGGGCCGGTTCACCCTATGTGCGCGTTGATACGGACAAGATTGTTGCCATCATCGAATCCCGGCTGCCGGACAATGGCCGCTCCTTCAGCGAGCAGGATGATACCTCCGAAGCGATTGCCAACAATATCGTCGATTTCTTCAAGTTCGAAGTGGACAACGGCCGCCTGCCGAAAAACCTGCTGCCGCTGCAGTCCGGCGTTGGCTCGATCGCCAACGCGGTCATCGGCGGACTGGCCCAGGGGCCCTTCAGCGGCCTGCAGGTCTGGACCGAGGTACTGCAGGACACCATGCTCGATTTCTTCGATTCCGGGAAGCTCGATTTTGCCTCCACCGTGTCTCTATCATTTTCAGTTAACGGATTCAAACGCTTTTACGACAACTGGGACAAGTACAGCAACAAGGTGCTGATGCGGCCACTCTCGATCGCCAACCATCCCGAGCCGATCCGCCGTCTGGGCTGCATCGCCATGAATACCCCGGTCGAGTTCGATATCTATGCCCACGCCAACTCGACCCTGGTGGGCGGGACCCGCATGATTAACGGCATCGGCGGTTCCGGCGATTTCCTGCGCAACGCCTACCTTTCGATCATGCACACCCCCTCCGCCCGGCCAAGCAAGACCGATCCGACCGGTATCACCTGCGTCGTCCCGCATGTGCCGCACGTTGACCACACCGAGCACGATCTGGATGTGCTGGTAACCGAGCAGGGGCTGGCCGACCTGCGCGGCTTGGCGCCCAAGGATCGGGCCCAGCTGATCATCGACAAATGCGCCCATCCGGATTACAAACCGCTGCTGCAGGAGTACCTTGACATTGCCACCAAAGACTGCCTGGCCAGAAAGGCCGGGCACGAACCGCAACTGCTGGACCGGGTTTTCAAAATGCAGGTCAATCTGGCCAAAAATGGCACGATGAAAATCGACAACTGGGATCTGTAATTACTCCCGACAGCTGAGAAGTCCTGTGCAAAAAGCTCTTTTGCTGATGCAAACCGGTTGGACACGGTCTTGGGAATGGTATAAAAGCTAAAGGCTCCCCCTGACTTCATGTCGGAGGGAGCCTTTAGTTCACCATCTTGAGGCTGGTTTTTTGCGGAATAAGCCTGTTGTTAGTGGGAGGCCTTATTTTGATTTTGCCAATTGCAGCGGGATATCCATTTCTTCATGCAGAATCCGGATTATTTCCGGACGCCCGTCGGTAAGCCATCGAAAGAAAACCACATGATGGTTGACCTTGGATTTAAAGCATCCTTCCTTGATATATGAAAAATCAACATTAAAAGTCTCCTGGGAGGCGATCTTTTCAAAACAATCGAATATGCCTTTAATGTAGATCTGCTCTTGATTCTTGCCCCAGTTTTTCCTTGTGTAGCGTGCGATATCCTTCAAATCGGTCAATGCGGCTCTCTTGATCACATATCTCATGCTGTTAAGCCGTCTTCCTGTTCCAGTTGGGACATAAAGTCTTCATAGGAGCATTCGACAGATTCACTCGTAAGCCCCACATCAATGGCGTGTTTTAACGCCTTGATCTTGGCCTGGTGCATTTCCAGCAGACTGAGACCAGCCCTGACAACCTCGCTGCGAGAGCAAAAACTTCCGGCTTCTATTTGTGAATCAATAAATTCATCATAATGAGCCCCGAGTGTTACGCTTGCATTCCTTCTCATCTGAACCCTCCTTCAGCCTGTATTACTATGTAATATACGCCGTCAGGATTCAGATTTCAACGTACAATGAACGCGCAGTGTCTTGCCCGAAAAGCACACACTAACGCCCACCCCGATTACAAACCGCTGCTGCAGGAGTATCTTGACATTGCCGCCAAGGACTGTCTGGCCAGAAAGGCGGTCACGAACCCCAGTTGCTGGGCCGGGTTTTCAAGATGCAGGTCAACCTGGCCAAGAACGGCACGATGAAAATCGACAAATGGGATCTGTGATTACAGTTGGAGATATAGCAGATAAATAGTCTGTTCACGAAACAAAACCGGGACGCGGCCATCAAGGCTTCGTCCCGGTCTTGTGTGTTTTTATCTGATTCTACTGGTGAGTGCGTTTCAAGTTCTGGTTGTTTTCTGCATGACATACGGTGGTTATTGATTATCTTGGATGCCTGACCCTAGGCGGTTGAATTAATTACGCATTGATCTAGATAACGCTTAATCAGGGTCTGTAATACATGAAACACCGGGGAAGCTGTTATTGCTATACACAGGATAGATATATTCGTTTAATGCAATGTTTAATCCACACTCTTTGACCCTACCCGATTTTAATTTTTCAATTAGTAGCAAGCCACTGTATTTAAAACTACCATCATTATTAATAGTAAATTGATAATTCATTGATCTAGATATACGATAATCTGGTTCTTTAGCAGAATTACCGTTTCTTATTCTCTCCTCGTACACTGACTGTAACAAATTATTATACTTGTCAACTAACTCTTTGCTCAGAAGAGCATCACAAATAACAATTTTTCTACCCTGTTCTGTTTTTATCGCTTTCCATTCTGTTTTATCAAAAGATTTATATCCATCTAGCGCTTGCCCAACTGTTATCGACTTGTCAAAATCAAGATATCCATTTTTCACTAAAGAAACATCACCACCAATTTTATTACAGCCGACAAAACAGACAGCCATCGCTAAATATATGCACATTACTAATAGTTTGTTCATTGCGCTATACCCCCTGAAAATATTTTATGCAGACTTTCCATCTACTTGATCACGATACCATTTCATTACATCTCTGATCAGTTTGTCGCCGTTCGCTGCCGTCTGCCTGGCATGAGACAGGGAATCCATGACATTTTCGGTCGCTGAAGCAGGAAAAGATTTCGCAAATTGATGAACAACCCGGTTGCGGTCAGTCCACCAAGAGGACAACTGTTGACACAATTCCGGCGACATGGTCTGGCAATTGCTGTTTTTGTAGGCACGGAGAAGACTGCCAACTGTCGAACGACTGGTTTCAATATTCTGAATCCCGATTCCAATAAGATGTGATTGCAACCGATCACACAAAATGCTTTCTTGAAGCGTCACCGCCTCAAAATACCATCCTCCTTCCTGCGCACTCTTAATTCGTGTAAATGCTTCGCAGTACGAATTATATTTTGCACTATTTCCCTTCGCTGGTTTTTCCCCACTCTTGCGCATGATTCCAGACCTCCGTTTAAGATGCCCAAATTTGAAGTTCGAGCCGATTGCTCCGACAAATCGAAGTATTGAGAGCTTTATCTTGGTAATCTGATCCCAAAATTCCTTGGCCCCAGAATTTCTTCAGAAATAGAATTAATAAATTTTTCGGCATTTTATGATGTTTAATTAGAGCATTAAATGTGGATTTGTCAAGCTACAAAAGAAAATTCCTCATTGCATGATGTTTTGTTTTACCCCGCGTGACCCAATACTGCCGACGAGGCTATTTTATGAAATCAGGCAAGGAAAAACTGGGGTTACGCATCAAAGAGTTCCGCAAGGCACGCGGATTATCACAGGAGCAGTTGGCCGAGATGATAGGCATCGAGCAAAAGCATGTCAGCAGGCTTGAGGTTGGGAAGAGTTATCCAACCATTGATCGTTTGGAAAAAATATCCAGCGCCCTTGATGTGCCAATGGGAAGTTTTTTTGACTGTGCGAATTCATGGGTAGATGCACAACGGGCAGGAAAACTCGAGCTGATGATTAAAGATCTGGACAAGGAATATCGGAAAATAATTCTTAAGTTTTCTGAAATAATTAATGAAATAAGCCGATAGCAACGCCCCGCACTGCGGGGCGTTTTTGTTTTTAGCTCCGTATGTCGCGCCAATGACAACAATTCAGCTATAACAACAATTCCGTTGACGGCAACCATAAGTACCGATATAGTCATATCAATCATTATGGTTATGGGGGGTAATAAAATGCTTAAAACTGTGTCCGCAATAAAGGTCCGCCAAAATCTTGGCCTGGTTATGAATGAAATTGCTCTAAAATCAGATGAATATATTGTTGAGCGGGCCGGCAAGCCATTAGTGGCCATTATTTCCATAGAAAAATATTTGAGTATTAAAAACGATAAGGAATCGTTTTTCAGCTTGTATGATGCCGTCCAGTCAGGTGTGTCTGCTTGTGACGACGCCTTGCTTGACAATGACATCTCCGAAGCGCTTGTGTCTGCCCGAAAATGATTCGTGTAGTTCTGGATGCCAACCAGTTTGTCAGCGCCCTCCTGAAACCTGGTTCCAACCCCGATGCCATTATGCTCCTGGTGCGTGAGGAAAAAGCGTTGTTGCTCATGTCGGAATCGATCTGCGACGAGGTACGGCGCGTTCTCGCGTATCCCAAGATATTCAAACGATTGAATCTTTCAAAAGAACAATGCGATCTTTTTATCAATGGCCTCCGGGCGGTGGCCGTGATTACGGCCGGCACGCTTTCGCTGCCGCCGCTGGCCGCCGATCCCGATGATACGAAGTATCTTGAATGTGCTGTGGAAGGGAAAGCTGATTATCTCGTCTCCGGAGATCACCATCTGCTCGATCTGAAATTTTATCAGGGTATACGGATTGTTGATCCACTGACGTTTCTGCGTCTATGCGGGGAGTATTCACAAGACGGTCAATGAACAATATTCCCCTCGCCTCTGGGAGAGGGTGGCCGAAGGCCGGGTGAGGGGATAAAACAAGGGTTCAGCAATGACGCCCGGCCATCCCGGGTCAGTGAACCGTTGGTCGTTATCACGATGACGCCCCGCCCTTCGTATTCCCCGATATTCCCTACGACCTCAAGCATTCCCGCGCCGAACCGAGCAGATAATCATAGACCTCGCCACGGGTGGTGATAAAGCTCGGCATCTCGTTCAGAATGTCTTCCAGCAGGTTCAACTCCCGGCCATCGTCACTGCCCAGCTCGTCCATAACCGCCGTCATCATCGGCAGGATTTCGTACAGATCATGGCGGTTGAAGGGGGCCGGATCGGGCAGACCGCTAAACTTGGGCTCATCGCGCCGGACGACATCGCGGGGATACCTGAATTTAAAATCAGAAACCTTGATGATGATTGACATGCTGCACCCCGCTTTTAATGTCCGCCGCAGCCGCTGCCGCACCCACCGCCGCAGCCCGGTTTGACGATATCACTGGCTTTGGGCTTGCTGCAGAGCTGCAGGGAAGAACGATCCACATACCAGGCCTCGTCCTGTTGTTTCCCCTGCAGCTCGTTTTTCTTGAGCATCATCAGCACCCGCATTTCGGTTGTTTCCAGCAGCCTGGCCGCTTCGGCAATCGCCACATACGATGTTCCGGCTTCACACATGATCATTCTCCTTAGGCCGCCTTGGGCAGCGTTTCATTTTCAAGATAGATTCCCATCAATTCACAATTGGACAGATCACGCTTGCGCCGGCAGGACAGAGCGCGCGTCTTTTCCAGCAGTGCTTCAGCCCGCGGCCGGTCGACCCGAATACCCATGCTGCGGTAGCGTTCGATCAGTCCGCCAGTGCCGGAATGCTTGCCGACCACGATGCTGCGGGTCAGACCGACTTCGGCCGGATCAAAGCCCTCGTAGTTGTGGGGGTCCTTGATGACGCCGTCGGCGTGCAGGCCCGATTCATGGGCAAAGACCCGTTCGCCGACCACCGGCTTGGAGACCGACAGCGGGCGCTGGGAAGCCTTGGCGACAAAGAGCGACATCTCGCGGAAACGGTGGGTGTTTATGCCGGTTTCGATGCCGCAGGCGTGCTTGAGTCCCATCACCACCTCTTCCAGGGCCGCATTGCCGGCCCGCTCTCCCAGCCCGTTAACGGTGGTGTTGACGAACCGGGCTCCGGCCCGGATGCCGGCCAGGGCATTGGCGGTGGCCATGCCCAGGTCGTTGTGGGTATGGACTTCAATCTGTATCTCCGGCACCGAGCGGCGCAGGAAAGCGATCTTTTCGTACATACCAAAAGGATCCATGATCCCCAGCGTATCGCAAAAGCGAAAGCGGTCGCCCCCCAGGGAGCGGGTGATCTCCATCAGCTCCACCAGGAAATCCAGATCAGCCCGGCTGGCATCCTCACCGCCGACCGAGACATACAGATCGTGCTGTTTGGCAAAACCGAGCGCCACCTTCAGCTGTTCTTTGACAGCACCGCGGTCTTTGCGCAGTTTATGAGCAATCATCTGGTCGGAAACCGAAAGCGAGATATCCACCGCACGCACACCGCAGTCAAGACTGGCCTGTATTTCCGGCACCAGGGCACGGTTCCAGGTCATCAGCCGGGCCGAAAGTCCCAGATCGACCAGAGCCCGGATGGAGTTCTGTTCCTCCCGGCCCATGGCCGGTATACCACACTCGATCTCCTGGACACCGATACTGTCCAGCATGCGGGCGATGGCCAGCTTTTCCCGACGTGAAAAAACAACGCCGGCGGTCTGTTCACCGTCCCGCAGGGTTGTGTCGTCAATGATGATGTCTGTGTACGGATCGTTTGCAACCATGCTTGCACCTCCCTCAAACAAAAGGCGCCGCCATTTCTCTGAATGGCGGCGCCTTTGCCGAACTTCGCTTGTTTTCATCTGCATCGGCTGTACCAATTCTAACATACTCAATAAAAACGTTATGTTAAGTCTATAACACGTAGATTTGACATCCGATGCCAGCTCATCTGCCCGTTAAACGGGCGTATCAAGGCTTCGCCTGCCCAAACAGGTGTCACTGCATCCTGCGCTGTCATGGAACGGAGCACAGGAAATTTGAAAAAATCCTGCCGGAAACCATAAAAGACTAAAAGAGTATTTTTATCCTATTGACAAGCACTGTTTTGGCTGGTATTAACATAACCATCATTAATTACTTCACTAAAAAAGGAGAATCTTCCATGTGCCTTACCACTCTCGTCACTCAACAGGCCCCCGATTTCACCGCCGAAGCGGTCATGCCCGACAATACGTTCGGCAACATCACCCTTTCCAGCTTCAAGGGCAAATATGTTCTGCTGTTCTTCTACCCGTTGGATTTCACCTTTGTCTGCCCTTCGGAGATTCTGGCCTTTGACAAACGGGTCAATGAATTCAAAGCCAAAAACTGCGAAGTCATCGGCGTTTCGGTTGACTCCAAATTCACCCATCTGGCCTGGAAAAACACCCCCATCGAAAACGGCGGCATCGGCAACATCCAGTATCCGCTGGTGCAGGATCTCAACAAGGAGATCGCCAAGTCCTACGGCATTCTTTTCAACGGCTCCGTGGCGCTGCGCGGCCTGTTCCTGATCGATCCGACCGGCAAGGTCCGCCACTGCGTCATCAACGACCTGCCGCTGGGCAGAAGCGTGGTGGAAGCGCTCAGGATGGTGGATGCGGTTCAGTTTTCCGACACCCACGGCGAAGTTTGCCCGGCCAACTGGCAGGAGGGGCAGGAGGCCATGAAGCCGACCGCCGAAGGGGTGGCTTCCTATCTGGCCAAACACGGCAAGTAATCGAACCGCCGGTTCCGGCTGATCAAAAACATTGTTCAATAAACTTACAGGCGCGGCCATACAGGCCGCGCCTTTTTAAGTATGCTTTTTCAATGCTTTTTGTTGACAAAACAGCAGTATGAAATTTATCATACAGAACTTTTGTACATTAATAGTTAAGAGCGGGGGAAATGATGGGTAAAACGTATAAAATAGCGGTTCTGCCAGGCGACGGTATCGGGCCGGAAGTCATGGCCGAAGCGCTCAACGTCCTTGATGCGGTTGAACAAAAATTCGGCGCAAAATTCGAGCGCACCCACGCCAACGTGGGCGGCGCCGGCATTGATAATGAGGGCAAGGCTCTGCCGGATACGACAGTTGCCATCTGCAAGGCCAGCGACGCAATCCTGTTCGGCTCGGTAGGCGGCCCCAAATGGGAGTCCCTGCCCCCCGACGAGCAGCCCGAGCGCGGCGCCCTGCTGCCACTGCGCAAAATCTTCGGCCTGTACGCCAACCTGCGTCCGGCCATCATCTTCCCGTCCCTGACCGGCGCTTCGTCGCTGAAGGAAGAGGTCATCGCCGGCGGTTTCAACGTGCTGGTGATTCGCGAGCTGACCGGCGGCATCTACTTCTCCCAGCCCAAGGGGATCGAAGGAGAAGGGCGTGGGCGGGTCGGGGTGGATACGATGCGCTACAGTGTGCCGGAAATCGAGCGCATCACCCATGTCGCCTTCCAGGCCGCCCGCAAACGCGGCAAGAAGGTCTGCTCGATCGACAAGGCCAATGTGCTTTCCACCTCGGTGCTCTGGCGCGAAGTCGTGACCGGCATCGCCAAGGAATACCCGGACGTGGAGCTGTCCCACATGTATGTGGATAACGCCGCCATGCAGCTGGTCAAATGGCCCAAACAGTTCGATGTCATCCTGTGCGAAAACATGTTCGGTGACATTCTCTCCGATGAGGCCGCCATGCTGACCGGTTCACTGGGGATGCTCCCCTCCGCTTCGCTGGCCGAAGGAACCTTCGGCATGTACGAGCCGTCCGGCGGCTCCGCTCCCGACATCGCCGGCCAGGGCATCGCCAACCCGATCGCCCAGATCCTCTCCATGGGGATGATGCTCAAGTTCTCCTTTGGCATGCTGGATGCCGCTGACGCCATCGACAACGCCGTGGCAAAGGTCCTCGACCTGGGTTACCGCACCCGCGACATCTTCCAGAACAAGAATGGCGAAAAGTTGGTTAATACCAGGGAAATGGGCGACGCGATCATCGCAGCGCTATAAGTGATGCCGGTTGTACTACGCTATAAAGGGCATCGTTTTTTCTTTTATTCCAACGAAGGCAAACCTCGGGAGCCACTTCACATTCATGTTCAGCACGGTGAGCTGATTGCCAAGTTCTGGCTCCTGCCTGAAATACGTTTGGTGGAAAACTTTGGATTTTCAACCAGTCAGCTAAAAGAGCTGATTGAAGTACTTTCTGAAAACCGAAGTTTGATTGAGAGGAAGTGGCATGAATATTTTGGCGCTTAAACCATTGGCAAAAACGATCCATTTCGATAGTGAGTCAATGACGGTCGATTTGGTTGATGGCAGGATATTGACCGTTCCACTCGCCTACTTCCCACGGCTTCTTAAAGCAAGCCCAGAACAGCGCAATCATTATGTGATCAGCGGAGGAGGAGTCGGGTTGCACTGGGATGAACTGGACGAGGATATCAGTGTGGAATACCTGATGATGGGATATATTGACCATTCAAATCCCGGAAACTTCAGTAAAGCGGCTTAAAATATCACTATCCGTTCATATTAATGACGGCACAATAACTTCGGAAAAGGAAACATAACTATGAAAGTCGGAATCGTCGGATGGCGCGGTATGGTTGGTTCGGTTCTTCTCCAGCGCATGGTGGAGGAGAACGATTTTTCGCTCGGCTTCGAGCCGGTTTTTTTCTCGACATCGCAGGCCGGGCAAGCGGCCCCCATGAATGCCGGAACTCTAAAAAGTGCTGATGATATCGCCGAGCTGAAAAAACTCGACATCATCATCACCTGCCAGGGGGGCGACTACACCAAGGCGGTTCATCCCGAGCTGCGCAAGCAGGGCTGGAACGGCTACTGGATCGATGCCGCCTCGACCCTGCGGATGGAAGACAACGCGGTCATCATCCTCGACCCGATCAATCGCAACGTCATTGACGCAGCCCTGAAAAACGGCCTGAAGGACTTCATTGGCGGCAACTGCACCGTCAGCCTGATGCTGATGGGCCTGGGTGGGCTTTTCAAGGCCGGGCTGGTGGAATGGATGTCCACAATGACCTACCAGGCCGCTTCCGGCGCCGGCGCTCCCAACATGCGCGAGCTTCTCTCCCAGATGGGAGTACTCAACGGTGTTGTGGCCGAAGAGCTGAAAAATCCCGGCTCGGCCATTCTGGAGATCGACCAGAAGGTTACCGCCACTCTGCGCGACGGCTCGCTGCCGACCAAGGAGTTTGGTTTCCCGCTGGCCGGCAACGTGCTGCCCTGGATCGACCGTGAGGTTGAGGATGGCCAGAGCCGCGAAGAGCTGAAAGGTTTCCTGGAAACCAACAAGATCCTCGGCTCCAGCACTCCGATTCCGGTCGATGGCATCTGTGTCCGGGTCGGTGCCATGCGCTGCCACAGTCAGGCCATCACCATCAAGCTCAACAAGGATCTGCCGATTGAAGAGATCGAGAACCTGATCAAGAACGATAACCAGTGGGTCAAACTGATCCCCAACACCAAAGCCGATTCCCTGGCCGGCCTGACCCCGGCCGCCGTTTCCGGCACCCTGACCGTGCCGGTGGGCCGCGTGCGCAAGATGAAGATGGGGCCGCAGTATGTCCAGGCTTTCACCTGCGGCGACCAGCTGCTGTGGGGCGCCGCCGAGCCGCTGCGCCGGATGCTGCGGATACTGATGGAGAAATAAACACTGGCGATCCTGGTGATTGCCATGCTGCCATCTGCTATAAATCGGGCATACCCAGGTTTGCCCCAACAATGACGAAACGCCCCGCCACGGGGCGTTTTCGCTTTGCGAGATCCAATGAAACAAGCATTTAACAAACCCGAACTGCTGGCTCCGGCCGGCTCGCTGGAATCCTTCTTTGCCGCGATTGAAAAAGGGGCCGATGCGGTTTATGCCGGTCTGCAGGATTTTTCGGCCCGCGCCCGGGCCAGGAACTTTTCGCTGAAGCAGATGGAAAGGATGCTGGCCTACGCCCATGCCCACCAGCGGCGGATCTACATCACGCTCAATACTCTGGTGAAGGAGAAGGAACTGCCGCAGCTGGTGGAGACCCTGGCCGCACTGGCCGGAATGCGGGTGGACGGTATCATCCTGCAGGACCTGGCGGTGGCCCGGCTGATCCGCAATCATTTCCCCAGCATCCCGCTGCACGCCTCAACCCAGCTGACGATTCACAACACACCCGGCCTCAAGATGCTGGAACGGCTCGGCTTTCAGCGGGCGGTGCTGGCCCGCGAGCTGGCGCTGGACGAGATTGCCGCCATTGCCGCCGCCACACCGGTGGAGATCGAATGCTTCGTGCATGGGGCCCTCTGCTTTTCCATCTCGGGTCAGTGTTTCTTCTCCTCGCTGCTGGGTGGACACAGCGGCAACCGCGGACGCTGCGCCCAGCCCTGCCGCCGGCTGTACAGCCACCGCGGCAAGGAGGGGCACTATTTTTCCACCAGCGACCTGTCGGCCATCGACCTGCTGCCGGATCTGATCAAGGCCGGTGTGAAATCGCTCAAGATCGAGGGGCGCATGAAATCGGCCGAATATGTGGCCAGCGTGGTGGAAGCCTACCGCACCGTGCTGGATGCCCCCGAAGGCTCCCAGAAACAGGCATTGTCCAGCGCCAAGGAGATCCTGAAATATTCCTTCGGCCGCACTCCCACCAAAGGTTTTCTAGGGTCGCAACAGCCGGACGACATCGCCAACCCCTGGCAAAAGGGGGGCACCGGACGCTACATCGGCCAGATCAGGAGCATCAAGGGCAAACGGCTGACTTTCGAGACCCGCGACGCTCTGCATGTGGGCGACCGCCTGCGGGCCCAGCCCAGAAGCGATATGGCCGGCCAGGCCTGGACCGTGCGCGAGCTGTTCCTTCATAATCGCAAGACCATGGAGGCCAAAGCCGGCAGCGTTGTCGACGTGGAGACCCCCTTCAGTTTTTCAGTCGGCGATTCGATCTATAAGGTTTCCTCCCGCGAGGCCTTTACCCTCAGCGACAGCGCCTGCCAGCGCCGGCTGGAGGCGGTGCCGGGCGACAAGCTCGATTGCCGTTTGAAGATGGCTCTTGTGCGCAACAGTGCCGCCGATCCGGCAACACTGCAGATTCAGGCCGAGGTTTCCGGCTCGCAGTACGAATTCAGCTTCCCGCTGGGGGTTCTGGAAGCGGCCCGCAACAACACCATGCAGGCGGTGCTGACCGGCCAGTTTTCCAAGTGCGGCGAGACCCCTTTCCGCCTGGAAACGCTGGAAGCCCCCGATTTTCCGGCGGTGCTGATTCCGATGGCACTCTTCAAGGAACTGCGGCGCAGTTTCTACCAGCAGTTGGGCGAAGCGGTCTTCAGCGGCTTTGCAAAGCAGCTGGCTGTTGCGCGCCAGGCTGCGCTGAAGGATGTTGAGGCTGTTCGGGGTGCAGGTCAGATCCCGGCTTCAAAAGAATCTCTCACCGTGCTGATCGACCAGCCTAAAGAGTGGCGTTTCCCACTGGCCAACGGAGCCGACAGTACGCTGTTGCCACTCTCGAAAGCGGCTATCCACCAGCTGCCCGCAACGGTTCCCCGTATGCGCGGTTCCGAAGAGCAGATCATCTGGCAGCTGCCGTTCATGCTCTTTGACCGGGACCTTCCGCTTTACCGCGATACGATTCGCCAACTGCACTCCGCCGGTTTTCGCCGCTTCGAAGCGGCCAACCTTTCCCACTTTGAACTGCTGCGGGGCCTGGAGGGGGTACAGATCTCGACCTGGCACCGCTGCTTCTCGCTCAACAGCCAGGCTTTGGCTGCCTGGTCTGAACTGGGGGCCGAATCAGCCACGCTCTACATCGAGGACGACAGCGCCAATCTGGCGGAACTGCTCAAGAGCGGCCTCAAGATACAGCGGCGAATGGTCGCCTATGCGCCGCTGCCGGTCATGACCACCAAGATCCGACTCAAGGACGTGCATGGCAACGTGCCGCTGCATTCCGACCGGGGCGAAGCCTACATCGTCACGACCCGCGACGGTCTGCAGACGATCAGTTCCGCCACCCCCTTCTCTCTAACGGCCCGCCACGCCGAACTGCGCCGTCTGGGCTGCGGCTCGTTTCTGATCGACCTGCGCCAGGCTCCGCGCGAAAGCTGGAACGAGATCATCGCCGCCTACAGGGCCAATCGACCTATTGCCGGGACAACCGAGTTCAACTATGCGGCGGAACTGATCTAGTGAAATACCTTACGATGGCCGCCCTGCTGGTTCTGCTGTTCTGTTCCGATGCCTGCGCCGGAAGGATTATCGAGGGGATCGTCAAGGCGGTTTATGACGGGGATACGCTGCTGTTAGCCACCCGCGAGGAAAGCCGGCTCAAGGTGCGATTGTACGGCATCGACGCCCCTGAAACCCGGAAAGCGGATCTTCCGGGACAGCCCTTCGGCAGCATTGCCAGACGGACCCTGATGTACAAGATCATGGGACGGCACGTGCAGGCCGAGCTGGTTGATATCGACCAATACAAGCGCGCTGTGGCGGTGATTCGCTATAACGGCCGGGATATCAACCGCGAGATGGTTTCAGAGGGATTGGCCTGGGCGTACCGGCGGCATCTGGAAGGGACTTATGCATCGGAGTATATCGGCGGGGAAAATCAGGCCCGCTCGATCCGGGCCGGTTTATGGCGCGACAGCAATCCGCAGCCGCCCTGGGAGTTCAGGAAGCTTAACGGAACCGCCGGCAAGCGTTAGGGAACCTGGCAACGAGACATTGACGGCCTTTATTCAGCTTAAATCAGGAGCGCAGGCATCCTGCCTGCGTTTCGAGCAAGGTTTTGCTCGAATAGATGGTATTGTGCATAAACTATGCAAGCGATAAATCCCACTTGCAAGGCGGGCAGGATCCCCCTCTCCATGGTAATGCTGAACACCGTTACCTTTTAAAATGGATTTGCTCCGCAGCAAATCGTGTAGCTGCTCTCCAGGGTTTCATCGCCGATGCCGAGGTAAAGACAGCCCTCCGTCACCGTCAGTGACCAGCAGATCGAACGTTGCAGGCGTTCTGTCAGCCACGTCAGAAGGGTTTGCTCCAGGCTGACAACGGTCAGGTTTGAGACGCTTTCGAGTTTCGGGAGCTGCTGTTCCAGCCAGCGCGGCAGGGCCGAGCCGCAGGCCAGCAGGATAACCCGGCCGGAATGGCGGGCGGCCTTGGCCAATCGTTCCGGATCGGGCAGGCCAACCTCGATCCAGGTGATAACCCGTCCGTCCGGACCGGTAAGCCACAGATCCGGCTCATCTCCCGCTCCAACCCCCTTGGTGAAGGTCAGCTCCGGATCATAAAAAAGAGCGTAAGCCAGCAGTCGGGCCAGCAGACGCTCCGCAGTTTCCGAGGGATGCCGGGCGATGGTCGCCTGCAGCGGCAGGTACAGGTTTGATTCCAGATGCGCCAGCTGGACGGTGGCGCGATAAATGGTTGAAGGCTGGGCCATGGTATTTCAATCCTGAATGCAGCATGACGTCTATGATCTATGCCGTATGGTTCTGTAGCCGGGGAAACAAGCAAAAAAAAACCCCGGACAGGTCCGGGGTTTTTGTGTTGACGCAAACTGCTGTTAGATGCGAGTCACGTTCGCGGCCTGAAGCCCTTTCGGACCCTTTGTTACTTCAAAAGTCACGCTATCACCTTCTGCAAGGGATTTGAAGCCGTCGCCTACGATAGCGGAGAAATGGCAGAATACATCCTCGCCACCTTCCTGCTCAAGAAATCCAAAACCCTTGCTGTCGTTGAACCATTTAACTGTTCCGTTTACCATGTGCTTACCTTCTCCTGATTCTTCTCTGTTTTTTATCCGAGCTACTCTCGAATTTTTCCGACCTTATCAGTATTCAATTAAGCGTGTCAAGCTTTTAATTATAAAAAAAATCAGGCACGCGATGTAACAAAGAAAAACATTCTTCAAGACTTTACGGAGCGTGCGCGACTGTTTTTTGCGGTTTCAGACGCTGTTTCCAGGCGGGCCAGAAAAACCGCATGCCGTAAGCCACCCCGGCCGGGGCGTTCGGCGGTTACGGAAAAACCGGCAGCCTGCAGACGGCTGACAAAACCTTCGTCATAATTCTCACCCCAAACGGCCAGCAGGCCAGCCGGTTTGAGCGCGGCTCTGGCGTTTGCTATGGCGGTACTGCCATACAGTGGATCGTTGACCGGGTCTGTCCGGGAGTGCGGTCCCCGGTACAGATCAAGCACAATGGCATCGAAGCGATCTGTACCGCTGCCGGCGGCGACCTTGCGGATCAAATCGGCAACATCGCCGATCTCCACGCTGACACGCGGGTCGCTGACGGCTGAACTTGTCAAGGGAGCCAGGGCACCCCGGCACCACTGCGGTACGATCGGGTTCAGTTCTGCCACGACGACCTGCGCCGTAGCCGGCAGGCTGTCCAGCACGGCCCTGAGGGTGAAGCCCATGCCGAGCCCCCCCACCAGAACCCTGGCGGAAGCGTTGTTTTTCAGGTGTCCGCACCCCTGCTGGCCAAGCACGATTTCCGAACGATTGGCCATGCTGTTCATCAGCACCTGGGCGCCGATCATGATTAAAAAATCTTTCTCGCCCCGCTTACGCAATTCCAGGACGCCTTCTTCGGTAGCGATACTCTCGATGATTTTCCAGGGTTGTGCCATGCCGTCTGCCTTTCGCTGTCGATGAGTTATTGGTGCAGCAGCACAATCAAGCAACCGCTACAATTTCAAATTCCTTGCGACCGGTTCCAAAACCTGCCTTCAGCTGATCACCAACGCTTCTGCCGATCAGATCCCGACCGAGCGGTGACTGGGGGGTGATGACCATGATGTCGGCCGGGCCGGCGCTTATTTTCAAACCGCCCTCCTGCGGACCGATAAAAAAAGTTCTACTACAACCGTCCTGATCTTCAATCGTCACCAGCGCGGTCAGGCGAATGGGCGAGTCCTGCCCGAAATGCTGCAGCTCCAGCTTTTTATACGCTTCCAGCGCCAGCCTGATTTCCTGGGCGCGATTGGCCTGGCCCTGGGCGACGTAGGAAGCCTCCAGCGCCAGGGTTTCATACTTGTTGTCCGGAATATTCTCCTCGTGGGTCGAGGCTTCATGAGCCGTCTTGGCGGCCTTCAGCAGAATTGCCAGGTCATCGGACAGTCGGGATATGATCAGTTGGAGCAACTGCGTCTTGTTCATGAATTCAGTCCGCTTTTACTACGTTGTGGTGAAAAAAGGAAAAATTGACCCAGGTCATACATACGGGAGCTGCAATCGGCTAGATTGAGCCCACTTTGAAAAAACATACCCTGGAGGAAATTATGTGTGATTGCGGATCATCCCGGACGCCCGATGCCGGGCCTTTTGCTTCCGGACGGGCGCTGGTGGAGTTTGTACTGCATGCCCATGGCGGCTCCGTGGCAGTGGCGGAACTGCCCGACGGGGGCTTGAAGCAGACCTGTCAGGGATGCGGCACAGCCTTCGTTCTGAAGACATTTGTGCAAAGCTGCCCGGCCTGCGGCGGCGTGCATGCGGTGTCACCACCCCGCGTCAATGATCCGGATGCCGTTCAATACGCCGGGAAGGACTTCACTCTGCAACAGGCGGCATAGTCCGGCGCGCTGACACGGTTCAGCGCCAGTCCTTGCTGCGGGCTTCAGACTGATCGTTTTCAACCTCTGACAGAATCTCCAGATAGGTGGCATAGCGTTCAGGGGGGATACCCCCCTCTTCCACCAGCCGGATCACGGCGCAGCCCGGTTCGGTGCGATGCCGGCAGTTGCGGAAGCGGCACAGGGCATCAGCATGCTCTTCAAACCCCGGGAAATGGGCGGCCAGTTCTTCGGCGGTGATATCCACCAGGCCGAATTCCCGGAAGCCGGGGGTGTCGACCAGCTCACCGCCGCCTGACAGGAGGTGCAGCGTCGAAACGGTGGTGGTATGCCGGCCCTGGTTTTTGTAGTCGCTGACTTGGCCTACCTTGAGATCGATCTCCGGGCAGAGCGCGTTCAGCAGTGAACTCTTGCCGACCCCGCTGCTGCCGACAAAAACGCCGCGATGCCCCTGACCCAGAAAATCCTGCAACGGCTGCAGACCGGTCCGGTTGGCGGCACTGATGGCAAAGAACGGAACTGATCCGCCATAGGTGGCCTTCAACAGATCAAGTAGTTCGGGCGTGTCGGGCAGATCACATTTGTTTACAACCACAAACGGCTGCAGCTCCGCCACCCGCGCGGCAACGATGGCCCGGTCGATGAACCCGGCCGGCGACTGGTGCGCCACAACAATGCCAAGCACATCCAGATTGGCCGCCACCAGGTGAATTCCTCCCCGCGCATCGCGGCGGCGCAGTTCCGTTCGACGGGGCATCCGCTTCAGCACCCCGCCGGTAACCGTCACACTGTCGCCGACCACATGCCCGGAATTGCGTTTGACCCCCACCATCCGGCGCCGGCCATCCTCGAATGAAACTTCGACCGCCACACCGTGATGGGCGACAATTATCCCTTCATTGACCGGATCGCTTGCGGAAAGATCGGGGGGCGGAGTCGGGCGGGCTGTTTTATTACGTTCCATTTTCAAGCGGCAACCACCAGTCAGAACGGATCTGTTTGTTATCTGCGCCACGCTGCGCAAGCATATACACCATTATCGCCCCAAAAGGCCACCTGATTAATCTACCCCGCCAGTCGCAATGATTTCCAGCGCCTCCGCCAGCGGGTCAGCGCAGCCATCCACCCAGTGGATGCAGACTCCGTGACGCTCCATCTTGCGAAACCAGTTGCCCTGCCGCTTGGCAAAGTCATGGATGGCGCTGTTCAGCTTCTGAAACAGGTCGTTGCGGTTCAGATCGCCCCGCAGAAAGGCCCCCACATAACGGTATTCAAGACCGTAGTAATCCAGCCGCTCCCAGGAAATTCCGCCCTGGTGCAGCTTCTGCACCTCTTCGATCAACCCGTTCTCCAGGCGGGTTCGCAGACGCTCGGTGATACGGCGCCGCATCTCGTCCCGTTCCAGCCGAATGCCGATCACCAATGGATGCAGTTGCGGAAATGGCTGATCCTCTTTTTGGCCGACAGCATCATAACGGGCAATCTCAATCGCCCGAATCGTGCGCTGGCGCTCCAGCAGATCGGTTTTGTTGTGCTGCTCCGGCCGGAGAGCCGCCAATATTTCGCACAGTTCCTGATCGCTCTTGCGGGCCAGTTCGGCCCGCAGCTGATGATCGGGCGGAACCTCCTCCAGACGGTAGCTGCGCAGGGCGGCATCCAGGTACATGCCGCTGCCGCCGCACAGGATCGGCAGGCGACCGCGGGAGCGTATGTCATCGTATGCGTCCCGGAACAGGCGCAGAAAGGCGAAGACACTGAATTCTTCCCCGGCCTCAAGGATGTCGATCAGGTGGTGGGGGATCTGGCCGTACTCGTGCAGATCCTTGCCGCTACCGATATCCATGCCGCGAAAAACCTGGCGCGAATCGGCCGAGATGATCTCGCCGGAAAACCGTTCCGCCAGGGCCACGGCCAGACGGGTCTTGCCGGAAGCGGTCGGGCCCAGAACCGTCAGCAGGTCAAAGGGGAGAGCGGCTTTCATCCGGGATTCCCGCTGATCGGGGTGCGATAAAACGCGGCCGCATTGCCGCAGAAAACCTTGGCCGCTGCCACATCCCCCAGCGCTTCCAGCACCAGAGAATAATCCTCGTCACGGAACGGCCGGGGTGCCCGGGTGGAGGGCAGATCGCTGCCGAACATGAGCGCATCCGGATTAGCGCTGTAGAGCTCGCGCAGTGCGGTTATTACGTCAAAATCGACCCGCCCGAAACCGGTGGCCTTGACGCGAATCCCTTGTTCGGCCAGTTTGAGCAGCGTGCCAAACCCGGCTTTGGAGAGGCCGAGATGATCGATGCTGACCGCCGGCAGAGCAATCAGGGTGTTGTAAAGGCCGGCTAACTCCGTTGAATCGACGTACAGCTCCACATGCCAGCCAACGGTCTCGTGTACCCGTCTGGCCATCGCATCCAGATGAGCAACCTCTTCGGAACCGCCGCGCTTGAGATTGAAACGCAGGGCCCGTACCCCGGCCCAATCCAGATCCCGCAGCTCCTGGTCCGTAACCGTGAACGGCAGCTGGGTGACCCCCACAAAGGCCGGGCCAAGCGTATGCAGCGCATCCAGCAGGTAACTCTGATCAAAGGCCTGGAACGAGCCGGAAACCACCGCTCCGCCGACCAGACGGTAACCACGCATGCGTTCACGGTAGTCGGCGCAACTGTAATCTTCCGGCAGATATCCTTGGTTGGGCAGCAACGGGAAACGCCGGTCGATGATATGGAAATGGCTGTCGAAAATTACTCGACCGCCGGTGGTGTACACGGGTGATGACATGATCAACCTCCATTGCTATGCCATGCAGTGACAAGCTGTACCGCTGTCAGATCACTTCTTGCGGCTCTTTTCGGGCACCGGCAGTTTCAGCAGCCTTAAGACCTGGGTCATGTCGTCCCAGACGGTCCAGAACGAATCGGAATTGCCGCCGCTGCGCAGCAGATAGGAGGGGTGGTAGGTCGGCATCAGCGGAACACCATGGAAATCATGGAACTTGCCACGCAGTCTGGAGATCGGCTCTTTGCTGCCCAGAACAGTCTGGGCGGCAAAGGTGCCCAGCGCCACGATGACTTCCGGCTTGATGGAGTGCAGCTGCCGCAGCAGAAAGGGAGAGCAGGCCGCGATCTCGTCCTTTTCCGGATTGCGGTTCTGGGGCGGACGGCACTTGACCGCGTTGCAGATATACACCTCTTCGCGCTGCAGTCCCATTGCGCTGATAATGCGGTTCAGCATCTTGCCGGCATCCCCCACGAAGGGTTCCCCCTTTTGGTCCTCGTCCGCGCCCGGCCCCTCGCCGACAAACACCAGTCGGGCCTTGGGATTCCCGGCCCCGAAAACCAGCTTGTTCCTGGTGGCACCCAGTTTGCAACGCTGGCAATCGCCCAAATTTTTGCGGATCTGCTCCAGAGTTTCCTGCTTTTCAGCCGGCGCAGAATCCGGTTGCCGAACGTCTTGCTGCGGCTCGAGCTGGGCAGAAACGGGCTGGGCAGGTGAAGGTTCCAGGATCGCCGCTGCAGCCGGCTCCAGAGACAGTCCGTCGATCCCGCTTTCCTGAAGCTCCTGCAGATATGCGCCAAGCGATGCCAGAAGATGTGACTTAACCGAGTGTGTGCCCACGGGGAGTTCTCCTGCCGTTTAAATTTGAATGCAACTCGCCAGCAGATGCGTTAAACTGAACCGGCAATCTATCAGCACGCCGTTTGTCTGTCAAAACGAAAGGAATTCATGCTTCTGCTACTGACCGCCATTGCGGCGCTTTTGATTCCCGCTGACGCCCTGGCCTGGGGCGGCGGCATCCATCTGCAGCTGGGGGCCAATGTGCTGGCCAATCCCGGCGGGCTGCCGGCCGAACTGGCCGCGCTTCTGACGACCCATCCGCGCGACTTCCTCTACGGCTGCATCGCGGCCGATATCACCCTGGGCAAGAAGTTTACCCATTACCTGCTGCATTGCCATCGCTGGGGCATCGGCCTGAAGATCCTGAAAAAGGCCGAAAACGACCATCAGCGGGCCTGCGCCTATGGCTATCTCTGCCATCTGGCGGCCGACACGATCGCCCACAACTATTACGTGCCCCACAAAATAATCCGCTCGTTTGCGACCGTAACGATGAAGCACGCCTACTGGGAGATGCGTTTCGAAACCTTTGTGGACAAGGATATCTGGGAACTGGCCCGGGAGGTCTGCCGGGCCGACCAGCAGGGCAACGACAAGCTGCTGCGCAGCGTCCTGGCGCCAACGATCTTCTCGTTCGGCACCAACAAACGCATCTTCAACTCGATCATGTTGCTGTCGCGGCTGGAAAAATGGCAGAAGGTCATGCAGACCCTGTCGAAAAACTCGCGCTATCAGCTATCGGAAAGCGATCGCGACGAGTACCTGCTGCTGGCCGGCGAGGCGGTGGCCGCTTTCCTGCAAAACCCCCAGGACTCACCCCTGCTCAAGACCGATCCGACCGGAGAAAAGGCGCTGGCAGCCGCCGATGCGCTGCGCAGAAGTTTGCGGCTGCTCTACACCACCGGACGCATGACCAAGGCGGAGGGATTTGATCATGTCGAAAAGCTCCGGATTGCGCTGCGCACATCGCTGGACAAACCGGAATTGCTGAAAGAATTGTACAGCGGCTGAACCTATAAAAAGAATTTATAACACGGAGACACGGAGAAAAAGAGTAAAAACTTAAGCTTACAAACTGCCAAAATAATTCTACTTCTTAATCAGCATAACGGTTGATGTTTCTTAAACGTCAAGTATTCAATTTCTCCGTGTTCTCTGTTTCTCCGTGTTATAGAGCTGTTTCCGGGTTAATAGCATTCCGGCCTGCGGTCGCCGAAGCAGGGGATCTGGGCCCGCCAATCGAGCATTTCCCGCATCTCCAGCCCGGCGGAAATCTCGCCCTGCTCCTCACCGGCTTCGGCCAGAACCTCCCCTTTCGGATTGATGATCATGCTCATGCCGAAGAAGTCCAGTTTGCCGATGATCCCGCAGGCGTTGCAGGAAACGACAAAAAGCTGATTCTCGATCGCCCGCGCCCGCAGCAGCGTCCGCCAGTGCTCCTGACGCGGTTTGGGCCACTGGGCCGGCACGCAGATCACCTGGGCGCCTTCGACGGCCAGCCGGCGGGACAGTTCCGGGAAACGCAGGTCGTAGCAGATGATCACGCCGATTTTACCGAGCGAGGTGTCCGCCAGCAGCCAGCGGTCGCCACCGGAGAACGCGCGATCTTCGCCCAGCAGCGAAAAGAGGTGGATCTTGCGGTAAACACCGGCCAGCACGCCGTTGTCGACCAGATAAATCGTATTGAAGACTTTATCGCCGTTCGGCTCCGGCAGACTGCCGACAATCACCAGCTTCAACCGGCGGGACAATTCCAGCAGCTCCTCCACAATTCCGGCCGTCCGAAGAGCCAGTGCGTTCAGGTTCCGGTAATCAAAACCGCTGGACCACATTTCCGGCAGCACGGCCAGATTGGCCCCCTGTCCGGCGACGCGGGCCAGGGCTTCGCGCACATAGGACAGGTTGGCGTCCACATCACCTTGCTGGACAGTGAACTGAATGGCGGCAGCGTTGATGGTCATGGTAATCCCCCTTTATGCAATGGATGTCTTTCATATCGTTTCAAACAGCCGGCGAACCTCTTCCGGGCCATGCAGCCGTTCCAGCCTGCGGATGATGAAATGCCCGCGCCCCATGTCCTGAAAATGATCGATGAAGAGCGTATTTATCGCCGCGCCGCCGAAGGCCCCCACCAGCGGCACCGCCTGGGCGGCCGCTTTCTCCGAAACGACGATCGAGAAGCGCGCCGCAACCTGCGAAATCAGCCTGACAATCGCCGGGGCCCCGCTGTGCGACAACCCCTTTCCCGCCAGGTGTTTTGCGGCATCTGAAACCGCCTTGGCCAGGGCTGCACGGGCGGCAAAATAACCCGCCTCGGAAGCATCATCACCCTTGGATTTTCCGCCCAGCGCCAGAACCTGGATACAGTGCAGCCGGCTCTCCGGACAGTTCAGATCCTCCCCCTCGCTGCGGGCGATGTCGGCGATTGAACGAAGCATGATGGTCGTGGAGACCGGCAGTTCCAGTGCCAGGGCCGCCAGTCCGAAGGCGCCGCCGGCAGCGCCGCTGGCCCCGGCCGCAAGCTTGTGCCACCAGTTGGAGGAAGCCCCCCGGTCATCCCGGTCAATGGTCAACAGCGCAACGTCCAGTGCTTTTTCAATTGATTTCCGGGCAACATCATTGACAACCGCGCCCAGGGATTCGGGCAGTTTTTTCAGGCCGCTTTCGATGGGACTCCCGACCAGATCACTGATCCTGGCTGCCAGGCCGGGAGTTTCGAGGAGATTTTTTGCTTTTTTGAGATCACTGATTTCCGCTGTCGACAGAGCCATACATACCCCTCCCAGCCAAATCTTCAGGCAGCGCCGTACTTGCGGTGAAAATCCTCGTCGCTCATGACCAGCAGAAGGATCGCATCGATGAAACCAAGCGCCGCCGGGATGAACGTCCAGCAAAAAGCCAGATACAGAATACCCAGGCCGACACGCTTCAAGTAGAACTTATGGATTCCGAAACCACCCAGGAAAAGTGCAAACAAAGCGGCAGCCAGCTTGCTTTTGCCGTTCGGCGCGACCGACCCCAGGTTCACAAAAGGGGAGGCCTGCCTCACTCCGCATTTGGGGCAGATCTCTGCTTTGGCTTTAATAATCGAGCCGCATTCCGAACAATATTTCTCGTCCGCCCCCTTGTGTCCGGTTTCGTTCATCACGATCTCCTTCCAATAACAAACAGTCAAACAGTGGAATTGCCTGCTCTCTATTTCACCTATTTGTTATGGCCTTTGCCCCTGCCCTTTGACTTGACCGGTCTTTCGCCCTGCTCGCTAACTGGATGACCGCTAAAGGTCAGATTTCCACTCTTCAGGGCATGGAACTCGGCCGAACCCGGCTTGATTCCCATACGTTTGGCAATTACTCCCCACCCTTTGCCCTGATTGGCTTGATAGACCCTTACAACCTGCTCGACCGGTTTCTGTGTCCATTGTCCCAGCTGCAGGCTCATGAACGCATCGGCCGGTTCCCTGACGCTGCCGATAACGGCGCGTACCTGCAGCTCGGGAACGCCGAACTGGGTGCTCAATTTTGCGGAAAAGCCGTTGATGTCCGCCCGGGCCTGTATATTGAGATTGTTAAGGAATCCGTCAAGTGTGCTTCAGGCCATAGCTGATCCGCACATAATTAACAGCGCCAGTAGGACAAATATGATTCTCTTCATGATTGATTCTCCTTTGTAGTGCACCGTTGCGGATTCCTGAAATCAACTCGTCAACTGAGAATTCATATAGGCGTGGATGATCATCACGGAAGGTCTATGCTGCTAGCGGCAGGTCATCAAGCGTTGTTACCTCCACAAGCGCCTTCCTGTCACGCGCCGCCGCAACGATAGTTTCAAGTTTGGCGGCAACAGAATCGGAAAACCACTCGGCGCCGCATTGGTCACAAATAGTAGCCGGTACATGGCGCACAACCACCACGCCAAACCCCATATCCACGGAAAAAAGGGTGTGACCAGCCTTTTTATGGCCCCTGCAAAGCGGACAATTTCCAGAATTGGTATTTTGATCCATGTTTATGTTCTCCTGGTTTTGTGGTCACCCAGAAAATGCACATCATCGGGGTAATAGGCCGTGATTATGTAGAGAGTTTCCCGATCATTGTCACATGCGACGACGACATGAAGCGGCGTCATATCCAGCTTGCCAAACATAAGAACACTCGGAAACGGATAATCTGACGGATAGTGTTCAATAATTTCACCGTCAAGAAGCACATTCATTACATCGCGTCGGGAAATGCCCCGTTCCATCATACGCTCCAAGGCGTGGCGATTCCATTCGATCGTACCTTCTTGGATTATGGTTGAAAAGGATTCCGTATCGAACAAAATAATTCCTACCTCGTCAGCTGCGAGTTCAGATAAGCGTGGATGATGTCCATGTAGATCTCGCGCGGCTTGCTGGTGCCGTCGCTGGGGGCGATCATCCCTTCGCTTTCCATCATCTCGACAATCCGGGCGGCCCGGTTGTAGCCGATCCGCAAACGGCGCTGAACCATCGAGATGCTGGCCTGCTTGGTCTCCGCCACCAACCGCAGGGCATCCTCCCAGCGTTCATCCAGCTCCTCGTCATTGCCGGACGATCCCTTTTCATCGCTGTCCTTCATCTCCATAATCGATTTTTCGTAAACCGGTTTACCCTGTTTTTTGAGGAAGTCCACCACCCGCTGCACTTCGGCATCGGAAACGAACGCGCCGTGGATGCGCTGCAGGCGCGAGGTTCCGGGCGGCATATAAAGCATATCGCCGTTGCCCAGCAGGCTTTCGGCGCCATTGGTGTCCAGAATGGTGCGCGAATCAACCTTTGACGTAACCTGAAAGGAGATGCGCGACGGCAGGTTGGCCTTGATCAGACCGGTGATGACATCCACCGAGGGGCGCTGGGTGGCCAGGATCAGATGAATCCCGGAGGCACGCGCCTTCTGGGCCAGACGGGCGATATGCTCCTCCACCTCGCGGCCGGCCACCATCATCAGGTCGGCCAACTCGTCAACGATCACGACGATATAGGGCAGGTGGCTGTGTTCCAGCGCTTCGGCATCGTCCACCGCAAAGGGGATCGGATCAACGTCAGCTTCACCCTCCCCGATGATTTCTTCCAGCTCTTCAATGATTTCCTCGTCCGAGAGCGCGCCCTGTTCTTCCTGTTCCAGCAGTTCGCCGGCCAGCTTCTTATTGTAGGAGTCAATGTTGCGGACCCCCTTGTCCGACAGCAGCATGTAGCGGCGTTCCATCTCGTTGACCGCCCATTTTAGGGCCAGCGAGGCCTTTTTCGGTTCGGTCACCACCGGCAGCAGCAGGTGCGGGATGCCCTCGTACATGGAGAACTCCAGCATCTTGGGATCGACCATGATCATGCGCACATCCTTGGGGGTGGAGGTGTAGAGCAGCGAAAGGATCATGGTGTTGATCGAAACCGACTTGCCGGAACCGGTCGAACCAGCCACCAGCAGATGGGGCGCCTTGGCCAGGTCGGTCACGACCGGCAGGCCGGCGATATCCTTGCCCAGCGCCAGCGGCAGTTTCATTCTGCTGTGCGAAAAATGCTCGCAGTTGAAGATCTCGCGCAGGAAAACCATGTCGCGGTCACGGTTGGGAACTTCGATGCCGACCACCCCCTTGCCGGGGATCGGTGCCACGATGCGGATCGACATGGCCTGCAGCGCCATGGTCAGGTCATCGGTCAGGCCGGCGATCCGGCTGATCTTGATGCCGGGGGCCGGGGCGTATTCATACATGGTGATGACCGGACCGGGACAGATCTCGACCACTTCGCCGTCAATATTGTAATCCTTGAGCTTCTTCTCCAGCAGCCGGGCGTTCATGGTCAGCGCATCGCGGTCGAGAGTTTTTTCAGTGGCCGGAGGAATATCCAGCAGCGAGAAGGGGGGGGTGTGAAAATCCCCCTCGGCCTTGATAAATTCAAAGGTTTCCTGCACTGCGGCGGTTTTGGCGTCCTCTTTCTTCTTGTCCTTTTCCTTTTTGATCAGGTTGGGACGGGGCGGAGGCGGCGCTGCCGGCTTGATCACCGGACCGTTTGTCGTAGCCGGGGCCGGCAGACCCTCTTTTTTGGCATCCGCCTTCTCCTTTTCGCCGCGGGCATGGGCCCGGCGCTCCTGCCAGGCGGTAAATTTGTTTTTCAGATTTTCCAGCCACCAGCCGGCGAACAGCACAAAGGAGAAACGGGCCAGGATCATGATGCAGGCCGCCAGCAGCGGCAGCAGCAGCAGCATGGCGCCGGCCGTGCCGACCGTGCTCTTCAGGAAGTGGGCCGTGACAACCCCCACCAGGCCGCCGGTCGGCACCTGTTGTTCAAAAAGAAAGGTTTTTTCACGGAAAAAGGCAAACAGGGTCGCCAGCGAAAAGAGCAGACCGGCCGCAGCCAGCAGCTTGTAGGAGCGCAGCCGGATCTCCTTGAAACGCAAGAGGGTATAGGAAATATACAGCAGCGCCAACGGGATCAGATAGGAGGCCAGGCCGAAGCCGCTGAACAGCAGGTCGGCCACCTGTGCGCCCAGCCGCCCGCCCAGATTATGGATGGTGCCTTCGTTGGAGTAACTGTTCCAGGAAACGTCGGCCGAATTATAGGTCAGAAAGGTCAGCAGAAAAAAGACGCCGACCGCTCCCAGCGCCATCCCCTGCAACTCTTTGGCAATTTTTTCTTTTTTGGGTTCTTCCATGTCAGTAGTGTATCCAGGTGGTGAAGTGATAAAAGCGGCTTATACTACTAGGAATGGGTCGGGGTAGGCAAAGGAAAAATAGAGCGGATTATGTCGCCTGTTTGTGTGCCCTGTTACGGCTTGATATTTCAGTAGGAAATTGTGGAAGCATCGCCCCAGCCTCTTTGAGAAGCATCTTGGAAACCTCGCCGCGGCTGCCGGTAAAAGAAAATCAGGTCCATTCCCGGCACAATACTTCCGCTTGCTTCAATACCAGTTCCACTGCATCGTCCTGTTTGTCCGGCGGATACTTCCATTTCCGCAACGTACGCCGCACAAGATTCCTCAACTTCGCCCGAACACTCTCACGTACCTGCCAGTCAACTGAAGTGCTCTCCCGCAACTTCTCCGTAATCTCCACAGCTATCTTTTTTAGGATGTCGTCACCCAGATCGCGCACTGCGCTTTCGTTGTTTGCTAATGCATCGTAAAAGGCTACTTCATCGGGATTAAGCCCCAACTCCTCGTCTCGCTTGAGAGCCTGCTGGAAGTCTTTGGCCATCTGAATCAGCTCTTCGATAACCTGGGCGGTCTCGATGGCTCGGGCATGGTAGCGGTTGAGCATCGCCAGTAGACGCTCACTGAACTTCTGTTCCAGCACAAGATTGGTACGGGTGCGTGCCTTGATAGTGTCGCGCAGCAGCTTTTCCAGGAGTTCCAGCGCCAGATTACGACTCTTCATGTTACGCACATCTTCAAGAAATTCGTCGGAGAGTAGCGCGATATTCGGTTTATCGAGGCCAGCCAGCGCAAAGACGTCAGCCACTCCATCGGCTATCACCGCATTGTCCAGGATCTGCTTCAGGGCGCTGTTCTTCTGTTCCTCGGTCAGCTTGCTGTCAACAGTGGTGTGTTTGACAATGGCGGCACGAATGGCCGCGAAAAAAGCAATTTCTTTACGAAGCGGTTCTGCTTCTTCCAAGGTCCCGCAAAGAGAGAAAGCGCGCGTGATGGCTGCCATGGCATCCAGAAAACGTTTCTTCCCGTCCGTTATGCCGAGAATATGGTTCGCCGCCAGAATAAGAATCTGATGGGCTTTGGTCTGATAGTCGCTATAGTCAAAACCGTGAAAGAGGCCACGTACCACATCGAGCCGTTCCAGCAGCACGGCAAACGCCTCTTCCGCCTTAAGGGTAGGAGCCCCTTTTCCTTGTGCGTTGACATAGACCTTGAGTGCCTGCTTCAGCTCATTGGCAATGCCGATATAATCAACAATCAACCCGCCCGGCTTGTCCTTGAACACCCGGTTGACGCGGGCGATGGCCTGCATCAGGTTGTGGCCGCGCATCGGCTTGTCCACATACATAGTGTGACAGCTTGGGCAGTCAAAACCGGTCAACCACATGTCGCGCACGATTACCAGTTTTAACTCATCTCTGGAATCCTTGAACCGCTTTTCCAGGCGCTTTTTCGTTACCTTGTTGTAGATGTGCGGCTGTAACAGTTCACGGTCAGCGGCCGAACCGGTCATGATGATTTTCAGTGCACCCTTTTCCGGGTCAGTGTCGTGCCACTCAGGACGTAGTTTAATAAGCTCGTTGTAAAGATGAACACAGATTTCGCGGCTCATGCAGACGATCATTCCCTTGCCATCGACAACACCAGTGCGAGTTTCAAAGTGACGAACCAGATCCTCTGCAACCTCCTTCAGACGCGGCTCGGAACCGACAAGCTTCTCCAGCGCCGCCCATTTGCTCTTGGTGCGCTCCCGTAGCGTGACGTCTTCCTCGTCCTCTATGACTTCCTCTACATCATCGTTCAGCTCCTCGATCTCTGCACGATTGATATCGAGCTTGGCCAGACGCGACTCATAGTAGATTGGCACTGTCGCGCCGTCATCCACCGCATCCTGGATGTCGTAGATACTCACGTAACCACCAAAGACAGCCTGGGTATCCTTGTCTTCGGTGGAGATCGGTGTGCCGGTAAATCCGATGAACGACGCATTGGGGATGGCATCGCGCATGTGCTTGGCATAGCCGAAGATATACGCGCCGGTCTTGGTGTCGAGCTTTGCCTTGAAACCGTACTGACTACGGTGCGCTTCATCGCTGATAACGACGATGTTGCTGCGGCTGCTCAAGGCCGGGTGCTCTTCCTCGCCATTCACCAGCGAAAACTTCTGCACAGTAGTGAAGATGATGCCGCCCGATTGCCGCGCTGCCAGCAGTTCGCGCAACTCTTCACGGCTGTCGGCCTGAATTGGGGTC
>JAJZRX010000104.1 GCA_021850095.1 Deltaproteobacteria bacterium
CGATCTAGGAACCTATAAGAAAAACAATTGAAAGGGGAATTCTGTATGAAACGCTTATGTGCTTTATTGTTGCTGCTGACACTGACGGTGGCTACCAGCGGCCAGGCCGCTGAACTGAAGAAACTGAAGGTCGGCTATCTGCCCACCTCCGGCCACCTCCTGTACTTCGTGGCCAAGGAAAAAGGCTTCTTCCAGCAGGAGGGGCTGGATGTGGAACTGGCGCGCTTCACCAACTCCGGCGAGGGCTTGACCGCCATCAAGACTGGCAAGCTGGATGCCGGCTCCTTTGGCACCTCGGCTCCGCTGGCCTTCATTGCCAAGGGGGCTGATTTCACGATCTTCGGCGGCCAGATGGGGGAGGGACACGGCCTGATCGCCAAGCCGGAGAAGGCCGAGCGCTTCAAGGATCTGAAGAACTTCCGTGGAGCCACGATCGGCGCGGTGCGTCTGGCCACCGGCGATGTGGTTTTCCGGGCGGCTCTGCATGAAGCCGGGATTGACTGGAAGAAGGATCTGACCATCAAGGAGTTCGATTCGCCGGCGGCGGTGATGGAGGCGGTCAAAAAGGGTACGCTGGATGCCGGCCTAGTCTGGATTCCCTACTTCACTCTGGCCGAGAAGCAGGGTCTGAAGGTCGTCAAGTACTCTGGTGACGTGATCAAGGGGCATACCTGCTGCCGCCAGGTGGCGCTGACCGCAACGCTCAAGCAGCGCCAGGCCGACTTCGAGCATTTCATGACCGCCCTGCTGAAGGCCTACCGCTATTACCTGACCGACCGGAATGGCACGGTGGATGCGGTTGCCAAATACGTGCAGATCGACAAGGCCGACCTGCTGAAAGATATCTATGGCGGGCACCTGCTGGTCAGTCCCGACCCGCATCGCAAATCGGTGCTCCAGTTCTGGGATTTCATGAAGAAGGCCGAATACGTTACGTCAAATGAAGCGATCGACCAGCGCATCAATACCCGGCTTTATGCCAGTGCCCTGTCAGCACTGCAGAAAAGCGAGCCCAAAGAGAAGCTCTGGAAAAATCTGGAGAAGGAATTCAAGGGCGGCGACCCGGCACTGCATATCAAGGCCCATTAAGGTGTCATCCATGAAACAGTTATTCAATGCTTCAAACCTGTTGTTCATAACCCTGCTGGCGGCTGTTTTCTGGCCGCCTGCCGGTCAGATCCCTTGGCATCTGCTGGCAGTTGCCGTCAGCGTCCAGGCCATCACCCTGATCCGGTTGGCCGTTGTCAGGAGTGATGCATCCCGCCGGGGTGCCGGGGATGTGGGTGCGATCGTTTTTGCCGTTCTGCTGGCCTGGTATCTGACCACCACCCGCTTCGTCGTGCTGGACACGATGCTCTTCCCGCAGCCGGAAACGGTACTGGCGCTGTTCGTGGCTGAACTGCCGGATATGCTGAAGGGACTGGTCAACTCGCTGATTCTGTTGGGGGGCGGCTATCTGCTGGCACTGGCAACCGCCCTGCCGCTGGGTTTGCTGGTAGGCTGGCGGACGCGCCTGTTCCATGCCGTCAATCCGTTTACCAAGGTGCTGGGGCCGATTCCGCCAATCGTCTACATCCCCTACGCCATCGCCCTTCTGCCGAGCTTCAGGGCCGCCTCGATCTTCGTGATCTTTATCGGGGCCTTCTGGCCGATCTTCATCAACACCGTCAACGGAGTCTTCAACATCCCCAAGGGGTTGCTGGATTCGGCCCGGGTACTCAACCTGAAAGAGCACACCCTGCTTTTGCGCGTAATTCTGCCGGGCGCCATGCCTTCCATCTGTACCGGGGCGACCCTGGCGCTGGTCTTCGCCTTTGTGCTGCTGGCGGCGGCCGAATTGATCGGCGCCAACTCCGGGATCGGCTGGTACGTCAAGAACTTTGCCGACTTCGCCGACTACCAGCGAGTGATCGTCGGCATCATCTTCATCAGTATCGTGGTAACGGGCATCACCTGGGGAACGGAACGGCTGGAACGGCATTTGCTGCGCTGGAGAAACTGAGGTGCGGGCTCAAGATCATAAACCCGGGGCTGGAGTCACAAAAAACTCCCGCCCCGCAGGCCGCCTTGATCTAGCTGCGGCTGCACGCCGGAATACCAAGTTTATCAGCGGCAGCATTGATCTTGTCCTTTAGCTCTTTCATTTCCGATTCAAGGGCGCTGACTTTGCGGATATCGATCGAGTCATACAAATTTTGCTCACGCAGTTCAAGATCCTTTGCCTTCAGGGTGTTGTTCAATGGGGCGGTTTCCTGCGTAAACTGCTGAATAGCCTGCTGCTCGGCACATTTGCCGCAGGTTTCCGCTGCAGAAGCCGATAAGGCGCCAACGCTCAGTATTCCCATTGCCAGGGCAATTCCTACGATCATGTTTTTTTTCATTGTTGTTCTCCTTTTGAGTTTTTTTCCGGTGGATGCCGGTTTGTGATCAACTCTATACATTATGCGTGCCATGTTTGTTTTGACGCTGTAAAGGTCTGATTGTATTGAATAATGTTTGCTTGTTTGTCGGGATGGTTTGGCGCTTCCAATGAAGAATATGCTACAAGGGTCCACCGAAATCGGAGAATTTTCCGCACAGTGTGCGCGCAGCGCATCCTGCCAACCATAGAGAGGTGTCATCACATGAGTCATATTGATCTGAAAACAGCCCCCAGGCGGGAAGACCGCCTGGGGGCCTGCATCGCCCACGGCGGCACCATCTGCGAAATGGCCGGCGCCAAGGGCAAAAAATCCTGCCTGCAGAACGACGGCGAACGGGCTTTTACCCAGGGTTCGATCTGTCTGCTGCTGCCGGCCCTGGCCATGCTCAACACCCTGCCCGACAACGTGGTGTTGCAGCACAGCGCGGTCGGCTGCGGCAGCTGCACCCATTCCCAGAACGCCAACGTGCGTTTCGGCAGCGCTGCTCGCCAGGGCCGGGCCAAGGATGGCGTCTGGCTTTCCACCGCCATGAACGAGACCGATGTCATTACCGGCGGCGAAGAAAAACTTGAGCAGGCCATCATCGAGGCCGACCGGCGTTACCAGCCCTTCAGCATCACGGTTGTGTCCGGCTGCGTGCCGGGCATCATCGGCGACGACATTGACGGCGTCGTTCAACGGATCCAGCCGGAAGTAAAGGCCCGCCTGCTGCCGGTACACTGCGAAGGCTTCAAGACCAAGATCTGGGCCACCGCCTACGATGCGGTTTATCACGGCATCGGCCGGACCCTGCTGCGGGGAGGCAAACAGGAGGAAACAGCCGATGGATTGTCGCCCTTCAAGGGGCTGGAACGCTTGCCATCCACGGTCAACCTGATGAATGTTTCCTCCATGGGGCAGGTTGACGAGCTGGAACTGGAGCGGTTGTTGAGAACGCTCACCCTGGATGTGAACGTCTTTCCGGTCTTCGCCCATCCCGAAAGCATGGTCAAAGCCACCCAGGCGTCACTCTCCATCAGCACCTGCCCGACCCATGACGACTACTTCCTCTCCTATCTGGAAGAACGCTTTGGCGTACCGGCCCTGATACAGCATATGCCGATCGGCATCGAGAACACCGGTCTCTGGCTGCGGGACGTGGCTGCCCGCTTCGGAATTGAACAACAGGCCGAGCAGATCATCGCACAGGAAGAAAGCGAGTTGCGTGCTGCTCTGGCGGAATTCCGGCCACTCTTCGAGGGGAAAAAGGTCTTTATCAGCGCCGGCGAATTCCGCGCCCTGGCAACCGCACGCTTGCTGGAAGAAATCGGCTTCACGGTGGTCGGTATCCGCTCCTTTCACCATGATCATTTTGCCGAAGTGGAATACCGGAAATTGGCTGCATCCAGCAGGGAGGATTACGTGATCGACATCGCCAACGTACAGCCCTTCGAGGAGGCCAATCTGCTGCGCCGGCTCAAGCCGGACCTGTTCCTGGGACACGCCAACGGCAACGGCACCGCCGCCAAGTTGGGCATTCCGACCCATGTCATCTACCACACCGGATTGGCCTACATCGGCTACAAAGGGGTCTATGAAATCGCCCGGCGCCTGCACCGCCAATTGAAGAATCCGGTCTACAACCGGAAACTGTCTGAAAACGTCCGGCTGCCCTACCGCGATGAGTGGTACGGCGCCAATCCTTTTACCTACATCAACCAGGGGGGTGCAGCATGAGCGGACATTTTATCGAACGGGCACGCTACACCTGTGCCCAGGGAGGCGCGGCAGCCACGGTGACGGCGCTGCCGGGAGGCATCCCGATCCTGCATTCACCTTCAGGCTGTGCCGGCAACTTCGCCTGGACCCAGAACGGCGGGGCAGGGCTCCAGGTGGGCGGCTACTGCGGAACGCTGGCCATTCCCAGTTCCAGCATTCAGGAGCATGACGTGGTCTTCGGTGGAGACAAGCGCCTGCGGGAGCAGATCGAGAACACCCTCAAGGTTATGGATGGCGGCATCTATGCCGTGTTGACCAGCTGCGTCACCGAGGTGATCGGCGATGATATCAAATCGGTCGTGGCCGACTTCCGGGAGCAGGGTGTGCCGATCATCGGCGCCGAGACCGGCGGTTTCAAGGGCAATTCCTATCTGGGCTACGATCTGGTGCTGCAAGCTCTGTTCAGGGATTTTCTGGAGCGGGACATTGAGAAAAAGAAGAAGCGGGTCAACCTGTGGGGTGTCATACCGAACTATGATCCCTTCTGGCGCGGTAACCTGGAAGAAGTGCGGCGTCTGTTGGAAAAATTCGGGCTTGAGGTCAATTCCTTCTTTCTGGCCGATGACACTCTGGACGGCATTCGCCAGGCAGGAGCGGCCTCGCTGAATATTGTCGTCTCCCAGGCCTACGGAGTTGGGGCGGCCAAGCTGTTTGAGGAACTGCACGGCACACCCTACTTAAGTCTGCCGCTACCGGTCGGCGCCAGCGCCAGCGAATCATTTCTGCGGGCCGTCGGGAAAGCAGCCGGGGTCAGTGCCAAACGGACCAATGCAGTCATTGGCGCGGAGAAAAAGCGCTATTACCGTTATCTGGAGCCGCTGACCGATTGTTACAACGATCTTGACCTGCAGCGCTATGCCGTGGTGGTGGGTGATGCCAACTATGCAACCTCCCTGACCAGGTCACTGGCCGATGATCTGGGGTGGCTGCCGGAGCTGACGGTCTGTACCGACCCTCTCAAAGACGAGGAGCAGGAGCGGATAGCCGGGCAACTGCAGCGGCTCGAATCGAACTATCCCACAAAACTGGTCTTCGAAACCGACGGTAGCCAGATCATCGGGCATCTGCGTGAACAATGGCCGGCAACGGGCAACGGCAAGTATCAGAACGATTTTGGCCCGGCCTTTGTGCTGGGCAGCTCGCTGGATCGGGAGCTGGCGCTTGAAATCGGAGCGCCGCATCTTTCGGTCAGCTTTCCGGTTGCCAACCGGGCGGTGCTTGATCGTGGCTATACCGGTTTCCGGGGCGGTCTGAGGCTGATCGAGGATCTGGTCGGCGTTATTGTGGCCGGGAGGTGACTGGGGAACAACGGGCTGATCCGGTTTTATTGGTGATGGCAGATGTGTGACAGTGTTGCCGCCGTAAGGGAACCGGTCGGCGGACCGGTTCCCGATCCATCCCATTCTTGATTGGAACCAATGTAAGCTCATAGTTTTTGAACATGTTTCCGGTTGTGGGGTTTCATGAAAAGGGGTATAAGCTACATCAGATTTTAAAATGGTTTCGCAGCAACGGAATTAACCGTCAATTCAGCCTGCACACCCCGGAAACCGAACATGTTCAACCTGACCCGTTATTATTCCATCGCCAGTCTGGTCTGCATCATCATCGCGGCGGCCATTCTCGGCCTGTTCTACCGTCACCAGTCGCTCCATTCGCTGCTGAACGTGGCCGAGGATCGCAACGCCGCTCTGACACACGTTTTCGGCAACGCACTCTGGCCCTATTTCGCGCCCCTGCTCAAGCAGGACACCAGCCGTCAGCCGATCGATCCCAACGGTCTCGAGATTACCTACCTGCGCCGCCAGGTTGTGGCGCTGATGAAAGATACCTCGGCCGTCAAGGTCAAGGTCTACAATCTGCAGGGGGTGACTGTTTTTTCGACCGAGGCCAAACAGATCGGCGAGGACAAGCATGCCAACGCCGGTTTTTTGGCCGCCGCCCAGGGGCGGCTGGCGAGTGAGCTGACCCATCGCAACCAGTTCAGCGCTTTCGACCGTGTGATCGAGTCGCGCGACCTCCTCTCCTCCTATATCCCTTTCATACCCGAGAACGGCAGTCAGATCGAGGGGGTCTTCGAGCTGTATACCGATATCACCCCTTACCTGGCTGAAGTCAAACGCACCCAGTTGCTGTTGGTGCTGGCGGTGAGCGGCGTTTCAGGCCTGCTCTACAGTCTGCTGTATCTGGTGGTGCGACGGGCAAAACTGATCATCAGCGATCAGCAGACCCAGTTGAAAAATTCCCTGGCCCGCATCGAGGAAGACAATCTGCTGCTGGATCAGCGGGTCAACGAGCGTACGCTGGAGCTGCAAGATCTCAATCGCGCCCTGCAGGGGGAGATCGCCGAGCGGGAGCGGGCCGAGGAAGGGCTGCGCCTGTCGGCCAAGGTTTTCGAAAACACGGTCGAAGGGGTCATTATCACCGACTCCGAAACCCGGATCCTGGCGGTTAACCGGGCCTTTTCCCTGGTGACCGGCTACCAGCTGGAGGAGGTGCTGAATCAGACCCCCCGGCTGCTCAAGTCCGGCCGGCACGAAGCAGCTTTTTACCGGGAGATGTGGCGTTCGCTGAAAGAGGGCGGCCAATGGGTCGGCGAAATCTGGAACAAGCGCAAAAATGGCGAAATTTATCCGGAACGCCTGACGATCGGGGTCGTCCGGGACGCTGCCGGCGGTGTCGGTCATTATGTGGGCGTTTTCAGCGATATTACCGACATCAAGCGCTCACAGGAGCGGCTGGATTTCCTGGCCCACCATGACCTGCTGACCAATCTTCCCAATCGTTTGCTGTTCAACCACCGCCTCAAGCACAGCATCGAACTGGCCCAGCGCCATGGCCGACAGCTGGCGGTGATCTTCATCGACCTGGATCACTTCAAGAATGTCAACGACACCCTGGGGCACGATCTGGGTGATGAGCTGCTGAAGCGGGTCGCCGCCGATTTGAGTGTCCATGTTCGCAAATCCGACACGCTGGCCAGAATCGGCGGCGATGAGTTCGTTCTGCTGCTGGATGACATCGAAGCGCCGCGCTATGCCGGCGCCCTTGCCGAAAAGTTTCTCGAGCTGCTGGGGCGGACGATGA
>JAJZRX010000105.1 GCA_021850095.1 Deltaproteobacteria bacterium
CTGGCATTGGGGCTGGAACCGGCCCAGCAGGCTGACCTGGATGACTGGGACACGATGGTCGACACCAACATTAAAGGATTGATGTACTGCACCCGCTTCGTACTGCCCGGCATGGTGGAACGCAACCGCGGCCACATCGTCAATATCAGCTCCACGGCCGGAGCCTGGCCCTACCCGGGCGGTAATGTCTATGGCGGCACCAAGTCCTTCGTCACCCAGTTTTCTCGCAATTTAAGGAGCGATCTGCTCGGGACGCGGGTCAGGGTCAGCTGCATCCAGCCCGGCATGGCAGAAACTGAATTTTCCCGGGTCCGCTTCAAGGGTAATGACGATCAGGCCGCCGGCGTTTACCAGGGAACCGATCCATTAACGGCTGAGGATATTGCCGAGACAGTTCACTGGGTTGTCAGCCAGCCGCCGCATGTCAACGTCAACACCTTGGAACTGATGTCGATTGATCAATCCTGGGGACCATTCGCGATTCACCGGGAACAGAAATAAGCAGATAAAGGAAACCATTATGGCTAAAGAGCTTTACGTCGGACACATATCAGAACAGGCCACGGAAGAGGATCTGCGCAAACTTTTTTCACTGATGGGACCGGTCACCTCGGTACACCTGATCGTTGACCAGGAAACCGGCGAGTTCAAGCGCTGCGGGTACGTGCGCATGCTGTCGGAGGTCAATCTTGACGAGGTTGTCGAGACTCTGGATGGCACCTATCTGATCGATCGCTGCATTGTCGTCAGCATCGCCAAACCGCAGAAGGATCGCCCGGCCAAAACCACTCACCTGCGCAGAAAACCGGGCGCCCCGCCGCGTCCGGCGGCAACCGGGGAGGCAGCTCCAGCCGGAGCCAGAAACAGCGCCAAAAACAAACGGCCAGCCACTGCCAAGGAATCCGCCAAAAGCGGGCGCTCTTCGGCAGCCAGGGAATCATCCCGGCCGGGACGCCCGGCCAGCGGCAAGCGAGCGGGAGACACGGCACGGCCACCGTCGAAGGGCCGCAGATAACCTGACTACGTTGATGAGGAGCATTGCCATGAAGATCCTGGGCTTCGTTTTCCTGCTGACACTCTCCCTGATTCCTACCCTGGCCGTTTCCGCCGATCTGAAGCGGATTCCGGCCGCTGCCCGCATCACCGCCGTCACGGTCTACAGCGATCGCGCCCTGACCACCCGCAGCGCCACGTTCAGCCTGAAGCCAGGCAGCCATCTGATCGTCTTTGAAAACCTGCCGGCCCTGATCCTGGATGACTCAGTGCGGGTGCAGGGCACAGGAAGCGCCGCGACAACCATTACCGGCCTGGAGACCAAGCGGAGTTTTCTGGAACAGAGCGGCGAGCAACGGATCAGGGAGCTGGACGAGGAGATACGCGGATTGGAACGGCGCTCTGCTGCACTGGACGCCAAAAAAGCCGGCTTAGCTTCACAAAAAGCCTTTCTGGAATCGATCCGGGTCGCCTGGGGCGAACGCATCTCCAAGGAACTGGCGATCGGCCGCCCCACTTCGGCGGAGCTGCTGGACGCATCCAGTTTTGTGGGCGCGGGCGTCACCAAGGCCGAGGAACAGAGCCGTGAAATCGAGTTTGAAAAGCAGATTATCAAGGACAAGCTCGACGCCCTGCGGCGCCAGCGCGAGCAGGCCTCCGGCTCGGGCCGCAAAGAGGTCAAGAGCGTTGAGGTGTCCGTGGAGGTCGCCCGCGCAGGAGATCTGACTCTCGAGCTGACAGCGATCATCCCCCGGGCAGGTTGGGAACCGGCCTATGACGTACGCCTGGCAGCCGATGCCAAAACGGCCGAATTGACCTTTCGGGCACTGGTGCGCCAGCAGACCGGAGAGGATTGGAAGGATGTGGATCTGACCCTGTCCACCGCCCGCCCCGCCAGCGGAGGCGCTCCTCCCGAGTTGCAGCCCTGGCAGATCGCATTTTTCCGCCCACAGCCCCCCATGCCGGCGCCAAGAATGATGTTGGAGGCCCCCGCACCAGCCAGAGCAAAGAAAGCCAATCAGATCTACATGGCAAGTTCCATCCCGGAGGATGCCATGCCCGAAGCAGCGCAGGCCGACTTTGAAACCGCCCAGATCAACGAAGAGCACTCTTCCGTCGCCTTTCATATTCCCCGCTTGCTGGATGTCCCTTCTGACGGCAGCCAGCACGGCAGTGTGGTGTCCTTGGAAAAACTGCCGGTCAACCTGGAATTCATGGCGGTTCCGAAGCTTTCACCCTCTGTATTTCTCAAGTCGGAAATCATCAACCGGGCCGCATACCCGCTCCTGCCCGGCAAGGCTCATGTTTTTATCGGCAACACCTACACCGGCAGTTCACCGCTGAAAAAAATCGCCGCCGGAGAGAAATTCGACCTGTTCTTCGGCAGCGACGATCAGGTGACGGTCAAACGGGAAGAGCTGAAGCAGAACAAGGAAGCCGGCCTGTTCGGTAAGAATCGCGTCAGCTACCGTTACCGTATCGAACTGGCCAACCTGCGCAAAGAAGCATTGACAGTGACTCTGCACGACCAGCTGCCGCTGGCCGGCGATGAGGAGATCAAAGTCGCGCTGGATGATCCCTCCATCAAACCGGATCAGATCAAAAACGATGGTACGCTCGTCTGGAAAATACCTCTGCAGCCGGGAGAGAAAAAGGAGCTGACCTTCGGGATATCCGTCGAATATCCCAAGGAACGGGAGATCAGCGGGCTGTAATAAGGTTATGTATACCCGTCATGAAAAGAAAAGGAGTCAGCATGCAAGAAAAGCTTGAGCAACTGTTTTACTTCGGGTTAGGCAGCGCCCTGATGGCCAAGGAGAAGATCGAGCAGGTCGGAGATTCAACGCGCGGTTTCCGGGCCGAGCGTGACCGCAAGGCCCGGGAGTTCTTTGAACAGGCCGTGGCAAAGGGAAGTGAGGAGCGGGAACAGCTGAAAGGGCATATCAAAGAGATGCTGAAAGAGGCCATAGACGAACTGGGGCTGGCAACCCGCGCCGACATCGAAGCCTTGCGGCAAGAGCTGGCCAGGGCGCGTCAGGAGCAGCCCTGATCCGGTGACCAGGCTCGTACTGTTATTCCGGCTTTATCACCCCTGTCGAGTCTACTCCGTCTTCCGGGTGCTGCTGACGGTTTTTCTTCTGATCCGCCGGCGCAGCAGCTGGCTGGGCATCCCCCCCCTGGCGCCGGTGCCGCTGGTGTCGGCTATCGAACAGCTGGGAGCCAGCTTCATCAAGCTGGCCCAGGTATTGGCCACCCGGGCCGACTTTTTTGACGTCAGCTATCTGGAGGCACTGCGGCAACTTCACGACCAGCTGCCGGCCATGCCGGAGTCTGATTTTCAGGCGGTTTTCGTGAGAGCCTTTGGCCAGGGGGATTGCTTCAGCAGCTTTGAGCAGAAACCGCTGGCCTGCGCATCCATCGGCCAGGTTCATCGGGCCCGGCTGCAGAATGGCCGGCAGGTGGCCGTCAAGCTGCGGCGCAACCGGATCGAACAGGTCGTGCGGGAGGATATCCGCCTGCTGGGCTGGTTTCTGGCGCTGTTGCAGCCCCTGTTTTCCGAATATACCCGCAACTCCATCGAAGCGGTACTGACCGCCTTCCGCCGCACCATTCTGCAGGAAGTGGACATGCAGGCCGAGCTGTCCAATCTGGAGCAGTTCCGCCACACCTATCCCGATTCCGGCATTCGCCTGCCGCTTCCCTATCGCGACTACTGTTCCACAGACGCCCTGGTCATGAGTTTTGAAGAGGGGATCCGTTTTGATGACCGGCAGAACCTGGAACGTCTGCAGGTTTCCTTTGGCGGACTGATGGAAAAACTGGTGCTGTTCTACACCGAACAGATGCTGGTCAAAGGTTTTTTCCATGCCGACCCCCACCCCGGCAACCTGCTGGTGACCGCCGGGGGAGAACTGGTGCTGCTGGATTTCGGCATGGTCAGTCGGATTCCCAACGCCACCCGCCTGGCCATGATCAACACGGTCAAGGCGGCCTACGAGCGCGACTTTGAACTTCTGGTGCAAGCCACCCGCAAACTGGGGATCATCACCGACAGCGCCCCGCCCAATGAGCTGACCGCTCTGGCGGAAGAGATCTTCCGCATCTTTGACAGCGACCACCTGAACGCCATCTCCATGCAGGAACTGGCCTTTGGCGTTATGGACGCCCTGAAGGACTATCCCTTCAAGCTGCCCCAGGAAATCATTTACGTCATGCGAGCCAGCTCGATCATCGAAGGACTGGGAACCTGCTACATCGAGAATTTCAATGGCATCAAGGATATCCTGCCGATCCTGAAATCCAACCTGAACCGGGCCCTGGGTGAGCACAGCAATCTCTGGGGCATGATCAGCCATGAATTCGCCCAGCTCCCGCTCAACCTGGTCAAAGCCCGCCACCTGGTTGACACCCTGCATCAGGGCGAATTGGTGGTGCGCCTGGCCGAGGAGGACCGTCGGGCCCTGTTACGCCCCCTGCAACGCTGGATGCAGCGTCTGTCCTGGATCGGCCTGCTGGTGGCGTTGGCTTTTTACCTGCGTGATAGTGAGATTCCTGAAGCGGGCTGGCTGTCGCTCTTCTGTTTCGGCGCTGCGGCACTGTCCCTGCTTTGGTGGCGCAGGCTGTAGGGGCGAACCTCGTGTTCGCCCGTATTACCGACAAACCATCACCCTGCCCCACTCTGCATTGCCCGTTCAGATCCCCCTGGATCGCGGGGAGGCGTGAACTCCGTCAGATGTTTGCGATAGCGCAGCGGAACGTGTTTCTGCTGCAGCCCGGAATTATGCCGCTCAACAATGGCGTGACGCTGAAAATAGCGCTGCCACAGGGCGGCATACTCGTGTTCGGCCTCGGACAGGCCCGGCTCGCCGGCCAGCACGATCTCCCTGACCAGACGCCATGACTTCAGGTCAAAGATCGCCGCCTGGCTGCGTCGGAGATCATGGATCATCCAGGGGCGATCACCGACCCGTTCGACAAAATGGGGTGCGATCAGCGTCAGAAGGTCGGCCTGCGGTTCGATCCTGGCATACAAAAAACCGTCGGCCACTTCGCTGAAACGGACGAAGCCCTTGAATTTGTGGGCCTCGTGCGAAACTTGCCGCGCAAACCGACCCACCGAATACACTGGTTCCTCCGTCAGCATCTGACACAAGCGCCCTCCCACCTGAAACCCCAATCTGAAATAGCGCCACAGCAGCTGTTCGATGCCCGGCTTCCGGCTGTGAAAGGCATAACGCGCGGTGGCAAAAGCATCCTGGGACACCGCTCCCACAAACCGTTTCCGGAACGCCACGGCACTCTCCCGCACGGTTACGGTCTCGTGCATATCACCGGCAAAGAGTCCCCCGGCTTGCCGGTCTCCATCAGCCGCAAACTCCGGCTGACCATCGCCACGCTCCAGGCAATCGGCCACGGCGCAGAGAAAGCCTTTAAAGCTGCCATCATAGTGGCAGACGGTCATAACTCCCCCGTCAGCGCTGAAACATCCGGCACCGCCGCAAACAGTTCCAGCTGATCCAGTCGCGCCGGCCGTCTGGCGGGCGCCAGCAGCCGCTCCGCCAGACGCGGCCCGTCCATCCGGATACCGCCCAGATAGCGGCCGCCGGCGGTCAGAAAATACCTGGCCCGTTTCAGCACCACTCCCAGCTTTTTCAACTCGACCTCACCCAGACGGGCAGCACGGCGAGCCTGGACGATGCGCTGGGCCGAACGCACCCCGATCCCCGGCACCCGCAGCAGCACCTCATACTCGGCCCGGTTGACTTCAACCGGAAACAGTTCCAGATGGCGCAAGGCCCAGTCGCTCTTGGGGTCAAAACGGGTGTCCAGATTGGGTCGGGCTTCATCCAGCAGTTCGTGGGCGCTGAAGCCGTAGAAACGCAGCAGCCAGTCGGCCTGATACAGGCGGTGTTCGCGCAGCAGCGGCGGCGTGGGGAGCGCCGGGAGGCGATTGTCGGCCGAAACCGGAATGAAAGCCGAATAGTAGACCCGCTTCAACTCCAGGCGCTGATAGAGCCCTTCCGTCAGGGTGATGATTTCGCGGTCGCTCTCCGGCGTGGCTCCGACGATCAGCTGGGTGCTCTGTCCAGCCGGGGCAAAATGCGGCGCCCGGCGCGACTGCTTGCGGGCCTCTTTTGATTCCACGATCAGTCCGCTGACCTGGCGCATCGGATTGATCACCGATTCGCGCGGCTTGTCCGGCGCCAGCAGTGCCAGGCTCTGCCGGCTGGGCAGTTCGATATTGATGCTGACCCGGTCGGCATAACGGCCGGCCTGGGCAATCAGCAGCGGGTCGGCGCCCGGCACCAGCTTGAGGTGGATATAGCCGTTGAAGCGCTCGACATCCCGCAGGCGGCGAGCCACGGCGATCAGCTGTTCCATGGTATGGTCGGCCGAACGCACCACGCCGGTACTGAGGAACAGCCCTTCGATGTAATTGCGGCGGTAGAAATTGATCGTCAGGTCAACGATCTCGTCCGGGGTCATGGCCGCCCGGGGAATGTCGTTGGAGCGGCGGTTGAGGCAATAGGCGCAGTCATAGATACAGGCGTTGGTCAGCAGGATCTTCAGCAGCGAGATGCAGCGGCCGTCGGCGGTCCAGCTGTGGCAGATGCCGCTGGAGGCGGTGCTGCCAAGCGTGCCGGCCTTGCCGCCGCGGCTGCTGCCGCTGGAGGAGCAGGAGACATCGTACTTGGCGCTGTCGGCCAGGATTTCCAGGCGCTGTTCAAGAGGGAGGGTGATCATGGTGGAGAGGATACCACAGCTGCATGACAGAATGTGTCAGTAAGCATGAAAAACCAGCGCATTACAAATGAAACTGAACCACATGATCCAGATGCGGCAGCTTTCTCACACGGAATCGCCAGTGTAGCGATTGGCCGGATCGTGTTCCGTTTCCGCCAATCCCATGAAGCGGTTTTTCGCCCGACCGGTGGCCAATTGCCTGATTGAGACTTCGTTTTTTTGACGTCGGTTTATCTGGTTTTGTCAAATGCGTAGGCCTGACTCTCGGCGGTTTCTCCTCTTGTTCGGTGTTTTGCCGCTTCTCTTTATTTTTTCAAATTATCAGCATGTTATTGAAAACCGCCATTGTATAATATGCGTAAATAAATTCAGCTTCTTCCGGTTAGGTCTTTGCATGGTTCTTTGAGAATGTAAAAACGTAATAAATTCAGCGTGATGTTGCATTTTTTGCTTGACATTGAGTAAAAAATCGGCCGGCGCACTCTCGTAACTAT
>JAJZRX010000106.1 GCA_021850095.1 Deltaproteobacteria bacterium
ACGACCGTCCTTGTGGTTCTGGTCATCTTCCTCTTTTTGCGCAACATCTCCGCCACGGTCATTCCCAGCCTGGCGCTGCCGCTTTCGATCATCGGCACCTTCGGGGTCATGTACGCCCTGGGCTTTTCGGTCAACAACATCACCCTGATGGCGTTGACCCTCTCGGTCGGTTTTGTCGTTGACGACGCCATCGTCATGCTGGAGAACATCGTCCGGCACATGGAAGAGGGCGAGTCGCCCTTGGATGCGGCCCGCCGGGGATCGCAAGAGATCGGTTTCACGATCATCTCCATGACGATTTCGCTGGTGGCGGTTTTCATCCCGGTACTGTTCATGGCCGGTATGCTGGGCAGGATGCTGCACGAGTTTGCCGTGACGATCTCTTTTGCGATCTTGATTTCCGGGGTCGTTTCGCTGACCCTGACCCCCATGCTCTGCAGCCGGTTTCTGAAACCTCCCGGCGAACAGCAGCACGGTCGGCTCTACAATTTCATGGAGCGATTTTTCAGCGGCATGCTCGTGCTGTACGAGCGCTCGCTGACCGTGGTGCTGCGCTTCCGGCGCACGACGATGGCGGTTACGTTTCTGATGCTGCTGGTCACGGTCTGGCTGTTCACCCGTATGCCGCTGGGACTGCTCCCGCCCGATGACATCGGCTCGATCAACGCCAGCACCGAAGGCGCCCAGGGTATTTCCTTCGAGGAGCTGAAGCTCCAGCAGCAGAAGCTGGTGGATATCGTGCTTCAGGAACCGGATGTGGAAGCCTTCATGTCGTCGGTGGGGGCTGCCGGAAGCCGGGTGGGGGGCAACAGCGGCTCTCTGTTCATCAAGCTCAAGCCGCGCCACGAGCGAAAACTGAATGCCGACCAGATCATCCAGAAACTGCGTCCCAAGGTCATGGCGGTGCCCGGCATCCTGATGTTCATGCAAAATCCGCCCCCCATCAGGCTGGAAGCCACCCAGTCCAAGGCCCACTATCAGTTTGTGCTGCAGAGTCCGGATACCGACGAGCTGTACCGGCAGGCTGCCGCTTTCGAGACCAAACTGCGCGGCATGCCGCTGCTGCTGGACGTGACCTCGGATCTGCAGATGAAGAACCCGCAGCTGACGCTGGATATCGACCGCGACCGGGCGGCGGCTCTTGGTGTCTCCGCCCGACAGATCGAGGAAACCCTTTATTCGGCTTATGGTTCCCGGCAGGCCAGCACGATCTATTCCCCCACCAACCAGTACAAGGTGATTATGGAGCTGGAACCGCAGTACCAGCTCGATCTGACCTCCCTGGGACTGTTGTATGTCCGTTCCAGCGCCGGTCAGCTGGTGCCGTTGTCGTCTCTGGGAACTCTCAAAAAGAGCCTGGGACCGCTTTCGGTCAACCACCTTGGGCAAATCACGGCAGTGACCATTTCGTTCAACCTGAAACCCGAAATACCGCTGGGAGATGCGGTGGCGGCCATAGAAAAGGAGGCCAGGGATTTGCCGGCCGCCATCACGACCGGCTTCCAGGGCACTGCTCAGGTTTACAAGGCCTCCACCAAGGGGCTGGCGCTGCTCCTGATCATCGCCATTGTTGTCATTTACATCGTGCTCGGGATACTGTACGAGAGTTATATCCATCCGCTGACGATCCTGTCTGGCCTGCCGTCGGCCGGCTTTGGGGCACTGATCACGCTGCTGATTTTCGGCAAGGACTTAAACCTGTATTCCTTTGTCGGCATCATCATGCTGGTGGGGATCGTCAAAAAAAATGCCATCATGATGATCGATTTTGCCCTGGAGGCCCAACGCCGGGAGGGCAAGAGTCCGATGGAGGCCATTTATCAGGGCTGCCTGGTGCGTTTCAGGCCGATCATGATGACCTCCTATGCAGCCCTGATGGGAACACTGCCGATCGCGATCGGATTCGGGGCCGGGGCCGAAGCGCGCCGGGGACTGGGACTGGCGGTTGTGGGCGGGTTGCTGGTGTCGCAGCTGCTGACGCTGTACATTACCCCGGTTGTTTACTATTATATGGACCGTATCCAATCCTGGGCGCTGCAGCGTTTTAATAAAACTGCAAAAACGAACTGAAGTGCCGATAAGTTGAAAGTGATGCAGCTTGTTGAAAACAGATTGACTCCCTGTGCGAGGTTTTGGTGTGGCAAAGACGGCAGAACTTAAAATACCTGCGGATATTGAATTCCGGGTGATCGGCAACGCCTTCGGGCTTTTGATCGCCTCGGCCGGCCTGCTGGCCGGGAGCATGGTGCGGGAGCGCAGTTTCGACTACTGGCTGGATGATATTGTGCCGCTGGTAATCGTCCTTTGGCTGCTGTTCAGGCTTTTCAGAAACCTGTTGTCAACGGTGACCCTTTATCGGGATGCTCCTCCGATTCACCGTACCCGTTCCGCCGCCACGGCTATCAGCCCGGAGCAGGTGATAATGGGGCAGATTCCCGCCAGAACGGTTCCAACGCCCGAGCAGGTTGTCGAAGAAGTGGCCCGGCGGATTGATGCCAAGAAGGCCGAATCGGAGAAAAAGAATAAGTTCATGAATTGACAGGGATTATGCCGGAACCCAAAAAACTTACCCTCGAAAACGTCGCCCATCTGCTGGAACGCCGCGGCCTGGTGTCGCAAGAACAGCTGGCGGACGTTCTCAAGCGCGGCCGGGCGCAGGAAATGCGTCTGTATTCGCAGCATCATTCCGGAGCAATCCGTCGTGCCCCTGCCGGTGCCGAAACGGTCTCGCCGGCCGAAGTCATCGCTTCCTTCAATCTCGAAATTCCCGGAACCGCCGGACACCTGCTCGGTGAGGACACCATTACCGAAGCGCTGGCTGCGGCCGCATCGCTGCCCTACTACAAGATCGACCCCCTCAAGCTTGACCTCAGGGTTGTGACCGACTACATACCGAGGCCGTTTGCCCTGAGAAACCTGATCGTTGCCGTGGCGGAATCCAGCGGTGTCGTCACGGTGGCGGTCGCTGATCCCTTTAACGAGTCGATTATCAATGAATTGGCAACCGCCCGCCGTCTGGAAATCCGGCGGGTGCTCAGTTCAAAAAGCGATATTCTGAAAATACTGCGTGAGTTCTACGGATTCCGGGCATCGGTGCTGGCGGCCGAGGCGGAAGCCTCTTCAGCGATGGATCTGGGTAACCTGGAGCAGTTTTTCCGGATCAAGGGTCAACAGGAGCTGGAAAGCACCGATACGCATGTCATATCGGCGGTCGATTTTCTGCTGAATTACTCTTTTGACCAGCACGCCAGCGACATACACATCGAACCCAAACGGGAAAAATCGCTGATCCGTTTTCGCATCGACGGGGTCATGCACAACATCCACGTCATACCCAAAGCGCTGCATGCTCCGATCGTTTCGCGGATCAAGATGCTTTCCCGCATGGATCTGGCCGAAAAGCGCCGTCCCCAGGACGGGCGCATCAAGACCAGCTTCAACAACAAGGATATGGAACTGCGTGTCTCGACCGTTCCGGTGGCCTTCGGCGAAAAAGTCGTCATCCGGGTCTTCGATCCGGATATCCTGCTGCAGGATCTGGACAGCATGGGCTTTTATCCGCGCGAGATGGCGCTTTACAACTCTTTTCTGCGCCGCCCCAACGGCATTATCCTGGTGACCGGACCGACCGGCAGCGGCAAGACCACCACCCTGTACTCCTCGCTGCGCTCGCTTTCATCGCCGGAGATCAATATCGTCACCGTCGAGGATCCGATCGAGATGGTGATGGAGGAGTTCAATCAGATCAGCGTTCAGCAGGCCATCGGGGTCAGTTTCGATACCATTCTGCGCAACATACTCCGCCAGGACCCCGACATCATCATGATCGGCGAGATCCGCGACCGCGAAACCGCTGAAAACGCCGTTCAGGCCGCCCTGACCGGGCATCTGGTGCTCTCCACCTTGCATACCAACGATGCCGCTTCCACGATCATCCGTCTGCTTGACCTGGGGGTGCCCCCTTTTCTGATTTCGGCCACTGTGTTGGGAATCGTCGCCCAAAGGCTGATCCGCAAAATCTGCCCCCATTGCAAAAGCACCCGCACCCTTTCCCGCGATGAGTGCGATTACTTGCAGCTGAACAAGAAAGTTGTTTCGGTCTGGGAGGGGCAGGGGTGCAAGGAGTGTCGCGGCACCGGTTACAAGGGGCGCAGCGGTCTGTTCGAAGTTCTTGATATGAACGATACCATGAAGGCGCTGGTTTCTTCTTCGGCGGGTCTGGCTCAGGTTGTTGCCGCCGCCCGCCAGGGGGGCTTGACGACCCTGCGCGAGATCGGGATCAACAAGATGCTGGAAGGGGTGACAACCTATGAGGAGGTCATCTCCATGACCGGCTAATCATCATCCGCCTGTTCAACCTTCGGTTTGATTGGATTGACAATTAATCCCAGATTTTCCATTAATTGTTGTCAAACCCGTCTCTTTTTAACCTTGATTCCAGGCGTGGAACAAGTGCCGGTGCAATGCTCTTACCCCACGCTTGTCCCACCTGCATGCATTCGTTCATAACTGCCGGCATTACTTCTATGCTTTTTTTGCCCAGTGGAGTGCGATAAAAGGCAATGAGATCTTTAACTTCATCTTGATTGAAATGCTTTGCATATACTGGAACAATCTCCGATATGAGTTTCGGCATTTCCTCTGCAAAGACTAGGCTTATCTCATCTTTGATTGATTCAACAGCCTTCGCCGGTATTTCAGGGTTTTGCTTCATCAATGAATCGATCATTTGGTTTGTGATCGCTACTCCCATTTGTATGCCAAGGGCTTCTGCGCCGGTCATTTTCAACAGCTTGACTATATCGCTTCGGAACTCCTTCGAGATATCCTCGGCACAGACGTACTCGACCTGCAGCATCACAAAAGCAAAAGCGGCTAGTATACAGCTAACGCTTTTTCTCATTGTTCTTATTTTCGTGTACATCGGCTCTTTCCTTTGGATTAATTATTTTCTTTGTGGGCAACGGGGCGGGGGCGCACCAGCGGCGCGAGGTTTCTCCGCGCCGACTGTGTGCCGCCACCTGGTTGGAAACTTTTACTTTAAGATTTGCTGCTGACTTACGAGAGGATAGTTTTCTGGATAGAGAATGCTGTTTACATCCAGATCAATATCCAGTTCAGGCCAGTAAAGGTGGTTTACTGAAGGCATTTCGACATGCAGGATTTTCTTTATTGATGCTTCCTGAAACCAAGGAAAATGCTCAAATGCCAGAAACATTTCTTGATCATCAATCAGCATCCAGATTCCGTTGCACGAAATGTTAGTAACTTCAGCTGGGAAAATGTTGTTGCCACGCTTTGCGGATTTCATTTTGATGCTCCTTTATGAGGCTGTCAGCCTCGTTAAGTTCCCTCATTGAAAGGCCGTGATTCTGCGCGATCTGAACCTCCGGCTCTATCCAGAATTTAGCTTCTCCGTTGCTTGACTGTACATGAATATGCATTCTCGGCTCTTCTCTGGAAAAGAAGTAGAATCGAAAACCGGCCTCGCGGAAAACAGTCGGACTCATGGTGGATACCTCATAAGGACTTGATATTACTCAGGTGGCTTGCTCAACTCCAATAAATTTGGAATAAATTAGGGACACTCCCTGTAAATTAGGGACACTCCCTTATTTTCAGGCGAGGCCGACTACGTTTATTAGCTTTTGTAAATTAGGGACACTCCCTTATTTTCAGGCGAGGCCGACCACGTTTATTAGCTTTTATAGTTTGATTCATCTGTAATTCCAGCACGTCTACAAAACTTTCCGATCCGAATGGCCGGCCTGTTCTGGTAGCTTTGCGGATGGCGTTATCCGTCTCATCATCCTCCGTGCAGGCAAATTCGGCATAGGCGCCCTGCTCCTGCGGTGAAAGCCAAGAGGTTGCGCTCAGCAACGCATCAGGCGCTCCGGATATATGAGCTTTGGCGCTGGACCAGCGGTACGCCTCCGAACACTCCACCAAACCAACCTTCAGGGGATTGCGTTCGATATACCGCGCCACTGCCCAAAGATATTGGTTGTTTTCGACTATGCAGGAAAAAAAGCGATTTTGCCAGATTCGTCCCGATTGATTCAATTTACGGTTAAGGTACTGAGTATACACTTGATTGGTCAAGCCGATTCCGCGAGCGAGAGCGGTTTCCGTCTCCGGCACGGCAAGCAGGTGAACATGGTTATCCATCAGGCAATATGCCCAAATTTCGAAATGATGCTTTTGGGAGTATCCGGCCAGTAGTTTCAGGTAGGTATTACGGTCCTCGTCATCAAAAAAAACGGTAGCGCGATTATTCCCACGTTGCGTGATGTGATGAGGGTAGCCAGTGGCTATTATGCGTGCGATTCTCGGCATGGTGAATACAAGATACAGCGGAAAATGAGCTAGCGCAAGGGGGTAAATAGGGAGTGTCCCTATTTATCCTTCCAACTGTTTTCCTAACTCCCATATCTCTTGGTAGGTCAGAGGCTTGGGCGCTTTTTTTAGCACATCGATCGCTAGGTCAAGAAATGAATTTGCCATTATTCTCGTCTCCGTCTGATTATATTTGATTTTCCAACGGTTTCGCCGTTGAGCCGAGAGCGTCAGCGAATCGGCTCTAGTGGCGTGTTGGGCGTCATCTTTTCCCTTTATCATGCGTTACAAGAATAGACTGAACCTCTGAAGCTTCGAATGGCATATAGTTGTCTCCTTCAATAGAAGCAAGATATCCTTCAACGATGCACACTCTTTCAAATTTCCTACCATCATTTAATGTGACAGTTGCGATTTGGTAGCCCATGCCTGTTTCTGGAGATGAAAGAAGCTGTTTTGCAAATTCCTCTGGTAACTGCCGTTTTAATTTGTCCATTTGTTTCCTTCGCTCAACTCGTTCATCTACGGTATCCCTATATAGGGCACTTGCTACTTATATAGGACATTTGTTGCTTATATAAGACTCCGGTTGAGGCGGTCTGTGTTTTTGTGTCACAGAGCCAGCAGCGGTTAAGTGATACCCTCTTTAAAAAATGGTTCGTCACAGTAATCAGTAAGTAATTTTGCTCTTTAACAATTGAAAAGCATGAGTTCCGTCAGGTAGTTATGGAAGCGTGACCAACCATTCTATCTGAGAGAGGAACCCATGCTTATTAAAC
>JAJZRX010000031.1 GCA_021850095.1 Deltaproteobacteria bacterium
ATCTGGAAAGCCTGGCCATGTTCATTGCCGGAAGTCGGTAATCCGTCCAGTTCTTTGGCGGTGGCCAGCTTGACGGCCTTCATGCAGGCATCGGCCGAGGTGCCGCCGATCACGAAAGCGATATGGTAGGGGGGACAGGCGGCGGTGCCCAGATACTTCATTTTTTCCACCAGGAACTTATAGAGCTTGTCCGGTGTCAGAAGAGCCTTGGTTTCCTGATACAGCATGGTCTTGTTGGCGGAACCGCCCCCCTTGGCCATGAAGAGGAATTTGTAGTAATCGCCGTCGGTGGCCATGATGTCGATCTGGGCCGGCAGATTGGTGCCGGTGTTGAGCTCTTCGTACATATCCAGGGCCACGGTCTGGGAATAGCGAAGGTTCTCTTCGGTATAGGTCTTGTAGATCCCCTTGGAGAGCCACTCTTCGTCCTTGACGCCGGTCCAGACCTGTTGTCCTTTTTTGGCGACTACGGTGGCGGTGCCGGTATCCTGGCAGACCGGCAGGTCAAGCTGGGCGGCGATCTCGGCGTTACGCAGGAAAGCCAGCGCCACACCTTTATCATTCATTGAAGCTTCAGGATCAGTCAGGATTTTGGCAACCTGCTCGTTATGGGCCGGGCGCAGCAGGAAGGAAACATCCTTCATGGCCTCGTTGGCCAGGATCGAAAGCGCCTCGGGGCAGACCCGGACGACATCCTTGTCGGCGAACTTCTCGACAGTCACATACTTCTCGGAACCCTCGATCTTGCGGTACTTTGTCTCATCCTTGGCAAGCGGAAACGGCTCCTGATAAATAAACGGCTTGGTGGACATTGATACTCTCCTTTCTGTGTGGGGATAGGTGACGATATGAAGTCCTGCTGAAGATACTGTATACAATTTATGAATACATTTTACTAATGCAATCGGGGGGATAAATCAAGGCAAAACTTGAATTTATTTCCGCAGGGTTCAGGACGCTTGCGCGGGATGCGCCAATAACTTATAATCCCGGCCACTTTATCCTCAAGGAGCACAGTATAATGAATCCACGATTACCCGCCGAATGGGAGATACAGGACGGAGTCCTTCTGGCCTGGCCCCACGAAGCGACCGACTGGGCCGGGATGCTGGATCAGGTCCGTCCGGTCTTTGCTGAAATCATCCGCCAGATCACCCGCCATGAGCGCGTGCTGCTGACCGCTCCGCAGGCGGCCTCGGCCGCCGAATACCTGACCTCCGCCGGAGTACCGCTCGACCAGGTCACCATCTGCGAACTGCCCAACAATGACACCTGGGCCCGGGATTTCGGCCCGATCACGGTCATCTTCAACGAAAAGCCGGTTCTGCTGGATTTCGGCTTCAACGGCTGGGGGCTCAAATTCCCTGCCAACCATGACAACCTGATCTCGAAACGGCTCAAGGAGCAGGGCGTCCTGAAACCGAACCTGAACACGATCGGCCTGGTTTTTGAGGGGGGCAGCATCGAAAGCGACGGCCTCGGAACCATCCTGACCACCGCCGAATGCCTGCTTTCGCCCAATCGCAACCCGCAGTTGAGCAGGAGCGAGATCGAACAGGCCCTGGCTTCGCTGGTCGGCGCGCGCCGGGTTTTGTGGCTCAACCATGGCTGGCTGGCCGGCGACGACACCGATTCCCACATCGACACCCTGGCGCGCATCTGCCCGGACAACAGGATCGTTTACCAGGCTTGCGACAATCCGCTCGACGAACACTACCAGACGCTCAAGCTGATGGAAGGGGAGCTGAAGGATTTCCGGGCGCCGGACGGCTCGCCCTACACGCTGATCCCCCTCCCCTGGCCCAAAGCCCGCTTCGATCAGAACGCCCACCGCCTGCCGGCCACCTATGCCAACTTCCTGATCATCAACGGCGCCGTGCTGGTTCCAACCTACCGCGATCCCGAGAATGACCAGCGTGCCCTGGAACTGATCGGCCACGCTTTTCCCGGCCGGGAAGCGGTCGGGATCGACTGCCTGCCGCTGCTGGAACAGCACGGTTCACTGCACTGTGTGACCATGCAGCTCCCCCAGGGGGTGCTGGCATGACGATCCTTCGGGCGGCCCTGATTCAGCAAAGCTGCAGCACTGACCGCAACGCCAATCTGGAAAAAACCTGCCGGATGATCCGTCAGGCGGCAGCTTCCGGCTCACAGATGGTCGTGCTGCAGGAGCTGCATACCGGCCCCTACTTCTGTCAGATCGAAGATCCGGAGCTGTTCGACCTGGCCGAAGCGATCCCCGGCCCCTCGACCGATACCCTCGGCGCACTGGCCCGCGAGCTTGGGGTCGTGATCGTGGCCTCGCTCTTTGAACGGCGCGCACCGGGCCTGTATCACAACAGCGCCGTGGTGCTGGAAAAGGACGGGACAATTGCCGGCAGCTACCGCAAGATGCACATCCCCGATGATCCCGGCTTTTACGAGAAATTCTACTTCACCCCCGGTGACCTAGGCTTCACTCCGATACAGACTTCGCTCGGCAAACTGGGGGTGCTGGTCTGCTGGGATCAGTGGTATCCGGAAGCGGCCCGCCTGATGGCGCTGGCCGGAGCCGACCTGCTGATCTATCCCACCGCCATCGGCTGGGATCCGCACGACAATCCCGAAGAACAGGAACGCCAGCGCCAGGCCTGGATCACGATCCAGCGCAGCCACGCCATCGCCAACGGATTGCCGCTTTTGTCAGTCAATCGGGTCGGTTTTGAAGCCGCTCCCGGTCAACAGGAAAGCGGAATCCTCTTCTGGGGCAGCAGTTTTGCGGCCGGCCCCCAGGGTGAATTCCTGGCGGAGGGCTCACGGGACCGGGAAGAGATCATCCAGGTGGAACTGGATCTGGCCAGAAGTGAGCGGGTGCGGCGGATCTGGCCCTTTCTGCGGGATCGCCGCATCGACAGTTACGGCGATCTGACCAGACGATACCGGGACTGATATGGCCATTCAGGAAAAAGAAATACTGGAGGCGCTCTCCAGCTCGCGCATCCTGACCTCGATGATCACACCGGCGGTGCTGATCTCGGCCTGCGGTACGCTGATCTTCTCCACCTCGGCCCGCCTGGGGCGCATCTTCGACCGGGTAACCGTTATGAAGGGAGAGGTTGAGGCTATTTTGCAAGGCAAAAGCAGTTTCCCAAAGGAACGGATGCATTACCTGAAAGGTCAAATAGAACTGCAGAAACGGAGAGCCGTCCTGATTCAAAAATCAATGGCCGCCCTCTACACCGCGACGGTGTTGTTTGTGGCCGCCAGCTTGGCCATCGGCGTCAACGTGGCCTACGGAAGCCCTGAACAGGCTTGGATACCGACGTTGTTGGCACTGGTCGGTGGTCTGTTCCTGTTTGCGGCTTCTGCCATGCTGCTGTACGAAAGCCGCTTTAACCTGCGCTTTGTTACCCGCACGATTGATTTCATCGAGTTTCTGGAAGACAAGGCACTTGAGCAGGAGAATGATAAAAAGCAGTCGAGCTGACAAACCGGTGACGACGAGCGGCGCATACACAACAAGAAACCAGATTCCCTTTCTGCTTCTCTGCCTGATCGGCTTCAGCACCTTTTTCAGTTCATATCTGCGCATCCCGGTTTTGCCCCTGTTTGCCGCCACACTGGGCGCAGGTCCGAAACAGATCGGACTGATCAACGGCGCCTTTATGCTGACGGCCGGATTGTGTTCCATCCCAGCCGGGTTGCTGACCGACCGCACCGGCTGCAAGCTGCCGATCATAGTCGGAATCGTCGCCACTGCCGTATCGTCTCTGCTGATAACCCAGTGTCATCTACCGGGACAAATGGCAGCCGCCTACATTCTGTTTGGCGTGGGATTGGCAGCCTTTGCGCCCGGCATGATGTCTCTGGTGGCGGACGTTGTCCCGTCTCATAAACTGGGGCTGGCTTACGGCTGGTACACCACGGCGGTCTACATCGCCATGACCATGGGGCCGGCTGCGGGGGGCTTTCTAGCAAAAGTGCTGGGCTTGCGCGAAGTATTTTTCGTCTCCGGCGGCTTGCTGCTCATGGCGACACTGCTGGCTTTGCTGGTGCTGCCCCAGGGCTCACCCCGCCACAAGACGGATCTGCACATCATGCTGGCCGCCAGCCGGCAGCTTCTGCACAACCGCCGCTTGCTGGCATGCTTGTCGGCGACCATCGGGAGCTGCATCGGTTATGGCGTGTATTTGACCTTCATGCCCCTTTTTGCAGCTTCCCAAGGACATGATCCGGCCCAGGTCGGCCTGGTATTTTCGGCCCAGGCCATGACCAATGTCGTTGGCAGGATACCGATCGGCAAACTTGCCGACCGGGTTGACCGCAGCAAACTGATCACCGCCGGCCTGATCAGCATTGCGGTGGCGCTGGCCGCTTTTGGGCAGGCGGCACAGGTTTCAGCGATGGTGGTTTGTTCGATCATATTGGGGATCGGCATGGCCTTGAACTTCACGGCTATCGGTGCCGTGATTGCGGAGCAAATACCTGTCGCGCAACGCGGATTGGCGATGGGGATATACAACAGCTGTATTTATCTGGGGATGATGGCCGGCTCGACCGCCATGGGACTGGCGCTGAAACGGATCGGATACCCCACCGGCTTTGCCATTGCCGGCAGTATTACGATTATTGCATTAATCATATTCAACCGGATTCCCTGCGATAAACAGCCATAAAAAATAATCGGCGCTACCCGCTTGATGTCGCCGCCATTTAAGGTAGAATCCAAGTTGTTTTGAAGTTGTTACCCTCTTTCCAAACTGCAATCACAATTTCTTCGCAGTGCAAGCATTTGTTGCTTTCAGACTGCCAAGGGATCCTTAATGAAAAAACCGCTGCTGTCCGGCATCATCACACTCCTGCTGATCTTCTTGGCACTGTCTTCATTCGGAGCACAACAGCGCACGATCCGGGTTGGTGCATTCAACTATTATCCCGGCATTTTCCAGGACAAGGATGGCGTTGTCAAAGGCTTCTACGTCGACGCCCTGACCGAAATCGGCAACCGCGAAAACATCCGCTTCGAATATGTGTACGGGTCATGGAGCGAGGGGCTGGAGCGGCTGAAAGCGGGACAGGTCGATCTTCTGACCAGTGTGGCTTTCACACCGGAGCGGGCCGAATTCATGGATTATGCCCAAACACCGCTGCTGACGGTCTGGGGCGAGCTGTACGTTCCGCTGTCCTCTCAAATTGACGGCATCCGCGATATCAAGGGGAAAAAAGTCGCCATCATGAAAGGCGACGTAAACGCCCGCCACTTCATCAATCTGGTGGAAAAGTTTGACACGACCTGCACCTTCATCGAACTGCCCGGCTTTGACGATGTCTTCAAAGCTGTCGCCGCAGGCAAGGTGGACGCCGGAGTCGTCAACAGTACCTTTGGCGCCGCCAAGCAGAAGGAATACGGCCTGCGCTCGACCGGCGTCGTTTTCAATCCCTTCGATATTTTCTTTACCGTGGCCAAAGGAAAGAATGCGGATCTGCTGGCGCTGCTGGACGGTTACCTCAAAAGCTGGCGTCATCAGGAAAATTCAGTCTACAACCAGGCCCGCCAGAAATGGTCCCACGGCACTATTGGCACAATGCAGATCGTTCCGCGCTGGCTTTCCAATGCCGTCATAATCCTTTTTATCCTCTTTTTTGTCTCCACAATCTTCATCGTGCTGCTCAAACGGCAGGTTCGCCACGCCACAGCGGAAGTCATACAACGCGAGGCGCACCTGCGCGAATCCGAAGAGCGTTACCGCAACATTTTCGAAAACAATCATTCGGTCATGCTGATCATCGACCCGGTCAATGGCGCCATCATCGACGCCAACCCCGTTGCCGCCACGTATTACGGCTGGTCGCGCGCCGAACTGCTGACGATGAACATTGCGGACATCAACAGCCTGAATCCGCAAGAGATTGCCACAGAAATGGCGCTGGCCAGGGCCAGAAAGCAGGATCATTTTTATTTCCGGCATCGCTTGGCAAATGGAGCCTTAAGGGACGTGGAGACGACCAGCGGCCCGATAGAAATCGACGGCAAACCGCGTCTTTTTTCGATCATTTACGACATCACCGAGCGGAAACGCATTGAGGAAACTTACGATTTTCTGCTGCAGTCGGCTGCACTGAACTCGGAGTATAACTTCTTTGAAGCACTGGCACGCTATCTGGCAGGCTGCCTGGAGATGGATTACGTCTGCATCAACCGTCTGATTTCCGATGGTTTAACAGCCCGGACAGTGGCAATTTACTTTGACGGGAATTTTGAGGATAACGTCGAATACGGACTGAAAGACACCCCCTGCGGGGACGTGGCCGGCAAAACGATCTGTGTTTTTCAGCAAGGGGTGCGGCACCTGTTTCCGCAAGACGCCGTACTGCAGGAGATGGCGGCCGAAAGCTATGTCGGAACAACCCTGTGGGGTTTCAACGGCCAGCCGATCGGCCTGATAGCGGTCATCGGCCGGAAACCGCTGCCGGACCCCCATCTGGCGGAATCGGTTCTGAAGCTGGTTGCCGTGCGGGCCGCCGGCGAATTGGAGCGCAAACTGGCCGAGGACGCGCTGATCGAGAGTGAGGGACGCTACCGGACATTGGTGCAGAATGCGCCGATCGCCGTGTTTGTCAACCGGGGCAACCGGATTGTCCTGGCAAACCGGGATTGTCAACAACTATTCGGCGCAACCAGCGAAGAGCAGCTCTTGGGCAAATCCCCTTTTGAATTGTTTCATCCCGATTTTCAAGCCACCATGCGGGAGCGCATCGGGCAGATGCTGACCGATGGCAAGCCGGCTCCGCTGATCGAAGAGAAGATCATCCGCCTGGACGGCATTCCGCTTGACGCCGAGATCACCGCCGCCCCCTTCAAAGACAAAGGTGAAGACGCCATTCATGTTGTTTTGCGTGACATCACTGAACGGAAAAAGTTTGAAAAGGAATTGCTTGCCAAAAACGCCGAACTGGAACGTTTCACCTACACTGTTTCCCACGATCTGAAGAGCCCCCTAATTACGATTCAGTTTTTCACCGGTCAGGTTGCCAACGACATTGAAAGAGGCAAGCACCTCCATCTGTTGGATGACCTAAAAAAAATCAGTGATGCCGCTGCAAAGATGACCTCCCTGCTTAACGACCTGCTGGAGCTGTCCCGCATCGGCCGGATGATCAACGAGCCGGAAATGACCGATATGAACCTGCTGGTGGAGGACGTTCTGAAACAGCTGGCCGGCCCCCTGACCCAAAAGCATATCAGGGTTCAGGTTCAGCAAAATCTTCCTGCGGTTCGCGGCGACCGGCGACGAATTTTCGAGGTCATGCAAAACCTGATTGAAAATGCCCTGAAATACATGGGCGATCAGCCCGTTCCCCTGATAGCGGTCGGTGAACGCCGGGACAAAGACGAAGCGGTTTTCTTCGTCCGCGACAACGGCATCGGAATCGAATCCCGTCACCATGAGCAGATCTTCGGGCTTTTCAACAAGCTCGATTCAAATAGCGCAGGAACCGGCATCGGCCTGGCCCTGGTCCGGCGGATTATCGAGGTCCACGGAGGGCGGATCTGGGTGGAATCGGACGGCCCAGGCCAGGGCAGCAGCTTCTGCTTTACCCTGCCGGACGTCCAGAACCAGCCGAATAGCGCAGAACCGTCTGACGGAAGAGCGCAATGAACACTCCGCCACCTTCCCTGATGATTGAAACCCTGACCGGGGTCACCCGGGATGCGTTCCAACGGCGCAACGCCGTGACAAGTCTTCTGACCGGCGCTTTGGCGGTGGCGGTCGGCACAATTGTTACCGCCGGCTGGTTTTTTGACAGCGCCGCTCTGAAGAGCCCGCTGGCCGGACAGGTTCCCATGAAGGCCAACACTGCTCTTTGCTTTATCCTGACCGGGCTGGCATTGATGCTCAGTTCCCGCGCCTTCTCCCCCACCAATATCCGCATCGCACAGTTCTGCAGCCTGCTGGCCGGGCTGGTGGGACTGGTGACCCTGGGCGAATATGTATTTGGATGGGATACGGGAATTGATCAGATTCTGTTAAGTGCATCATCCGACGCACCATCCACACTGCATCCCGGCCGCATGGCGCCGGACACGGCGCTCTGCTTTATCCTGCTGACGATCGGACTGGAGCTGACCTTCCGGGCACAAAAAACTACGGCAATTTTTCTTTCAACAACGATCCTGGCTTCCCTGATGACGGCTGTGGCGCTGGCCGCCACAGCATCCCATCTAATGAATCTGATCGGCGCCTTTGGGCTGTTGGGGATAATGCCCATGGCCCTTCCGAGCGCGCTGCTGTTCATTTTCATGGGCATGGCCTGCATTCTGATCTCATGGCCACCGGGAATCTCGATCTGGTCCTTTCACGGCAGAAGCGCGGCAGCCTGTGCAATCTGGACTTTTGTACTGGCCGCTTCCCTGGTCTGGAGCCTGCACCGCGAAGAGCGCTTTGCGCTGCAGACGGCGGCAGCATTTGCCCGCGCCAACATCAGCAAGGACATCAGCTTCCGTAAATGGGCCACATCACACGGCGGAGTCTATGTCCGCAGCAACGTCGACACCCCCCCCAACCCCTACCTTCAGCACCCCGCCCGGGATGTGCTGACAACAAGCGGCGTCAAACTTACACTGATGAATCCGGCCTATATATTGCGCGAACTGCAGCAGAATTTCGGGGACGAGTACGGAACCCGAAGCCGCATCACCAGCCTGACCCCACTCAATCCAATAAATTCGGCCGACGCCTGGCAGGCGAAAGCGCTGAAAAGCTTTGTCCAGGGGGCGAAAGAGCTGCAGGAAGTGCAGAATCTGAACGGCCGGCTGTATTTAAGAATCATGCAGCCGTTTATTGTCGAATCCGGCTGTCTGAAGTGCCACGCCGGCCAGGGATATCTACTGGGTGATGTGCGGGGCGGCATCGACTCTTCGGTGCTTCTGGACAACTATCTGGCACCAGGCCGGGAACACGGCACGCTGCTGGCACTCTCCCACAGCGGTATCTGGGTGATCGGGCTGTTGGGCCTTGGCTTTTCCTATCGTCGGGAATCGCTGCTCAACGCCGAAACAGAGCAAGCGACGAAAGTACTTAAAGATTATAACGCGGAACTGGAGCGCTTAAACTACGCGCTTTCCCATGAGCTGCGCAGTCCTCTGGTGACAGTAAAATCATTTCTGGAGTTTCTGACCCAGGATCTGGCGACCGGCGATGGTGAGCGCATTGCGAAGGACATCGGCTACATGCACACGGCCACCGACAAGATGACCCAACTGCTGGATCAGCTGGTGATGATCTCCCGGATCGGCCGGGTCGTCAATCCACCGGTTTCGGTGACCTTCAGCGAGCTGGTCGGGGATGTTCTGGATCGTCTGGCAGAACGGATTGCGGAACAAGAGGCAGAGATTGAAGTCGATCAGTGCGCCATCGAATTTTATGGAGACCGCCCGCGTCTGACGGAAATCTGGCACCATCTTCTAGATAATGCACTCACCTTCAGGGGCGAGCATCCGCTCCGGATCCGGATCGGCGTTGCCCTGGAAAACTCAATTCCGCGCTTTTATGTCAGCGACAATGGCTGCGGAGTTGATCCCCGCTATCACGAAAAGATTTTTGGACTTTTTGACAAGCTTAATGCTAAAAACAAAGGCACCGGCCTGGGACTAGCGCTCGTGAAACGCATTGTCGAGCTGTACAACGGTGCAATCACGGTAGAATCTGAAGGCCTTGGGCATGGCTGCTGCTTCAGATTCACCCTACCCGGGGCACTGAAGGGCAATGAAACAGGTACGGATAAGGAGAAGCGTGAATGGATGGTAAACCGGTTGTAATACTGCTGGTGGAGGATGACCCGGCCCATGCCGAGATCGTCAAAAGAAATTTTGAAACGTTTCAGGTGGCCAACCGCCTGATCCATGTGGCGGATGGCCAGGAAGCGTTGGATTACCTGCACCGCGAAGGTTCATACGGCGCCCCGGAAGCATCCCCCCGTCCCGGCCTGATTCTGCTGGACTTGAGATTGCCCAAGGTCGACGGACTGGACGTACTGAAGATCGTCAAGGACGATCCGTCTTTGCAGAGCATACCGATCATCATCCTGACAACCTCGGATGCCGAGTCGGACATAGCCCGGGCATACAGCTGCAAAGCCAACAGCTATCTGGTCAAACCTGTCGATTTTTATAAGTTTGCCGATTTGCTGAAAACGATCGGCTACTACTGGCTGGCATGGAACCAGAACCCGCACCTGAATTAAACCCCTTTTACACAGTTTGCAGTTGAGCCTGTTTGCATTGATGCACCTGTTCGCCCGGACACCAGGCTAGACCACCATCCTCCAAAGGATTCCGACATGCTGACTGACAATCCCCGTGCACCGCTGATACTGATTGTCGAAGATGACAATCTGCATATAAGCGTTCTTGAACGGGCCTTTTCAAACGTCGAACACGACTTCCGCCTGGCGTTTGCCGGAACCATCGCGGAGGCCCGCATGACGATGGGGCAGGAGCTGCCGGATCTTGTCCTGACCGACTATCGCCTGCCTGACGGGGACGGCCAGGATCTGCTGTCCACAGCGGAGGTCGCCCGGCCGGTTATCATGATGACCTCCCAGGGCAACGAAAAGATAGCGGTTGAGGCCATGAAAGCCGGGGTGCGGGATTATGTGGTCAAGTCATCGGAAACCTTCTCTTCCATGCCCCACATCGTACTGCGGGTGCTGCTGGCCTGGAATCACGAGCGCGAGCTGAAGGCGGTCGAAGATCAGATCCGGGAGGAACAGGATAAGTTCCGCACCCTGTTCGAAAACATGTCCGAAGGATACGCTTATTGCCGCCTGATCATTGAAGATGGCCGGTCCTGCGACTGGATCTACCTGAAAGTAAACGGCGCATTTGAACATCTGACCGGTTTAAAGGGGGTCGTCGGCAAAAGAGTCTCGGACGTTATCCCCGGAATACACCAGCAGACTCCTGAATTGCTTGAAACTTTTACCAGGGTTTCACTGTCGGGAAAATCAGAACGCTTTGATATTTTTGTTGAGCCGATGAATATGTGGTTCACGATGGGAGCCTTCACCCCGGAAAAAGACCACGTTGTAGTTATGTTCGACGACATCACCAACCGCAAAAGGATAGAAAAGGAACAGCGGGAGCTGGAACAGAAGTTCCAGCAGACCCAGAAGCTGGAAAGCCTGGGCGTCCTGGCCGGCGGTATCGCCCACGACTTCAACAACATTCTGACCATCATCCTTGGGCATTGTTACGTATTGAGAGAGCTGGGAGCCCCAGGAACACCCGACAGAGAGCATGTCCGGCAGATTGAAAGCGCCGCCAGCCGGGCGGCCGATCTGTGCCGCCAGATGCTGGCCTATGCCGGCAAAAGCCAGCTGGTGCAGAGCCGGGTCAACCTGTGGCTGTTGGTGGATGAGATCGTCAAGATGCTGCAGTCGGCCTTCAAGAAAAATGTCAGCATCAGTCTGGATCTGAAGCGCGATGTGCCGGAGATCATCGCCGACAGCACCCAGATCCAGCAGATCATCATGAATCTGATCATCAATTCCGCCGAAGCGATCGGCGACGACAACGGCGCCATCAAAGTCGCGCTGGCTAAGACGGCCATAACGGATGATCAGCCGCAAACGGATTTTTTTGACAACAGTATTCTTCCCGGCAGATACGCCTGCCTGACCGTGGCCGACAACGGCTGCGGCATGGAGCCGGAAACCCAGAAGCGCATCTTCGAGCCGTTCTACACGACAAAGTTCACCGGCCGCGGCCTGGGCATGTCGGCTATACTCGGAATCATAAAATCCCACAACGGCGCCCTGCAGCTGACCAGCCAGTCCGGCGTCGGCACGACCTTCAAGGTCTATTTGCCGGTGCAAGAAACAGCTGAAACGGAAGTGGATCTGCCGTCAGAAGCCGCCTGTGCCTCTTCCGCTGACAGGGGCGACACGGTTCTGCTGGTGGATGACGAAGAATCGCTGCGCACGATCGGCATGGCTCTTTTGAATGCGATCGGCTATGAAGTCATCACTACAGCAAACGGCCGCGAAGCGGTTGAAATATTCCGGCAGCGCAAAGATTCGATAAATCTGGTCATGCTGGATCTGATCATGCCGGAAATGGGGGGTCTGGAGGCATACCAAAAACTGCGTGAACTGTCCGCAACCGTTCCGGTAGTCATCTGCAGCGGTTACAGCGCCGGAGAGGTGGCCGATGCCATCCGGGATGACCAGCAGGCCGGATTCGCCCAGAAGCCCTACACTCCCAAGGATTTGAAAAAACTGTTTCAAGAGTTGATCAAACCGCAATAAAGACTTGACGTGGCTGCATTCTGGATTCAGCCTGCCACAGCGGGTAATTGCACACGCAGTACACAACCCAACAGGAGAACAATTCCATGAAAAAACTCCGTCTGAATGCCTTGCTACTTCTCTGTGCCGCCATCCTGGCCGCCTGCAGCGGCGGCAGCACTGAGATTGTTGATTATTCTACGCCAACCGACAATACCCCCAAACTGGATATGAAAGCTGCTATCTATAAGGGCACCCTGCCTTCCGGCTACAAACTGACCCTGACCGTCGATCAGACTGGCACTGGGGTAGCGGGCGCCTACACGATCAAAGACGGCTCAACGATAATTTCCCGGGGTAATGTGTCCAACCTGATAACCGATCTTGAGTTAAAGTCAGATAATAGCCCCTGCTCGGAAGGGATGTCGGCCAAAACCAGCAACGTAACCGCAACCAGCGCCGACCTTGAAATTTCCGGCTTCGGATGTACCGAAAGCACCATTAGCCAAACCGTTAAGTCGACGGTTGTCTCTATTTCGAAAGTGTCCCCTTTGGCGGATCAGAAACTGATTTCCCGGGGGACAACCGGCATCGGAGACCTGATTTCAATCGATCTTGCTTCCGCAGATGATGTGAATTTCGTCGGTTCACTCACTATCTCCAATCAAGCATTGAAAGATCCGCTTCCGGAACAATTGTGGCCAAGGCCAGAAACTTTACCAATGATTTTGCGGTTGTGAATATTAATACTCTCAATGGCGCCAACGGCTTGCTGTTCGACCGTGCCACTAATTTCAGCGGAAATTTTTTCACCCCCAACGTCACGAAAATAACCGGCCAACTCAACACCTTCTCAAACAGCACAAGCGGTCCCTTCAGCATCACCGGCATGACGGTAACGCCTTTTGAGATCAACACGCCGCTGACAGCGCTTACGGTAGGCTTTGCCGACATACTCACAATTCAAGGCTACACACCCTTATTTCCGTGAGCGCTAACAGGGTGATTCACAATCCGCTTTAGAAAGATTCAATTATCGTGCATATCAACCTGGTCGCCATCCACCCCTGCCCCTCTCCCCAGGCGCTCGGACTGGCAAATGCCTTTCTGAAAAGCTTCGTCAGGGAAACTTCGGTTGAAGTTTCCCTGTTCGATTTTTTTATCGGACAAGATCCCGCCGAAAACGCCGCCCGGCTGGCGGCCGCCGCTCCCCGGGCAATCGGCTTTTCCCTGTATGTCTGGAACCGGGACGCCTGCCGGGAGATCGCCCGGCAACTGCGGACACTGCTGCCTTCAGCCCTGCTGTTTGCCGGCGGCCCGGAAGCGAGCGCCGACCCGGCCGGAGTATTGGGGGAGGGAATCCTGGATTGCGTGATTGCCGGAGAAGGGGAAACTCCTTTTGCTGAACTCTGCCAGCGCCTGCTGGCCGGCCGGGAACTGTCGGGCATTCCGGGGGTCATGTTTCCAGGAGCAGCGCATTCACCTCCCCCTTCTCCAATCAGCGATCTCGACAGGATCCCCTCCCCCTATCTGAACGGAATTCTTCATGCCGGCAGTTACTCCGGCATCCTCTGGCAGCTGGCGCGAGGCTGCAGTTTTGCCTGTGATTTCTGTTTCGATGCCCGTGACAAGCACGGCGTGCGGCGTTTTTCGCTGGAGCGGGTTGAGGCCGAACTGCGGCACTTTGCCGCATCCGGCGTATCTCAGGTTTTTGTGCTGGATTCCACCTTCAACCAGGACGCCAAGCGGGCCAAGCACATCCTGCGCCTGATTGCCAGGATCGCGCCTTCGATCCACTTCCATTTTGAAGTTCGCAGCGAATTTATCGACCGCGAGATGGCGGAGCTGTTTGCCGGTGTCACCTGCTCATTGCAGATCGGCCTGCAGAGCGCCGACCCGCTGGTGCTGAAACAGGTCGGGCGGGCTTTCGACCGGGCCGATTTTACGAAACGGATCGGCTATCTGAATGAGTGCGGGGCCGTGTTCGGCTTTGACCTGATTTACGGTCTGCCAGGCGATACACTGGACGGTTTCCGCAGCAGCGTCGATTATGCCCTGTCGCTGTATCCCAACCATCTCGACATCTTTCCGCTGGCGATTCTGCCCGGCACCAAATTGGCCGCCCAAGGAAAAAAACTGGGGCTGCTCTGGCAAGCACACCCGCCCTACACGCTGCTGTCAACCGGCAGTTTCACCAGTGCGGATCTGACGGTCGCCGGGCAGCTCGCCACAGCCTGCGACATATTCTTCACCAGGGGCAAGGCGGTGGCCTGGTTCAATGCCGTCATCAACGCCCTGAAACTGAAACCGGCACAGTTCCTGGGATTGTTCGGCGAGTGGCTGTCCGCCAGCAGGGGGGCACAAAGCGCGGAAAGCGATTTTAACGACCACGAAATCTGGCAGATGCAGCGGCTTTTCCTGAAACAGATCTTTCGCGCCAGAAACCTGCAGCGTTTTCTGCCGATCGTTCTGGATCTGGTGGATTATCACCACCATTACGCGGCCGCGCTGCTTGCTCCGCAACCTCAAAAAAACAGGATTCAGAAATCCAGGGCAAAACTGGCCGACACCGTTTTCCATCTTTGCACCTCAACCCGATTGGCAGTTTTCCATTACGAGATCCAGGAGATTCTGGAGTGCGGTGCACCTGATATCGCCAGGATGCACCGCCATTTATCGGCGATTCCCTCCCAGGCCGCCATCTATCCCCATAACGGTTTTATCTGCACCGAATCGCTGGACGCCGTATTCTTTTCCATCCTGGAGCGGATCAACGGCACGAAGCCGACCGCACACGTGCTGGCCGAACTTGGGCTGACACTGGATGAGACCCATGATTTTCTTATCTTTGCCCAGCAGGAGGGCATCGTCCTGCACTCCTGAATTCCGGCAGCGCTGTGTCAGCGCCTGATATGCAAGGCTACGCAAAAAAGTTGCAATTTACGAAACTATTTAGTATATCATCTGTCTCTTATTGTTTGGCTTCGACTTTGCCCCAACGTGAAAGGTGTACACCGTCATGCATGACAAGATCAGGATTTTTTCCGGCAACTCCAATCCGGCTTTAGCCAATAAAATCTGCGACAGCCTGGGAGTGCCGCTTGGGGCTGCCAAGGTCCGGCGTTTTTCCGATGGCGAAGTCCTGGTGGAAATCGGTGAAAACGTGCGCGGCCGCGATGTGTATGTCGTCCAGTCCACCTGCGCGCCGACCAACGACAACCTGATGGAACTGCTGGTGATCACCGACGCCTTGAAACGCGCCTCGGCCGCCACCATTACCGCAGTTATGCCCTACTACGGTTATGCGCGCCAGGATCGCAAGGCAGCGCCGCGTACCCCGATCACCGCCAAGCTGGTGGCCGACCTGATCACAACCGCCGGGGTGGACCGGGTTGTCACCATCGATCTGCACGCCGGCCAGATCCAGGGTTTCTTCAATATACCGGTGGACAACCTGTATGCCGCGCCGGTCATCATCAACTATCTCAAAGATCGTTTCAACGGCGAGCAGGTTGTCATGGTATCCCCGGACGCAGGCGGAACCGAACGCGCCCGGGCTTTTGCCAAGCGGCTTGATTATTCCCTGGCGGTGATCGACAAGCGCCGCACCGGCCCCAATGTTGCCGAAGTCATGCACCTGATCGGCGATGTGCGCGGCAAGATCGCCATCATCCTGGATGACATGATCGATACTGCCGGCACCCTGACCCAGGCCGCCAAGGCCCTCAAGGAGAATGGCGCCAAAGCCATCTACGCCTGCGCGACCCATGGCGTGCTTTCCGGTCCTGCCATTGAACGCATCAACGCTTCGGATATCGAGGAAGTCGTTTTGACCGATACGATTCCCCTGGGAGACAAGGGCACCATCACCGGCAAGATCAGGATGCTGTCCGTGGCCGATCTGCTGGCGGAAGCGATCCGCCGCATCCATGAGGATGAATCGGTCAGCTCACTTTTTGTTTAGAAACTTATTCAAATAATCATATTAGGGCGGCTTCAGCCGTCACTACAAGCGGAGGAACAGTTATGCAACAGAAACAGATGAATATTGAATTGCGCACCAAGACCGGCACAGGCGTAAGCCGCAGACTCCGTAACGCTGATATGGTTCCTGGTGTCGTTTACGGCAAGGGTGTTGATCCCATGCCGGTAAGCATCAAAGTTCGTGACCTGCAGGCTGCCATTTCCGGCGAGGGCGGCCAGAACAACCTGATCACCCTGATCGGCGGCGGTAGCCTGGATCAGAGCATAGCCATCGTTGTCGATCTGCAGCGCGACCCGGTCAAGAAAACCTACAAGCACGTCGATCTGCATCGTATCAATCCCAATGAAAAAATTCGTGTAACCGTTCCGGTCTTACTGAAAGGCACCGCCATCGGAGTCAAGGAAGGCGGACTACTGGATCTTGCCCACCATGAGCTGCACGCCGAGTGCCTGCCCGGCAACATACCCGATCATATCGAAATCGATATTACCAATCTCAAGATAGCGCACTCCATCCACGTCGGTGAAATTGCGCTTCCAGAAGGGGTTGTGCTGCTTGACAAAGCCAACATTCCGGTTGTCAGCATTCTCGGCCGCGCCAAGGAAGAAGCTCCGGCTGAAGCCTGATCCAGCCAGATCATAAAACATGAGTACGTTTATCATAGCGGGGCTGGGAAATCCCGGCCCCACCTATCAATGGACCCGCCATAACGCGGGTTTCCTTTTTTTGGATCGTTTGGCCGACGGAGAGAATACCGCCATCACCCGCAAATCTTTTTCCGGGTTGGCCGGAGAATGTAACCATGCTGGCCACAAGCTGATTCTGCTCAAGCCACAGACCTTCATGAATCTCTCCGGCAAATCCGTCATGCAGGCGCTCCAGTTCTACAAGTTGCCCCTTTCCCAACTGATCGTGGTTCACGACGAACTGGACCTGCCCTTCGGTGCGGTGCGCTTCAAACAGGGGGGCGGACATGGCGGGCATAACGGTTTGCGCTCGATCATGGAACAGCTTGGCAGAAATGACTTTATCCGCCTGCGGATCGGAATTGGAAAGTCACCCTACGGCGACACCACCGGACATGTTCTGGGCACCATACCGCCGGATCAGATGGAGCAGCTCCCCAGAGTCCTGGACGGGGGGATCGGCATGCTCAAGATGATGCTGAACGAAGGCATCCCCAAAGCCATGAGCCTCAATAACAACAAAAACTTTCTGGAAGGATAGATCAATGGCTATCAACTGCGGAATCGTCGGGCTTCCCAACGTCGGCAAATCCACCATCTTTAACGCGCTGACCTCGGCCGGCGCCGAGTCGGCCAATTACCCGTTCTGTACCATAGAACCGAACGTGGGCATCGTCCAGGTGCCGGATCCGCGCATGGATCAGCTTTCCGCAATTGTCAATCCGCAGAAAATCCAGCCCACCACGATTGAATTCGTGGATATTGCCGGACTGGTCAAGGGCGCCAGCCAGGGTGAAGGACTGGGCAACCAGTTTCTGGGGCACATCCGCAGCGTTGATGCCGTGGTGCATGTCGTGCGCTGCTTCGATGACGACAACGTTGTGCATGTCAATGGCCGGGTTTCACCGGCCGATGACATCGAGGTCATCAATACGGAACTGGCCCTGGCCGACCTGGATACAATCGAAAAGAAGATCCAGCGCGCCGAAAAGATGTCCCGCAGCGGAGACAAAAAGGCCAAGGAAGAGGTTGAGTTTTACCTGCGCGTCCGGGCGCTTTTGGAACAGGTTAAAAAGCTGCATGGCGTTGCCCAGAATGAGGATGAGCGCCTCTGGATGAGGGAGTTGCACCTGCTGACCGACAAACCGGTGCTGTATGTAGCCAATGTCACCGAGGATGACCTGGAAGGGAAGCATCCCAATGTCGCCAAAGTGCGCGAGATCGCCGCCGCCGAAGACTCCGGCGTGGTTGTGATCTGCGGCAAACTGGAGGCCGAGATAGCCGAACTTGACGGTGACGAAAAGCAGGCTTTCCTGGCTGACATGGGACTGGCCGAAGCCGGACTTGATCGCCTGATCCGCAATGCCTATGCGCTGTTGGGCCTGATCACCTACTTCACCGCCGGTGTCAAGGAAGTGCGCGCCTGGACAATAATCAAGGGAACCAAGGCGCCCCAGGCGGCGGGCGTCATCCATACCGACTTTGAGAAAGGCTTTATCCGCGCCGAAGTGATCGGCTTTGACGACTATATCGCCTGTCAGGGTGAAAGCGGCGCTAAAGAGAAGGGGCTGATGCGGCTGGAGGGCAAGGAATATGTTGTCAAGGACGGGGATGTCATGCATTTCCGCTTCAACGTCTGAATCCCGGCTATCAACGATAAAAAAAGCCCCGGCAGCGGCCGGGGCTTTTGAAGTGCAGATAAAATAAATGTATTAAATTCTGGTTACGTTGGCTGCCTGCAGCCCTTTAGGTCCTTTGACAATATCAAAGCTGACCGCATCGCCTTCGGCCAGGGACTTGAAGCCTTCGCCGGAAATGGCGGAGAAGTGTACGAAGATATCCTCGCCCTGCTCCTGCTCAAGAAAACCGAAACCCTTGCTGTCGTTGAACCACTTTACTCTGCCTGTTGTCATTCCACATCTCCTTCTGTTGTGCTTGTGTAATACACTCATGCTTTCACGAGTGTTAAAATTGCCATACAAAACGGTATACTTACAATTTCTTAACCTGTAGCACAGTTTTTCAGGTTTGTATGCAAAAAAATCGCTTTGCGCTTTATGTGCGACGGGCAATTCCGGCCAGTCACAATGGGCACGTAACCGTGTGCCTGCGGCAACGTCCTTTTCTGTTGAGCATGATCCGCATCCGTGCTATTTTATCAAGCTGTTTATCATTATCACACCTTGCGGGAGACAACCGAATGTTCAGTTCCCTGATCAAAAAATTCATCGGCAGCAAAAATGAGCGCGAGCTCAAGAAAATGTGGCCGATTGTGGAAAAAATCAACACTCTGGAAACATCAATCTCCCAGCTTTCCGACGAGCAGCTGAAAGCCAAAACAGCCGAGTTCAAAGAGCGCCATGCACGGGGCGAATCGCTGGACGCGCTTTTGCCGGAAGCTTTCGCCGTCTGCCGGGAAGGCAGCAAACGCATTTTGGGCATGCGCCATTTCGATGTTCAGCTGATCGGCGGCATGGTACTGCACTCCGGCAAGATTGCCGAAATGAAAACCGGCGAAGGCAAGACACTGGTAGCCACCCTGCCGGCCTACCTGAACGCCATTTCCGGCAAAGGGGTCCACGTCGTAACCGTCAACGACTACCTGGCAAAGCGCGACTCGGAGTGGATGGGTAAGCTGTACGGCTTTCTGGGGCTGACCGTGGGCATAATCGTCCATGGCATCGAGGACGATCAGCGCCGCATAAACTACGCCGCCGACATCACCTACGGAACCAACAACGAATTCGGCTTCGATTATCTGCGTGACAACATGAAGTTCGACCTGGCTGATTATGTACAGCGCGGCTTCAACTACGCCATCGTCGACGAGGTCGACTCGATCCTGATCGACGAGGCCCGGACGCCGCTGATCATCTCCGGCCCCACCGAGGATTCCACCGACAAATACTACGTCATCAACAGCATCATCCCCAAGCTGGAAAAGGGCGAAGTGCTGGAGGTGGAAGCCAACACCCTCTCCGGCAAGCGCAAGCAGTACACCGGCGACTTCACCATCGACGAAAAGGCCAAGAGCGCGGCCCTGACCGAGCAGGGCGTTCTGAAGGTGGAAAAACTGCTCAAGGTCGACAACCTGTATGACCCGCGCAACATCGAGATTCTCCATCATGTCAACCAGGCGCTACGCGCCCACGCCATGTACAAACTGGATGTCGACTACGTTGTCAAAGACGGCGAAGTCATGATCGTCGACGAGTTCACCGGCCGTCTGATGCCGGGACGGCGCTGGTCCGACGGACTGCACCAGGCCATCGAGGCCAAAGAAGGGGTCAAGATCGAGAACGAGAATCAGACCCTGGCGACGATCACCTTCCAGAATTATTTCCGCATGTACAGCAAACTATCGGGCATGACCGGCACCGCCGACACCGAAGCGGAAGAGTTCCACAAAATCTACAAGCTGGACGTGACCGTCATTCCGACCAACCGTCCTCTGCTGCGCCCTGACTTTCCGGATGTGATCTACAAAACCGAAAAGGAAAAGTTCAAGGCGGTCATCGAGGACATCAAAGAGCATTACGCCGCCGGGCAACCTTGCCTGGTCGGCACGATCTCGATCGAAAAATCGGAAGTGCTGTCCGCACTGCTGAAGCAGCAGGGCATCCCGCACAATGTCCTCAATGCCAAGCAGCACGAGCGCGAGGCCGAGATTGTCGCCCAGGCCGGACGCAAGAACGCCATCATGATCGCCACCAATATGGCCGGCCGCGGCACCGACATCGTGCTGGGAGGCAATCCCAACGCCCTGGCGAATCAGTGGCGCCGGGAACATCCGGAGGCCAGCGACGAGCAGTTTCAGGCCATACTGGAAAAGTTCAAAGCCGAGTGCGCCGCCGAACATGAAGAGGTCATCAAACTGGGCGGTCTGCATATCCTGGGCACCGAACGCCATGAATCGCGCCGGATCGACAACCAGCTGCGCGGCCGTTCCGGCCGTCAGGGCGATCCGGGCTCGTCCAAATTCTATTTATCTCTGGAAGACGACCTGCTGCGCATTTTCGGTTCCGAACGGGTCGCCAAGATCATGGATCTGCTCAAGATCGAAGAGGGCGAGGCGATCACCCACAGCATGATCAGCAAGTCAATCGAAAACGCCCAGAAGAAGGTCGAGGCCCACAACTTCGACATCCGCAAGCATCTGATCGAATACGATGACGTCATGAACAAGCAGCGCGAGGTGATCTACACCCAGCGGCGCGAGATCCTGGCCGGCCAGAACATCCGGGAGAATTTTCTCGAAATGCTGGAGGAAACCATCGACGATATCGTGACCACCTACGCTGTTGAAAAAATGCCGCCCCAGGAATGGGACTGGCAGGGAATCGGCGAAATGGTTTTCAGGTGTTTCAACCTGCAGCTCGATCTCCCGGCCGAGATGCTGGGCCGGCTCACACCGGTCAATTTCCGCGACACGCTCAAAGAGCAGGCCCAGGCCATCTTTGACGCCAAAGTTCAGGAAATGGGCGACGAACTGACCGACCACCTGATCAAGGTCATGATGCTCCAAGCCATTGACACCCATTGGAAAGATCATCTGCTTAATATCGATCATCTCAAGGAAGGCATCGGTCTGCGCGGCTACGGCCAGAAAGATCCCAAGCAGGAATACAAGAAAGAAGCCTACAATCTGTTCATGGAGTTGATGATCCGCATCCGAGAAGAGGTGGTCGAGCGGGTTTACTGGGTTCAGCTCGATCGCGGCGGCGAAGAGATCGAAGAGATTGCCGAAGAACAGCGCAGCAAAAAACTGGTTTTCAACCTGGTGGGTGACGAAGAGCGGCCCCAGGAACCGGCCAAAAGCCAGAAGACCGCCGGCAGGAATGACGTCTGCCCCTGCGGCAGCGGCAAAAAGTACAAAAAGTGTTGCGGAAAGTAGGATTCTGTATCGGGAGGTTGCATGGACATCAAAGGATTTCAATTTTCCGCCGTTGAGGCAGCCATAAAAAAGCCGGGGCGTAAAGACCTGGCGCTAATAGTTTCCGAGGTTCCGGCCACGGCATGCGCCGTCTTTACGCTCAACCAGGTCAAAGCCGCTCCGGTGCTGCTCTCGGAGGAACGGATCAAAACGGGGACCGCCCAGGCGCTGCTGGTAAACAGCGGCAATGCCAATGCCTGCACCGGCGAAGCCGGCCTGACCGTCGCCCGCGAAACATCACACCTGGTGGCCGCGGGACTTGGAATCGGGGATGAAGACGTTCAGGTTTCATCCACCGGCGTGATCGGCGTGCAGATGCCTGTCGATCGAATCAAGGCCGCGATTCCCGACCTGATCAACGGCCTACCGTCCGGAACCCTGGATGACATCGCCCAGGCCATCATGACCACCGACACCTTCCCCAAAATGGAAGCGCGCGGCGGGCAGGCCGGCGGGGTTGGCTACAGCGTGGCCGGGATTGCCAAAGGGGCCGGCATGATTATGCCCAACATGGCCACCATGCTTTCCTTCATCATCAGTGATGCCCTGGTTGAGCCGGCCTTTCTGCAACAGGCCTTCCGCAGGGCGGTTGATCTTTCGTTCAACGCCATTACCGTGGACGGCGACATGTCCACCAACGACACCTGTCTGATCCTGGCCAACGGCCTGGCCGGCAATCCGTCCATAAGCGCCGGAACCCCCGATGGTGAAGCCTTTGAAACCCTGCTGCAGGAAGTGCTGCTTTCGCTGGCCAAGCAGATTGTAAAGGACGGCGAAGGTGCCACCAAATTCGTCGAGATCCGGGTCTGCGGCGCGGCCTCGGATTCCGATGCCAAGCGGGCCGCCCTGGCCATCGCCAACTCCAGCCTGGTCAAGACCGCCTTCTTTGGACAGGACGCCAACTGGGGCCGCATCTTCGCTGCGGTCGGTTATTCGGGTGCCACCGTCGACCAGTCCCGGCTTTCGCTCCGTTTTGACGACGTCATTATGGCCCAGAACGGACTTTTTGCCGGCGGAGATGCGGAAGCGCGCGGCACGGAGGTGCTTAAAAAACCTGAATTTACTGTCACGGTTGAGCTGGGACTGGGAGACGGCCTGGCCACCGTGTACACATCCGACCTCTCCCATGAATACGTCAGCATCAACGCCGATTACCGGACCTGATCTCCCGCACATACGAACCACGCAAAGAACAGCCTCCGCACACGGGGGCTTTTTTAATCGATCTGGGTAAGCACCGTGCATCTTCTTATTTATATTCTGACGCTTTCAATCTTCCTGACCTCCGTCTCCCGTTTGTACGCTTCGGACGAACTGATGGATGCCGGCCGGGCCTCATCTATCGACTTCTTGCTGGAGAATGCCATCCGCCGGGGGCTTATTTCCGGCGGCGTCGTGGCGGTCGGCAACCGCAAGGGGCTGCTCTACGGTGCAACCCGCGGCAGGCTGTACCAGAATCCCCAATCCCCCGAACTGACCGACCGGACTCTGTTCGACGTTGCCTCACTGACCAAGGTCGTCGCCACAACCCCAGCCGTGATGAAACTGCTGGAAAACGGCCGGATCAATCTGCTGGATCCCCTGACCCGCTGGTTTCCGGAGCTTGAGGGTTCCGGGCGTGAGGAGATCACCCTTCTCAACCTGCTGACCCACACCTCCGGGATCGACGACATGCAGGTACCGGCCAGTGAGCCGATCAAAAACACCCTGATCAAGACCGCCCTGCAGAACAACGGTAAAATTCCCGGTGATCGTTTCCGCTACGCCGACATAAATTTCATTCTGCTGGGTGAACTGGTTCAGCGCGTATCCGGCCTTTCCCTTGACAGGTTCTGTAGCGAATACATCTATGCACCGATCGGGATGGCCGATACGTCCTTTCTGCCCCAGACGCCGCTTTCAACCGCGATCGCCCCCACCGCCGGGAGTGACAATGCGCTGACAGCCGGTGTGGTGCAGGACGCAAACGCACGCCGGCTGGGCGGGGTGGCCGGCCATGCGGGACTTTTCAGCACCGCGGCTGACCTGTCCCGCTTTGCGGCCATGATTCTTAACCAGGGCAGCTACAACGGCGCACTATTATTCCAGGAGCGCACCGTCGCCCAGATGACGGCACCCTACTTTTACAGTAGCGGCCGCATCGTCAGAGGTCTGGGCTGGGACATCAACTCACCCTATTCCGCCCCGCGCGGCAGCCACTTCTCGACCATGTCATTCGGTCATACCGGCTACAGCGGCTCTTCGATCTGGATCGATCCGGAACTGGATCTATTCGTGATTCTGCTGACCATTCGCCTGGATTATCGCGATGTGCGTCAATTCAACAAGTTCAGAAGCGACATATCGACCCTGGCAGTTTCGATTTTCTCCCACCCGAAAATGGACGATGAACTATCAGAAAGTCTCAAAACCCCCTAAATCCGCTATAACTTGACAGCATACCACTCCTGTGCTAGTTATTTTTGACATGTACTTTCTTCCGTATCCACTCAGCAAGGGAGGGATCGATGAGCATTAAATTGCTGGTCGCCGACGACAGTATCACCATCCAGAAGGTAATCGGCATCATTTTCGGGGGAGAGGAATATTCCCTGACGGTCGTCGACAACGGCAGATCCGCCATCGAGAAGGCCCGTGAAATCTGCCCGGATGTACTGCTGATAGACGCGCTCATGCCCGGAATGACCGGTTATGAGGTTGCTGAAGCGGTGCGCGCAACCCCTGCCCTGGCACACAAACCTATCTTGATCCTGACCGGTTCTTTCGAACCCTTTGATGAGGAAAAAGCCCGAAAAAGCGGCGCCGACGACTTTCTGGCAAAACCGTTTGAATCGCAGCAGATCGTCAATAAAGTCAAGGAACTGGCCGAACTGGGCGCATCGCGCGAGCAGAGCGCTCCCGCACCACAGCCCGCAGCCGCTGCTTTCGCCCCCGCACCTCCTGTCGCCCCGGCCGCATTCACAGAAGCTCAAGCGCCGGTATTTCCAGAACAGCCAACAACAGCGCCGGCTGCGTTGGCGACCGACATCTGGGGTGCATTCACAACCGAAAGCGAAACGCCGCCCGCAGCTCCGCCTGAACCCGCCGCGGTGGCTGCCCCTCTGTCCCCGGCTTTCGAATTTGCCGCCGAGCCGGATGTTTTCGCCATCGTCAACGAAGAAGACAACTACCAGCTGCTGCAGCCGTCTGCCGCGATGAATGCTGCGCCACAAAGCACCGGTTCGCAGTGGATACCGGTGGAAGAACATACCTTCGAATTCGAGGAGGAGACTGTCGTCGACATTCCCGCCGCATCTGACCCCCTTCAGGCGCCGGCGTTTCCCGATTACGCCTTCGGGGATATCGCCTTTGAAGATGACTCGCTACCGACGGACAGCGCCGTTGCGTCTGTTCCCGAGCCGCCGGCCGCACCTGCCGCACCCGCATTCAGTCCAGCAGAACCGGCTTTTGCTTTTGACGAACCGGCGGCAGCTTTTGCCACAGCGTCGACAGCCTTCGGGGAACCGCCGCAAGCGGCATTCCCGTCAGCCGCTCCCGCATTCAGTACACCGGCGCCCCCTCCCGTCGTTGAGACACCGGCCGTTGCCGCTGCTCCAACACCTGTTTCTCCAGATGTGTCCTCATCTGTGGGCACGTTGACCGAAGAGCAGCTCAAAGCAGCCATTTCGGCGGCATCAAAGGACGTCATTGAACGGATTGTCTGGGAAGTCGTCCCGGATCTGGCCGAAGAGCTGATCAAAGAGGCCATTCGCAAAATTCAGGAAGGCCGCTGAAGCGATCTGCAGCACATAAATACTGACAAGCGGGGATGTGTTAGCATCCCCGCTTTTTTACTCGAAATCATCGAATGTGAGGGTTGATTATGATTAAAAGCGCAATTGCAAAAATTGTCGAACTGAAAAATCTGAATGAAGGTGAGATGATCGAAGTCATGAATCAGATCATGTCGGGTGAGTGCACCCCGGCCCAGATCGGAGCTTTCATCACCGCCCTGCGCATGAAGGGCGAAACCATTGACGAGATCACCGGCGCGGCGCGGGTCATGCGTGAGCGGGCCACCCCGATCCGGGTCGGCCGGGGTGTTCTGGACATCGACCGCGACGACATCAACATCGATCAGGAAACGATCCTGGACGTTGTTGGCACCGGCGGAGACGGCACCAACACCTTCAATATCTCCACCACGGTTTCCTTTGTCGTTTCGGCCTGCGGCGTCAAGGTGGCCAAACATGGCAACCGTTCGGTTTCCTCGGCCTGCGGCAGCGCCGACGTGATTGAAAAGCTGGGGATCAATCTGGATGTCACCCCGGAGATCGTTCAAAACTGCATCAACCAGATCGGGATCGGTTTCCTGTTCGCTCCGGCCCTGCACGGCGCCATGAAGCACGCCATCAGCCCGCGCCGGGAAATCGGCATCCGCACGATCTTCAACATACTGGGCCCGCTCACCAACCCGGCCGGAGCCGACTGCCAGGTCATGGGCGTCTACCAGGCCGATCTGGTGGAGAAACTGGCCGGAGTCCTGCAGAGACTGGGCTGCAAGCGCGGCTATGTGGTCTGCGGCTCGGACGGCATGGACGAGATGACCCTGACCGGCGAAACCCTGGTGGCGGAGGTCACCCAGAACGGCGTCACCATCAGCACCATTACCCCCGAACAGTACGGCCTGACCCGCTGCCCGATGACGGCCATCAGAGGCGGTGACGCCACGGCTAACGCGCTCATCGTCCGCTCCGTACTGCAGGGCGAGCAGGGACCGCGCCGCGAAATCGTCCTGCTCAACGCCGGATATGCGCTGGTGGCGGCCGGCAAGGCCGCCACGCCGGCAGAAGGCATGACCCTGGCCGCCGAAGCGATTGATTCCGGCCGGGCGCTGCGGCAGGTGGAAAGACTGGCGGCACTGACCAATCAAGGATAAGTGGCTCAAGACCACTCACGGCTGCCGGAAGTGTATAATCCGCAGCCGTGAGCTACGCCGGAGGTTTTATGTCCACCAAAAAGAAACTGGCCCTTATTTGCGGCGGGTCAATCGTCGTGCTGCTGTTGCTCTCGATCACCCTGCTCCCCTGGGTTGTCCGCAGCCAGGCCGTCAAGGCCATCCGGGAAGCCACCGGTCGTACGGCGCACATCGAACGAATATCCTTCAACCCTTTCACCCTGACGCTTACCGTTGACAAATTCGGGCTTGACGGCCTCCAGGCCGATCCCTTTGTCGCCATAAACCGTTTGCGTCTGTCACTTGCCAGCGTTTCTATCTTCAAACGGGCCCTGATTGTCGACGAAATCACAGTCGATTCTCCTGCCATCAGCTTTGCCCGCCTGGCTCCGAACAGCTACAGCTTCAACGACATCATAGAGCGCCAGAAGAAGCAGCCCAAAAAGGAATCCTCCGGCGAATTCCGCTACTCGCTCAACAACATCAGGATCACCAACGGTTCGATCGATTTTGACGACCGGGCCGTGGAGGGGGGAAGAAAGCACTCCCTCAAAAAACTGGAGCTCGGGATACCCTTCATCAGCAACATCCCCCACCTGGCCGAAACCAAAACCGAACCCAAATTGTCGGCGCTGGTCAACGGCTCCCCCTTCAACTTTGACGGCACGCTGAAACCATTCAGCAGGTCGCGGGAAACAAGCCTGCAGATCGATCTGAAAGATCTGGATCTGCCCGGTTATGCCGCCTACTCGCCGGTCAAGCTGCCGGTAGAGCTGGTTTCCGGTGCCATGACGATCAACAGCCGGGTCAGCTATCTGGTATCGGCCGACAAGAAACCGGAGCTGACGATCAGCGGCCTGCTGCAGCTTGACCGGATTGAGGTCAACCAGCGGGACGCTAAAGCGCTGCTCAAGCTCCCGTCCCTGAAGGTTAACGCTACCGCTCTTGAAATTTTCAGCAAGCGCTTTGATTTTGATTCGATAATTCTGGAAGGGGTGCAGATCTTTGCCGAACGGGACAAGAAGGGGGTCTTGAGCTATACCAGGCTCCTGCCTCCGCCGTCGCCGTCGAAAGCGGCTCCAGCCCCGGAAAAGAGTGCGGGCGACGGCACGGCAAAAACCGCCACGATCACGGCCAAATCGCTGCAGATCAAGGAGGCTGCGCTGCATTTCAGCGATGCGCTTCCCCCGGGCGGTTTCAAGACCACCCTGTCGGAAATCGATCTGCAGGTTTCAGATTTTTCAACCACGTCCGGCACATCGGCACGCTATGACTTTTCGATGCTGATGGACAACCAGGCCACCCTGAATGCCGAAGGCACGTTCTCGCCCGCACCCCTGGCAGCAACGTCCAGCCTGGAATTGAGCGACTTAAGCCTGCAGAAAGGCTGGCCCTATCTGGCCCAGTTTCTGACCGCACCGGTCAAGGGCAATCTCGACGCCGAGCTGGATCTGTCCTACAGCGGGGACAAAGGTCTGGAGGTCAAGAACGGTTCAGTGACGCTCAAGGGCATCTCCACCAGCTACGGCAGCAAGGAGGGCTTCGACCTGGCGCTGCTGGAGCTGAAGGGGGCCGGATTCAGCCAGAAAGAGCAGCGGGCGACAGCGGCCGATCTTCGTTTATCAAAGGGTTCCATCACGCTGTCAAAAGAGAGCGACGGCAGCCTGTCCCTGCTCTCCTTACTGAAAAGCAGCCAGAAGACCGCCAGCGCAGTTCCCGCCAAAACAGCTGCTCCGCCAAAAACAGCCAAAGCCGCCAAGCCGTTCTCCTGGTCGTTGAAGCGCTTCCAGCTGGATCGCTTCAACGCTTCTTTTACCGACAAGAGCCGCTCCGAAAGCCCCAAATTCACCCTTTCCGGCACCCAGCTGACCCTGGATGACATAAACGGCCCCAGATTAACGCCGATCCGGCTGAAGCTGTCCTCCACCTTCAACGGTCAGGCCCCGCTCAAGGCCAGCGGCATACTGACTCCGCTTCCTTTCCGCTACCAGGGCGGCATCTCGCTGGCCAAATTCCAGATCCGTGATTTCGAGGATTATTTCCCCGAATCTCTCAATGTTTTTGTGGTTGACGGCTCGGTTGACAGCTCGCTGAAGGTCGATATCGCCCTCAAGGAGGGCAAGCCGGCCGGCAGCTTCCAGGGCAGCTGCGGGGTGCGTTCTTTTCACAGTATCGATGCGCTCAACGAAGAGGATCTGCTGAAATGGGAAAGTCTGCAGTTTGACGAGATTCGCGGCAATCTGGAGCCTTTCAGCCTGGCCATCCGCGAAGTCGCCCTCAATGGCGTTTATTCACGCATCGTTGTCCGACAGGACGGCACGCTCAATCTGCAGAATCTGGTTGACAAACCGGCGGCTGAAAAGCAGGCACCCCAGGCAGGCGGAACGCCGCAGGCAGCAACGCAGAAGCCCCCGACTGATGTCAAACCGATCGCCAGCGCAGCTCCGGCAACCGCTCCGGCGGCTGTTCCGCCAGCTGCTTCTCCAGCCAAAAAAGCGATCACGATCGGCGCGGTGACGGTGCAGGAAGGCACCATCTCCTTTACCGACCGTCACCTGCCCCAGACCTTCAGCAGCACCTTTTACAATCTGGGCGGACGGGTCAGCGGCCTGTCGTCGGAAGAAACCAAACTGGCCGATGTGGATCTGCGCGGGAATCTCGAGAACCATTCGCCCCTGCAGATCACCGGCCGGATCAACCCGCTGCGGGAGGATCTGTTCATCGATCTCAAGTTGTCCTTCAAGGATATCGACCTGTCGCCGGTCACCCCCTATTCCGGCACCTACCTGGGCTACACCGTTGAGAAGGGCAAGCTTTTCCTGGATCTGAAATACCTGATCGACAAGAAACAGCTCAGTTCCGAGAACAACGTTTTCATCGACCAGTTCACCTTCGGCAAAAAAGTGGAAAGCGAGAAAGCCACCAGTCTGCCGGTGCGCCTGGCGGTGGCGCTGCTGAAGGATCGCAAGGGGGAGATCCACCTGGATCTGCCGGTCAGCGGACGAACCGACGATCCCCAGTTCAGCATCTGGGGCGTGGTCTGGCAGGTGGTCAAGAATCTGATCACCAAGGCGGTCACCTCGCCATTCGCGCTGCTTTCCTCCATGATGGGCGGCGGACAGGACTTCAGTTCGATTCCCTTTGATCCCGGCACCAGCAGGCTGACCCCGGCTGAAGAGCAAAAGCTGACTGCGCTGGCCAAGGCGCTGGCCGACCGGCCCGGCATCAAGGTGGAGATCAAGGGCTATGTCGAGCGGGAAAAAGACGCCGAAGGCTATCGCCGGGAGCAGCTGAACCATAAAATGCGCAGCGAGAAGTTTCTGCTGCTGGCAAAGGGACGCCAGGTCAAAACGGGCGAAAACGCCGATTCGCTGCAGATTCTTCCGGAAGAATCCTCCAGACTGCTGAAAGCGGTTTACAAAAAGGAAAAGTTCCCCAAACCGCGCAACGCAATCGGTCTGGTGAAAGATCTGCCCGATGACGAGATGCGCAAGCTGATCATAACCAATACGATCGTTGGAGAAACCGAACTGCAGGGACTGGCGCGCGAACGGGCCACAACGGTCATGGATTATCTGGTAAAAAAGGGGGGGCTGCCGGCCGAGCGGCTGTTCCAGAAGAACGACGACATCCACAAGGCGCCCGAAAAGGAAGGCGCCGCGCGCAGCCGGGTGGAGTTCAATGCGATCGCGCAATAACTGCCTGCCGGAATGAATTCCGACCTGACATCCGCCCCGATTCCGGAGCTTGTGCGACGCTTGGCGATACCGGCCGGAACCGGGTTTTTCTTCAACACCATGTTCAACGTTGTGGATACCTGGTACGGCGGCCGCCTTTCCACCACCGCCCTGGCCGCCATGTCGCTCTGCTTTCCGGTCTTTTTCATCATACTTGCCATCGGCAGCGGCGTTTCCAGCGGCGCCACAACCATGATCGGCAATGCGCTCGGCCGGAAACAGCCCTCCGAAGCCCAGTCCTATGTGCTGCAGTCCCTGTCATTCGCCCTGCTGCACGCCCTGCTGCTGACGGCCGCCGGACTGGCCGCGGCGCCGGCAATCTTCACCCTGATGGGAGCGCGCGGCGATTACCTGGCGCAATCATTGAACTATATGAACGTCATCTTCATCGGCTGCCCCTTTTTTCTGCTCAACTTTGTGATGAACGCCATACACAACGCCCACGGCAACACCCGGGCCTACCGCAACTTTCTGATCAGCGGTTTTGTTCTGAACCTGATCCTGGATCCCTGGTTCATGTACGGCGGCCTGGGACTGCCCCCCTTCGGACTGGCGGGTGTGGCCCTCTCGACGATCCTGATCCAGTGCCTGGGCAATTTTTACCTGTTCAGCCAGCTTTCAAAAACCAGCGTCATCACCACCTTCCGGCTCAAGGAACTGCTGCCGCGCAGGGAGCAGTTCCGGGAACTGTTCAAACAGGGCTTTCCCTCGGCCATGAACATGATGACCGTTTCCATCGGCATTTTCGTGATCACCTGGTACGTCGGACGCTTCGGCGAGCAGGCCGTGGCCGCCTACGGCATCGGCACCCGCATTGAACAGATCGCCTTGCTGCCGATTATGGGGCTTAACATCTCAACCCTGGCGCTGACCGCCCAGAACTTCGGAGCCGGCCGCATCGACCGCATCCGTGAAACCCTGCGGGTTTCGCTCCGTTACGGCTTTGTGATCGCCCTGGCCGGCACGCTGGCGGCGCTGCTGTTCAGGGCAGAGCTGATGCGGGTTTTCAGCTCCGACAGCAAGGTGGTGGCGATCGGATCCGGATTTTTGAGCATCGAGGCCTTTGTCTTCCCGGCTTATGTGCTTCTGTATATCAGCATCTCCGCCATGCAGGGCATCAAGCTGCCCGGTTTCGGGCTGCTGATCGGACTGTACCGTCAGATAGCCGGGCCGCTGCTGGTATTTCATCTGCTGTCGGTTGTTCTCGGGCTGGGACTGGCCGGTGTCTGGTGGGGAATCCTGGCGGTAACCTGGTCGGCCGCCCTGATCGTGGTTGTTTATGTCAGCGCCACCCTGGCGAAACTTGAAAAGGAACAGATCAACGTATGAAAAAAGTTGCCGTCACCACCCTGGGGTGCAAAACCAACCAGTTCGAATCGGCCGCCATGACCGAACAGCTTCTGGCGGCCGGCTACCAGATCGTGCCGTTCGGAGAAAGCGCCGACTTTTATATCATCAATTCCTGCAGCGTAACCGCCCGCACCGATGCGGAAACCCGCCGCCTGATCCGGCGCGCCCGCCGCACAAACCCGCTGGCGCGGGTCGTGGCCACCGGCTGCTATGCCCAGGTGGCGGCTGGGGATCTGGAGCGGATGCCGGAACTGGACGCTGTTCTGGGTAATCGCGAGAAGCAGGAGATTGCCGCTCTGCTGGAAACAGATGGCGTGCTGGTTTCGGACGTCGCTCGGAGCGGGGAAGATGAAAGGCTGAAATTGAGCAGCTTTGCCGAACATACCCGCGCCTTTCTGCAGATTCAAAACGGCTGCAATTCGTTCTGCAGCTACTGCATCGTGCCGTATGCCCGCGGCCGCAGCCGCAGTGTGGGGATTGAAGAGGTGCTGCAGGGGGTGCGCGAGCTGGCGCTTAACGGCTATAAGGAGGTTGTGCTGACCGGCATCCACCTGGGGGCCTACGGCCTGGATCTGAAACCGGCCGAATCCCTGACCGGGCTGGTCGGGATGATTGACGGGCAGAAGCTGGTGCCGCGCTTGAGGATCGGCTCGCTCGAGCCCAATGAGGTCAGCGATGAGCTGCTGGAGCTGATGGCCGGCTCGGACATGATCTGCCCGCACCTGCACCTGCCGCTGCAAAGCGGCAGCGACTCTGTCCTGAAGCGCATGGGACGGCGCTATACGGCCGGGTTTTTTCGAGAGTTGATTGCAAACGTAACCAGCAGGCTGCCGGACGCCTTTATCGGAGCGGATCTGATTGCCGGCTTTCCGGGTGAAAGCGGGGATGAATTCAACCAGACCCGGCTGTTGCTGGAAGAACTGCCCTTGTCCGACCTGCACGTCTTCCCCTTTTCCAGCCGCCCCGGCACCGTGGCGGCCGGGATGCCGGATCATCTGCCGGCGGGGGTTATCACGGAAAGGGCCGCCATCCTGCGGAGGATTGCCGAACAGAAAAAGAGGGTCTTTCTGGAGCGTTTTATTGGACGTGAGCTTGAGGTGCTGGTGCAGGGTCATGATTCGGGGACCGGCCGTTGCCGGGGCTTGTCCCGCAGCTATATCGAAGTCAGTTTCCGGGGATCAGCGGAGCTGCTCAACAGCCGGCAGAAGATCAGGATTGCGGGGCATGACGGAAAAAGCGCTTCAGGAGAGCTTGTTTTCCGGGGTCTGTGAGCGGAAAACCAGAACCAGGATGTTGCCGGCCACAAACAGCAGCGTCCCGGCCAGCGCCATGGGGGCACCCGGTTCGCGATGGACTTCCAGCAGCGCCCGCCGCAGCGGAAATTCCTCGGCCTGCTTGATATAGACGCCGTAAGCGCCCGAAAACCAGGGCCGGTTGGGCGAAATGACGTCGCGAACGGCCGGGTTCTGCAGATCGGTCACCAGTTCGCTGCTGAAAGCGACCGGCATACCGTTGGGCAGGCTGCTGACCGATATCCCGGCCACTCCGAAACGGGCGCCGTTCGGCAGCGTCACCAGCTGCCCCTCCTGAACCTCGACCTGCAGCAGTTCCGACCCGATCGCGCTCAGCAGGTGGGCCAGCATAATCAGCAGAAAACCGGCATGCATCAGCTGCGGCGCCAGCACCATCCACCACCCGCCCCTCCCCCGCCGGCTCCAGAGCGTCTCAACGGAGCAGAGCACCGTATTCACCGCCAGCAGAACCAGCAGCGCCAGGGTCAGCCAGAGCCACCAGGAAACCCCGGCCGGAACTTCCCGCAGCCAGACCAGAAGCGGCATGGCGTTGATGGCGGCCGCATAGTCTCCGGAAAGCCCGAAGGAACCGGCCGCCATGGCTACGCAGACCAGGGCCAGCAGAATCAGACAGAGTTCGATTGAAATCAAGAAACGCCACAGTTTCATAGCCGGATCAGATCCTCGTGTTCCTCTTCATGGGGGTTGATATGGATCATGACGTCGCCGACGCCCGGATAGCGGG
>JAJZRX010000032.1 GCA_021850095.1 Deltaproteobacteria bacterium
TTTCCGCGATCTGGAGCTGGAGGCCAAACTGCTGGAAGCGGCCCAGAAGCTCGGCATCGGCGCCCAGTTCGGCGGCAAGTATTTCGCCCACGATGTGCGCGTGATCCGTCTGCCGCGCCACGGCGCCTCCTGCCCGGTCGGCATGGCGGTTTCCTGTTCGGCCGACCGCAACATCAAGGCCAAGATCACTAAAGACGGTCTGTTTGTCGAGGAGATGGACCGCAATCCGGGCCGCCTGATCCCGGCCCAGTATCGCGGCAAGCATGAGCACGGCGTCAAGATCGACCTGAACATGCCCATGAAGGATATGCTGGCTGAATTGACCAAACATCCGGTTTCCACCCCGCTGCTCTTGACCGGCACGATCGTGGTCGGCCGCGACATCGCCCACGCCAAGTTCAAGGAGATCATGGACAGCGGCAAACCGCTGCCGGAATACCTGCTCAAACACCCGATCTACTACGCCGGCCCGGCCAAGACTCCCCCCGGCAAGGCTTCCGGTTCCTTCGGCCCCACCACCGCCGGCCGGATGGACAGCTATGTTGACGAGCTGCAGTCCAAGGGCGGTTCGCTGATCATGATCGCCAAGGGCAACCGCAGCCAGCAGGTCACCGACGCCTGCAAGAAATACGGCGGCTTCTACCTCGGCTCCATCGGCGGCCCGGCCGCTGTTCTGGCGGAGGAGAACATCAAGAAGGTCGAATGCATCGATTTCCCCGAGCTGGGCATGGAAGCGGTCTGGAAGATCGAAGTCGAGAACTTCCCGGCCTTCATCCTGGTCGATGACAAGGGCAATGACTTCTTCAAACAGCTGGGTCTGTAAGTTCAGCTGACCTGACACAAAAACGCCCCCGGTTGCGTATGCGGCCGGGGGCGTTTTGCTGTCGGGGATTCGTATGCTGAAATCCTCGGAAATGATAAAAGCACATACGATAGCTCGCATGTGCTTTTATGTTATTGGCTGGGGCGCCAGGGATCGAACCTGGGAATGTCGGAATCAAAATCCGATGCCTTACCGCTTGGCGACGCCCCACTATTTTTAAAACTGATCAGAATGTTTCTGCTACCGCTGTAAACCATTCCGTGCCGCGAGCTATTTCACTGCACGCATTTTCCGCTTCTGCCCGAGTGCGGAAAACACCGAAAACTGTGGGGCCGCTACCGGACATCATGGAGCCAACGGCGCCCAGTTGAAGCATGCGACCCTTGATTTCATCGATTACCGGAAAGGCCGAGATGGTGACTGATTCGAGATCATTGGAAAACAGAGCTGCTACGTCTTCAACCGTCCTGAAAAACTCCGGCACTTTAGCCAGAACTTTTTCGTTTGTCAACCGCAAATTTTGGTACACCCAGGCGGTTGAGACATGCACTCCGGGATTGACGAGCAGTATCCATGCTTTGGGCATTTCCGGCATGGCGCGCAGCTCCTCGCCGATTCCTTCCGCCAGCGCGGTTCTGGCGAAGATAAAGAAGGGGACATCCGCGCCCAGGGTCACGCCGATCTCCATCAGTCTCTGGTCGGACAGATTCAGCTCCAGGAGCTGATTCATGCCGGTCAGTACGCTGGCCGCATCGCTGCTGCCGCCCCCCAACCCGGCCGCGACCGGGATGTTCTTGGTGATGTCGATGGAGGCTCCGCGACCGCAGCCGGAAAGATCCAGCATGACGCGGGCCGCTTTCCAGGCGATGTTGCCGGGGCCGTCCGGCACGCCTTTCTTGCCGCAGGTCACCGTGATGCCGGGCGATTCCGTCAGCGTCAGCGTGATGTCATCGCACAGGTTGACGCGCTGCATGATCATGCGCAGTTCGTGATAGCCGTCCGGGCGGCGGCGAATAACATCCAGCAGGTAATTGACCTTGGCGGGGGCTTTCAGGTTCAAGGTTGACACGTTTACTCCATATAAGAAATTTTGTCTGAATGTTATAGGAAATATCAGCGCTTTTGTCGAGCGGGAAGTTTGAAAACGGCAGTGAAATGAATTTGACAAATTTACTAGTAGTATGTTACGGATAAAGTACGGTTAGTTGGTGACATTAAAGGAGTTTTGTCATGTTCAAAGATCTTCGCGAAGACATTAACTCGGTATTTGAGCGCGATCCCGCCGCACGAAACGTCATGGAGATCATTTTCTGCTACCCCGGACTGCATGCGCTCTGGATTTACCGTGTTGCCCACTGGTTCTGGCTAAAGGAGTTTTTTTTCCTGGGGCGTTTCATATCCCACCTGGGCCGCTTTTTAACCGGAGTCGAGATTCATCCGGGAGCCAAAATCGGCCGCAAGTTCTTCATTGATCACGGCATGGGGGTCGTGATCGGGGAAACCGCCGAGATTGGCAATAATGTCACGCTGTATCATGGGGTTACCCTGGGCGGCGTTACCTGGGACAAAGTCAAGCGCCATCCGACCCTGGAAGACAATGTCGTGATCGGGTCGGGATCCAAGATCCTGGGGCCGTTTACGGTCGGCAAAGGCGCCAAGATCGGCTCCAACTCGGTGGTGGTCAAGGAAGTTCCCGAAAACGCAACCGTGGTCGGCATACCGGGCCGGGTCGTCATGTCTCAGGAAAAGCAGTCGGAAACCCGGCCGGATCTGGAACATGGCAAACTGCCGGATCCGGAGGCAAAGGCTATTTCCTGTCTGTTCGATCAGATCAGGGAGCTGGAAAAGAAATATGATGCGCTGGCCGAGGAACACGCGGCATTGAAGAAACGGCTTGACTCCTGAAGCACGAGAAGATTGACGCTCCTTTATAAATCTGGCATATTCCCGCCATGATCAAACGGCAAACCACAATTAACAGGATTTTCAAGGTTTCCGGGTTCGGCCTGCACAGCGGCCGCCAGGTTACGCTTGAATTTCTGCCCCGGCGCGAATTCGGCATCGCCTTTGTTTATAACGGAACCATTATCCCGGCCCGTTACGACATGGTCGCCGATACCCGGCTTTCCACCCTGATTGCCCGGGATGGAGCCACGGTTTCCACCATTGAACACCTGATGGCGGCTTTCTATTTTTCCGGGATTACGAACTGTCTGGTATACATCGACGGCCCGGAAGTTCCGATTCTGGATGGTTCGGCCTGGGAGTTTTATCAGGGCATGTGGAAAGCGGGGGTCTACGAGTTTCCGGAATCGGGCGTGTATCTGAAGGTGCAGCGGCCGGTGGAAGTCAGTCACAAGGAAGCCTTTGTCAGAATCAAGCCGCTCAACACGCTCGACATCACCATGTCGATCGAATTCCGGGCGCCGGTGGGCAAGCAGAAAAAGCGGGTCACCGACGTGGAAAACGCCTTTTCAATCATCAACTCGCGCACCTTTACCATGGTGGAGGAGATCGAGGCGATCAAGAAGGCCGGCCTGGCCAAGGGGGGCTCGCTGGATAACGCGGTCGTGATCGGCGAAGACGACGTGATCAATCCCCAGGGTTTGCGTTACAAAAAAGAGCTGGTGAACCACAAGATCCTTGATCTGATTGGCGACCTCTACACCAGCGGCTACCGCATCCTGGGCAAGGTTGAAGCGAGCCGTACCGGTCATTACCTCAACAATCTGTTTCTCAGGGAACTCTTCTCCGACCCCCAGAATTACACCATCTACTGACCAAGCATAACTTCGCCGGTGTCGGTGAACAACCGTACCGGCAGCTCGAACACCCTCCTGAAAATATTCAGAATTCCCTTGCCCATTGACTTGACCTGAATCGGGCTGACCTTGGGATCCGTCCATTTCCCCTTGGCCTCAAAATAGGCGGTCAGAAAGTCCCTGTCTTTGCCGGTCAGCAGCCAGCCGACAATCGGTATGCGGTTGACAACCTTGTCTACGGTTTGCAGCGGCTGCACTCCCAGAATCACGTTCAGTTCTTCCTTGATGATATCGGCGCTGCCGATGATTGAAATGTTGATCGCGTCGCTTCTGATGAAGAGGTTCTGGCTGGAGAGGTTCCCCTCCTTGACGGCAAAATTGCCGGAAATGCTGGTGTAGGGCATGCCGCCCGCAACCATGTCCGGCAACTGGAATTTAAACAGTTGTGATACATTCAGAATGGAAAACACTTTCGATAAGGTGCTGAATCTGCGAAGCGTGCCGTCCTTGATCTGCAGAGTCATGTTTCCCTGGGCGCTTCTTTTAATGTCGCGCAAAGCCTTTCCCCGGGCCGTCAGGTCGGCGTTCAAGGTCAGCTGGCCGGTAACCTCGCTTGACACTTCCAGCGCCGCGAAGAGCTTTTCAGCGTTGACCTTGGTGAGATCAAGCGTCAGATCATAAAGGCTGCCCTGCGCATCTGCCGGGGCCAGTCTGCCTTTGGCGTGCAGTGTGCCTCCGAAAGCCCTGACGGCAAAATTCTGAAGGTTGAGCACCCCGTCAACCCTGTGGGCGTTCAGATTCAGTTTGCTGAAGGGCACATTTTTGTAATTTCCCGCATCGGCCTGAAGTTTGACACTGAAGTCCGCAGCCGGGCTGGCGCTGGCAGGTTGAGATGCATTTGAAGCTGCAAACAGCAGCAGATCATCTATATCCAGCGTGCTGGAGGTGACCGTCAACGAGGTGGCCGCTGAACGTCCCGAATGGTGTGTGCCGCTGATGCTGAAATTGGATGCGTTCAAAAGTCCTGAGACACTTTTGAAGGTATACAAGCCGTCGCGTATGGCAATCTCGGCATTCAGGCGCCGCACGGCGACATCGGGGCGCTTGAGGGGCAAGTTGGTCAGATCGCGCACAAAAAATTCCGGTGAAGCAAGCAGCACTTCAGCCTCGGGGTTGGCGAGACTTTTTATTCTGCCCTTCAGCGTCAGAAAGGAACTGCCGTAGCGTGCACTGATGCTGGATGTTTCCAGACTGTTGCCCCGGAATGTAATCGTTCCGTTGATGCCGCTGACAGGTTTTAATTTTGGACCGGGCTGTGCGGAAAAGGCGTTGACGGTGATTGTGCCGTTGTAATCCATGGCGCCGAAATCTTCCGGATTGCCGCTGCCCTTGATATGGGCCTGGACTTTTCCGCGCGGCTGGTACTGCTGCAAGACGGAGAGGATCGGAAGTGCTTCACCCAGCTGGAAAGAGTTGCTCTGCAGTTCAAATCCCAAATACGGATGATCCCCATATTTGAAACTGGCGCCGCCGGAGACCATCAGGGGGGGCAGGCTGTAGGAGAGGCTCAACAGCCTGGTTTCTTCCTTTCCGATTATGGAGCTGAAAGCCAGGTGGTTAAGTGTGCCGGCCGGCTTTTTGACAATGCCGGGAAATGAATAGGCTGCCTGTTTGAGATCCCATTCTCCACTTAAGCGATAGGCCGAATGATGGCCGCGCCCGGTCAGCTTGAGAGTGGAACTGTTGCCGTAATCCAGTTTCGAGGCCCCCACCAGATTGGCCAGCCAGGCGATTTCCGGTCCGCGCGGCTCCACATCCATGATCACCGGATAATCGGACGGCTTATCGGTGTTGTATTCAGTTATCGATCCGTCCAGTGTGAAGGGCGATGTTCCAAACAAACCGCTCATGCCGATCAGGTTGAAATTTTTCCCTTTCAGTTCAATCGTGCCCTTGATCTTGTTGAACGTCGGGGCCTTGGGGCCGTAGCTCAAGACGGCGTTTTCCACCGGCCCGCGAATTGTCAGGGTATTGTAGTTCTGGCCGATTTCCATGTGCGCGATCTGGCTGACGCGGCCGTCAAGAATTCCGGTGTCGAGTTTGAACACGCCGGATTTGATCTTGTTTTCCACATAATCGGAGGCGTCTTCTTCGATGATGCCGTAGGGCACGTAATTTCTGATCTCTTCATATTTGAACGTTCGCGGAGTGGACGCATGGGCGACAATGCGGGGATCTGCCGATCGGTAATCATGTATCTGCAGGCTGCCCTTGATCCTGAACAATTCATCGAGTGCGATGTCCAGTGCCGAAACATCGATCAACTGTCCGGACAGCTTCATGGCATAATCCAGTTTCAGCGAGCGCGGTGCCAGGGTGGCGTGGAATACCGATGGCCAGTTCAGTTTTGTGCCGTTGACCTGGATCGTGCCTTTGGCGGCAAATTGTTGCGGCTTGCCCTTGAAACTGGTTTTAAAATCGATCCGGCCGCCAGGATTGTCAAAGGGGATGAAATGCCCGTAGTAGGGCCAGAAACGGCCGATCTCGGCCTGCTTTATGTTCGCCTCGCAGTTCAGTTCCGTTTCCAGCAGCGATGTTTTACGATCCGGCAGCCGCACTGTTCCGGAAATGGAGAGGTGTGCCGCAGGCCCTTGCAGGGCGGGCAGGTCGGCGAACAGTTTCAGATGTCCTTTGCGGCCGCGGGCAAGATTGTCGAGTGAAAGTTCAAGGTTGGTGAGGGCCGCTGCAAATCCTTCCGTGCCGGCGGCCAGATCTTTCCAGTTGACCGTGCTGTTTTTGAGGCTGATTTTTTTGAACTGAACCTGAACCTGATCCGTGCTGGGCTTGAGCAGGTCATCGATGTTCAGGGTTCCGTCACTGTTGCGGATCAGTGAGAGTGCCGCGCCGTGCAGATCTATTTTTTTAAGTTCGACGTTCTTGTCCAGCAGCGGTATCAGAGCCAGCTGCACGATTATTTTCCGGGCGGAGAGCAGGTCTGCCGAACCGTCACGCTCTTTGACAGAGAAGTCGTTGAATTCGAAGGAAGGGCCGAGGTGCCAGGCAAAGGTGCCGGATTTGAAGGTGACCTGACGCTTGAGGCTGGTCTGCAGAGCTGCGGTGATTTCTTTGCGATAGGCGTTAACGTCCAGCAGATGGGGCAGGAAGAATGCCAAACCGGTCACAACCGTGGCGACCAGCATCATCAGAATGCCGGAAAGTCTGATGTAGCGGGTTTTTATTCGCATGCTTCAAGGCTTTCAATTGCCAGCTTTACGCGGCGTATCCGGCGGCGATCCACGCTTTCCACCGTGAAAACGGCATTCATGAACGAAATGCTTTCGCCCTGGTTCAGCAGATGTCCGGCCTGGGCCAGCAAAAAACCTCCCACCGTGGTGTAGGAAGCGTCTTCCGGTATCTGGAGGCCAAGGGCCTGGTTTGCCTCCCTGACTGTCAGCATGCCGTCCAGCAGGTAGTAACCCTGCTCCTCGATGATCTGGGACGGCGATACATCGTCAAACTCGTCATCTATTTCGCCGACGATTTCCTCCAGCAGGTCTTCCAGGGTCACAATTCCTTCAAAACCGCCGTACTCATCCACCACAAAGACCATGTGCGTCCGCGATGACTGCATCTGCTTCAGCGTAACGCTCAACTGGGCGTTGGAAGGTATGAAGCGGGGAGGGTGAAGCAGCGATTCCAGGGTGAATTCTGCCGAACCCGATTGTGCCAGAAAAGGTTCCAGATCTCGTCTGACGACAATACCGGCGATATTGTCCAGCTGGTCGCGATAAACCGGCATGCGCGAGTAACCCAGAGAATTGAAGGCCTCTCTGGTTTCATCCAGGGTCGCCGTAATCGGCAGGGCCGAGACGGCATGGCGCGGTATCATGACATCCTTTACTTCGGAATCGGAAAACTCGAACACCCGGTGCAGCAGACGCTGCTCGTCCTCCTCAAGAGTTCCGCTGGTATGCGATACATCGATGATCTGGCGAAGTTCGGCAACCGTGTACGCGCTGGCGTGTTCGGAGGAGGTATGCAGCCCCAGCAGCCTGACCACCATGCGACCGGCATAATCCAGGAGGATGATCGGCCAGTGGAAAAGTTTATGAAAAACGCGCAGCGGCCAGGCGATATACAGGGCCACCTGCTCGGCGCGCTCCAGGGCCAGTGTTTTGGGAGCCAGTTCGCCCAGCACGATATGCAGAAAGGTGATGGCGGTAAAGGCGATTGCAAAGGAGATCGTATGCCGCAGCGCATCCGAAAGGATGCCTGAAAGAGGGATTTCGAGCAGGCGTGCTATGGCCGGTTCGCCTATCCAGCCGAGTGCCAGCGAAGCGATGGTGATGCCGAGTTGCGTGGCGGATATGTATGAGTTGAGGTTGTCGAGCAGTTCCAGCAGCACTGCGGCGCGCCGGTCGCCTTCCGCTTTCAGGGCTTCGATTCTCGAACGGCGGACGGCAACCAGGGCGAATTCCGAGGCGACAAAAAAACCGTTGGCGAAAACGAGCAGACAAACAAGTATCAAATAGGGGAGTGACGAAAGCATGGGGCTATTCTCCATTGTGGAGCGGGAGTTGTCAACCGCCGCGCAGCTGCGGGAAACAGGGTAAATCGGGCGCGTTTGGATGGTGTAACATAAAAAGCCCGTCAAGAGAATCATTGACGGGCTTTTTTGACAGATTATGAAGAAAAAATCAGGCCGCTGAAACCTGTACCTTGATTGTCGCCGTGACTTCAGGGTGAATCTTTACGGTTGCGGAGTAGTCACCGATGTTCTTGATCGCGTCCTCAAGAACGATCTTCTTGCGGTCGATATCAAAGCCCTTGTCCTTCAGAAAGGATGCGATCTCCATGTTGGTGACCGAACCGAACAGTTTGCCTTCTTCGCCGCATTTGTGGGTCAGGGCAACAACCTGGGCGCCCAGCTTCTCCGCCAGCGCTCTGGCGGACTCAAGCGCCTTGTTCTTTTTGTATGTCAGCTGGCGTTTGGCATGCTCCAGCGCCTTGGCATTATTCTCCGTGGCGGGCACGGCCAGTTTTTTGGGGAGCAGGTAATTGCGGGCATAACCGGGAGCCACCTTGACGATATCGCCGATGTGTCCCAGTGTTTCAATGTTTTCGTTCAGAATTACTTTCATTTTCTTTCTCCTTTCAAGCCTGTCAGGTAGTTACAGGTTTTCCTGTTTTTTCGGGGTTCGAAAATCGACCCACAAATCGCATAAACCGATTCCGGCAATCAGCACAACCAGATAGGGTTGAATTACCAGCATGACGTACAGTCCGATCCGCAACATTCCCGAAAACGATTGTCGTGAAATAAAAACGCTGACCACGGCCATGCCCTGGATGAAATAGAGCAGGGCCAACAGTAGCAGAATGTTCAGGGCCGGCGTCGTGACAACTGCCGCAGGCAGCAGCAGTGAAAATCCGGTCGCAATCAGCAGCCAGACCAACAGATCGGGATTTTTGAATGAACTGAATTCTGCGACATTCAAGCTGATTCCGGTCACTGGTGTTGTTTTTTTTAAAAGAGCCAGGTTGCAACCCGCCATGATCACATACATCAGGGTGATCATAGCCGGGTAAAGGCGCAGCAGCATATCCGAAGCGGTCTTCATGCTCCGCTTCACCAGATCCAGATCCTCGCCCTGGACGCCGCTTTTCTCGTACAGTGCCGCCGCTTGAGTCATGCTGGAGGTGATCTCGGCGGAAATAACCTGCCGCAGATCAATTCCGGTGGACAAGCTATACAGCACAACGGCTGCAAACAGTACGGTCAGATTGGCGGCGGTTGTCCAGAACAGGGTCCGGCTGCCGCTTAAGCCGCGGGCCAGAAGCTCGGGCATGAACAGCCCGATAACCGCACACATCCCCAGATAAAGAGCGCCGGCAAAAAACCCGAACAGGGCGGTTGTTGCGGCGGTAACTCCCAGGGTCAGGATGCAGGCTGTCAGGCGGCCGTGAACCAGCCGGTTGAAAGCTGCGGGGAAGGGCGCCAGAATCCCTGAAAAAATGCCTATCGGAGGAATGGCCAGATAGGCTGCGAAAAGAACAAACGAGCCGATCATGCCGAACAGCGCCGCTTTAAGTCGCGCTGCCAGGGCAGGATCGGCTTGTGTAGTAAAGCTCATTCAGGCCGTATCAGCTGACTGCGTGATTGGCTGCGATCGGCAGCAGTGCGATGTTGCGGGCCCGCTTGATCGCTTCGGTTATTTGCCGCTGATGAGCTGCACAGTTGCCGGAGATGCGACGCGGTACGATCTTGCCGCGCTCGGTTACGAAAAAGCGCAGGGTGCGTGGCTCTTTGTAGTCGATGGTCAGATTCTTCTCGGCGCAGAAACGGCACACTTTACGGCGCTGGAAAGGACGTCTCTTACGGGGGCCGCCGGGGCCGCCTGCCGGACGCTGGCCTGCTCCGCCTGCCGGACGCTGATATGATGATGTGGTTGCTGGTCTTTCGTCGCTCATGAGTATATCTCCTCCAAGTAATTATTCAGCTGCTGTTTCAGTGACAACTGCTTCCGCGTTCTCAACCGCTTCAACTTCCGGTGTGACAACTTTCTTCTCGGCTACGGCACGCTCGGGCAGGTCGGTAATGTTGACGCTCTGGTAGCGCAGAACTTTCTCGTCCAGCCGCAGACGCCGCTCAAGCTCGGCGATCAAAGCGCTGTTACCGTCGAAACGGAGGTAGTAGTAGCGGCCTCTGGCGGATTTTTTGATGGGATAGGCCAGTTTCCTGATACCCCAGTCGTCCATCCTGAAACACTCGCCTTTGTACGACGAGATTACGTCCTGGGCCTTGGTGGTGACGGATTTGATCTCGTCTTCACTGAGCTCAGGCTGGAGGATGAAAATTGTTTCGTACTTCCTCATGGTGGTAATCCTCCTCACGGATTCGAGCCCCGGTCCTACCCGGAGCAAGGAGATTCGGCACGGATGCCGTCTTTAAAAGAACAACTCTTATACAATGCTGGCTGGTAAAGTGCAACAAAATCTTTATGCTCGCAGCCGTGACAGCTTATATTTCTTCACCAGCTCAAGCGGATGGTAGGAAAGTTTGGCATTTCGCAGTCCCGCTTCGCCCAGATCTTGCTCGCGGTTGATGTGGCGGCAGTCGCCGAAGAGCAATTTAGCGAATTCCTGGTTTATCAGCTGCGCCAGCCCCTCCTTGAAAGAATCGGCTTTTTCAAAATGGCAGACAGCCGTATCGTGATTCAGCCGTTCACCCAACGCAAAACCGGCCACCTCACCATCCACGCTGATAACGATCCCTTCCAGACCCAGCTGGTCAGCCAAGCTTAACGCTTCGGATGCGGCGGAAAGCTCCAGTTCCAGAGATGGGTTCAATGCTTGTCCGGAGGCGCTCCGGTAGGTGCTCAAAAGGTTCTGGCAGCCGCTGCATAACGCATCCGAGTAAGGCAGGACCTGATAATGGTGTCGTGCCTTGAAGTAATTGACCCGGTTTTTCTTTTTGTGAAAGCGCTTGCCGGGCAGCAGTGCCAGCTCTTCACGCAGATACAGGTAATCGAAGGAATCCCGTTCTTCGGAGATGATCATGTTGTTCACGGAGCAATAGCTTTTCAGAAACTGATCATCCGCACCGTAGACGGTCTGGCCGTCATCCAGAAGTGTTGTCAGCGCCTGTAGCACATCTCCGCCCAAAGGGGGAAGGGAGTAGCTGACACCGTCATAACCCCTTCCCAGGACAGCCAGGGAATCACCAAGCAGAGTGAGGCGATAGTCATGCGCGAAGCGGAACAGGTACAAACCTGCAAACGTCAGTTCGGAGACCCGTGGCTGCAGCTCTGCAAAGATCCTGTCCAGGAGCGTCTTGTCAGTCATCTGCAGCGCTCTGGATTCGGGATAGACAGGAATTTTCATTGAGTTCTCCCGCAATTGTTGTAGTATTCCGAATTCGCAATCCTAACAGAATATTGTCGCGGAGGGAAAAGTTATGGCCATTGCCATGAAAATTGCCAGTCAAATTTCCAAATCATCCTGGATTCGCCGGATGTTTGAAGAGGGGGAGCGCCTGCGTCAGGAACTCGGCCCGGACAAGATCTATGATTTCACCCTGGGCAATCCGGATGTGGAGCCGCCCGAAGCCTTCGGGCGTGAGCTGCAGGCACTGGCCCGGGAACCGCTGCCGGGCATGCATCGCTACATGAACAACGCCGGTTACGCCGAGACCCGCACGGCTGTGGCGAATAAACTATCCGCCGATTCCGGACTTACGGTCGGCCCTGAGCAGGTCATCATGACCTGCGGCGCCGGCGGCGCCCTCAATGTCGTCCTGAAAACAATTCTTAATCCGGGCGAAGAGGTCATTATTCTGGCGCCCTTCTTTGTCGAGTACAAATTCTACATCGATAACCACGGCGGCCTGCCGGTGGAGGTCTGGACAAACCACGAGACGTTCCAGCTTGACATTCCCGCCATCGAAAAAGCCATCACCCCTAAAACCCGCGCCATCATCATCTGCTCGCCCAACAACCCGACCGGGGTTATTTATCCGGCTGAAAGCCTGAAACGACTGGGAGATCTTCTTAAAAGCATCCATAACCGTAGCGGGCATCTGATTTACGTCATTTCGGACGAGCCCTATGCCCGCATCGCCTATGACGGCCAGCATGTTCCCAATATTTTCCCCCTGGTGGAAAGTTCGGTCATCGTAACCTCGCACAGCAAGGATCTGGCATTGCCGGGCGAGCGGATCGGCTATCTGGCGGCCAACCCGCGCATGGCGACCGTCATGCAGTTCATGGAGGGGGCGGTTTTCAGCAACCGGGTGCTGGGGTTCGTCAACGCACCGGCGCTGATGCAGCGGCTGGTTGCAAAACTGCAGAACGAGTCGGTGGATATCGCCGAGTATCAGGCCAAGCGTGATCTGCTGGTGAACGAGTTGAGCGACATGGGTTTCAGCATGGTCAAGCCGGACGGAGCCTTTTACCTGTTTCCCCAATCGCCGCTGGCATCTGATGTTGATTTCGTCAAACTGGCCCAGAAACACCACATTCTGCTGGTGCCGGGGGCCGGTTTTGGAGCTCCGGGTTTCTTCCGCATCGCCTACTGCGTGGAAAAGGAGATGATCCAGCGCAGTCTGCCGGCCTGGAGTGCGCTGGCCCGGGAGGCCGGGCTGAAGGGCTGAACGTCAGTAAAAAATCAGCAGCCGTGACAACAAAGATGCTGGCACTTGGCCGGAAGCTTGTGCTATAACCGGCTGTATATCACCACACCACGGAGGAATCATGACTAAAGCAGAACTGGTAGCAAAAATGGCAGAAAACGCAGAACTGACCAAAACTCAAGCCGAAAAAGCTCTTAACGCCTTTGTTGAGGAAGTAACCGCCGCCATCAAGGCCGGCGACAAGGTCGCCCTGGTAGGTTTCGGTGTGTTCAGCGCCGCCACCCGTGCCGCACGGACCGGCCGTAACCCCAAAACCGGCGAAGAGATGCAGATCGCCGCAAAAACCAGCGGAAAGTTTACCCCCGGCAAATCGCTGAAGGATCTTTCGGCATAAGTAAGCGCTGATAACGCCGTAAATTTAACAGGCCTGTTTCCAATCGCTGGAAACAGGCCTGTTGTGTTCTTACCCTGCTGGCGTTACGTCCGGCTTCATTTTCCGGCCAGGTGATTGGCGACGAAGATAAATTCGTCGATATAATCGCGCAGGCCGTCACGGTTGAAATCATGCAGCGGCTTTTGCGGCGTCCCGATTTCTTTCAGGAAACTATTCCAGCCCGACTGATCCGCTTTCAGGGAGCTGCCCAAGGGGGGCGTCACGGTCAACGGATATTCAAAACTCTCTTCACCGGCTATGATGCTCAAGGTCGCTTTCCAGGCAGCGGCTTCCGGCAACGCTTCGATGATCCAGCGCCCCTTCACTACACTATCCTTCCTGGCCGAGATAATTGTTGCGTTATCCAGGGCGAAATTCGGCGAGGTCTGGAGGCTGTTCGGAAGGTCGACAATGATCCTGATCCTGGATTTTCCGTCGCTTACTGCAACTTCAGGTTCCTGACGGACGAATTGGGAAATTTCCTTGCGGAACAGGGCTGCCATAAACGGGAGGCTCTTGTCGCCCCGGTAGGTTTTGAAACGATCAAGCACACCTTTGTAAATGATCTGCTGACCCGGTTCGCTGACCCTGGCATCTGTTACTGGCTGACGGGAAGCGGGGGCGGGGGGCGAGTTGGCGCTGTCGGGCTCAGGCTGTGGTGGAGTCGACTTCTGGTAGATGGTGGCGGCCGGTTCCGGGGTTTGCGTTTCAACCCTCGCCGATGGAGTTTCCGTTTGGGTCGTGGTGTAGTTAACGTTGCCAAGTACAACCGTTGCTGCAGACGGGGATGTGGTTGTGGTTGTGGTTGTTGTTTGTGATGCAGGTTGCGCTTCTGTATCAGGTGTTGACGAGTCAACCGGAATTTTCACCGCTTCAGCATCGATCTTTGAGTACGATGCCAATCTGATCCACCCATTTCCCGTATTGGAAGCGAATTTTATGACTGCAATCTGACCGGAACCGGAAAAGGGGGTGGTGCTGATGATGGCAATTCGTATGACCCCGGGCACGGAGGTGTTGGCCGCCAGCATACTTTGGGGTATGAGGCTGCCCTTTGTTACGGTTGGAGTAGATAAATTCGAGCTGTCATAGTTGATGATCAAGTCAATGCCTGCGATTCCGTCCATGCCGCTCCCATTGATGATTCCGGATTGATCCACGGTTATGACTGCGGCGGCATGGGAAAGCTGCACCGTAACAAGCATGAAAATCAGCGTGCTCACGATCTGATGCATATTTGGAAACCTGGACATACACAACTCCCTCACTAACGCCTGAATTGATACATGATTGATGATCAGCTGCTGATTAATGACAGGGGAAATTTACCACGATCTGGTGGGAAGTACGATAGTAAAAAAGAGCGCAAAACAATCCTAGACAGTTGCTGTGCTTCATGTGATTGAAAAACAGTGTGTCTGGTTGTAAACCCATTGCCGGTGTCCTGGTTGACAATGCTGGCATGGCGTGCTAATGCTGGCTTTCAGGAGGATTAGAAATGAAGTATGACCCGACCGCCTGTGCTGACAGTGTCATTGCGGGCAATCAGATCGATGGCGAGACCGCTCTTCGGCTGGCGTCCGCCGAAGGAAGCGAGCTGTACCGTGTGCTGGCCGAGGCCGGCCGTATCCGCGAGCATTTCACCGGCAGTGCCGTGACGCTCTGCTCAATCATTAACGCCAAGTCGGGGCGCTGTCCCGAGAACTGCGCTTTTTGCGCCCAGTCGGCCCATCACCAGACTGGTGTCCCGGTATACCCGCTGGTGGATGAGGACGAGCTGGTGCGCTGCGCCAAAGGGGCCGAGTCGGTCGGATCATCCTGTTACGGCATCATTACCAGCGGCACTACGATCAGCAAGGGGGAGGAGTTGGATCGCATCTGCGCCTCGCTGCGCCGGATCCGGCGCGAAACCTCCATCAATCCCTCCTGCTCGCTGGGAATCCTGGATTACGAAACCGCCTGTACCCTGCGTGACGCCGGCATGGTCACCTATCACCACAACCTGGAAACCTCGCGCAGCTTTTTCCCGGCCATCTGCAGCACCCATGACTACCAGGACGATGTGAACACGGTGCGGGTGGCCAAACAGGCCGGTCTGAAGGTCTGTTGCGGGGGAATCTTCGGGCTGGGTGAAACCATGGAGCAGCGTATCGAGATGGCGCTGACCCTGCGGGAGCTGGAGGTGGACTCCATACCGGTCAACTTCCTTGATCCGGTCGAGGGAACCCTGCTGGCCGGGGCTGATTTTCTGAAGCCGCTGGAGTGCCTCAAGATCATCGCAATTTACCGCTTCCTGCTGCCTGACCGGCAGATCAAAGTCTGCGGAGGACGTGAACGCAATCTGCGTGAGTTGCAGTCCTGGATTTTCATGGCCGGGGCCAGCGGGATGATGACCGGCAATTACCTGACCAAGCTTGGTCGCAATCCTGACGACGACCTCAAAATGGTGGCCGACCTGGGCATGACCGTGGCCGAATGCGGGTGTGGCTGATGAAAGCGCGCGGAATTTTTATTACCGGAACTGATACCGGGGTCGGCAAGACCATTGCAGCCGCGACACTGGCCCGTCTACTGCGTTTGAACGGCGTTAATGTGGGGGTCATGAAGCCGGTCACCAGCGGTTGCCGCGACGACCAGGGCGAGTTGATATCGGAAGATGCCGAGCTGCTCTGCGAAGCAGCCGGTATTCAGTACGACTCCGATGTGGCGCCCTACTGCCTGCGTGAACCGCTGGCCCCGGCCGAAGCGGCCAAAATTGACGGAGTGCGGATCGATTTTGCCAAGATCAAGGAAGCCTTTGATCGCCTGGCCTCAAGCCATGAGTATGTGATTGTGGAAGGGGCTGGCGGATTGATGGTGCCGCTCTCGGGCGGCCTGCTGATTGCGGATCTGGCGCGGGAGATCGGTTTGCCGCTGCTGGTTGTGGCGAGGCCCGGGTTAGGCACCATCAATCATACCGTTTTGACCTGTTTCGCTGCCCAGCAGATGGGGCTGAAGGTGGCGGGTGTTATCGTCAACGGCATGCCGGAGCAGCCGGATTCGGCCGAAAAAAGCGCTCCGCATCAGATCGGCTCGCTGTGCGGTGCGCCGGTGCTGGGGGTCTGGCCACAACGCAATGAACCCGATCAAATCGAAATGGTCGATGAACTGGCGGCCTGGCTGGACGGACAGCCGGAAACCGCGATCGTGCTGCGGGAGCTGGGAGTATGAGTGAATATTCGACGGCGCAACTGCGCGAGTGGGACCGCCGGCACGTCTGGCACCCTTTTACCCAGATGCTGGATTGGGAACGCGATGATCAGATCGTGATCGAAAAAGGAGAGGGGTGCTGGCTGATCGATACCGACGGCAATCGTTATCTGGACGGCGTGGCCTCCATGTGGACCAATGTCCATGGTCACTGCCGGCCCGAGCTGAATCAGGCCCTCAAGGAGCAGGTCGACAAGCTGGAGCATTCCACCCTGCTGGGACTGGCCAGCGAGCAAAGCATCATTCTGGCTGCCCGGCTGGCTGAAATCACCCCGCCCGGCCTGGAGCATGTCTTTTATTCCGACAACGGCTCAACCGCGATGGAAGTGGCGGTCAAGATGGCCTATCAGTACCAGGTTCATCATGGCCGGCCCGAACGGAGCCGTTTCATCACCTTCAGGAATGCCTACCATGGCGACACCCTGGGCGCCGTCAGTGTGGGGGGCATCGATATTTACCATGCCACCTTCAAGCCGCTGATGTTCGAGGCGCTCCAGGCTCCGGCGCCCTATTGCTACCGCTGTGAGCTGGGCTGTCAGGACAAGACTGCCTGCGGTATGAAATGTCTGCAGGCGCTGGAGCTGATCATGCAGGAGCAGGCCGGCAGTGTGGCTGGTCTGGTGATCGAGCCCCTGATCCAGGGTGCCGGCGGCATGATCGTTCAGCCGCCCGGTTTTTTGAAAGCTGTTCGCAGGTTGTGCGACCGGTATGACCTTTTGATGATTGCCGATGAGGTGGCCACCGGCTTTGGCCGCACCGGCCGGATGTTCGCCTGCCAGCATGAAGATGTGGTGCCGGATATCATGGCTGTTTCCAAGGGGATTGCCGCCGGCTATCTGCCGATTGCGGCGACGATTGCCAGCTCACAGGTGTATCGCGCCTTTCTGGGTGAATATTCCGAACTGAAGACTTTTTTTCACGGTCACACCTTTACCGGCAATCCGCTGGCCTGCGCCGTGGCCCTGAAGAGTCTGGAGCTGTTTGAGCGTGACGATCTGCTGACGGCCCTGCAGCCCCGGATAGCAAGGTTGTCGGAGCGCCTGGTACAATTCAGGAATCTGCCGCATGTGGGTGATGTCCGTCAGTGCGGTTTGGCTGCCGGGGTCGAACTGGTGGAGAATAAGGAATCCCGCCGGGCTTATCCCTGGGAAATGAAGATCGGCGTGCGGGTTTGTCTTGAGGCGCGTAAGTACGGAATTTTCTCAAGGCCGCTGGGTAATACGGTGGTCATTTTTCCGCCGCTGGTTATTTCAGACAGTGAACTGGAGTTTCTTCTGGATGCTTTGGAACGATCAATCCGGGCCGTTACTGGTTGCTGACAAAAACCCCGCTTCCCCGGCGGGGTTTTTTATTGGTCAATTTTAGCGTTGCATTTCAGAACAATTGCCGATTTAATGCCGCAAATGACTGTATGGGGTTAATCGAATGGCTGATCAGATAAAGATTCTTGTCATTGATGATGACGATTCGGGACGTGAGGCGCTGACGCTGCTGCTGCGATCCGCCGGTTACACGGTTGTTTCGGCGGTCAACGGCAAGGAGGCGTTGGAGGTCGTTGCCCGGGAACAATTCCGGATTATCGTTTCCGATCTGTTTCTGCCCGACTGCAGCGGCTTTGATGTTCTGCAGAATGTGCGCAAGGTTTCATCATCCACGGAAGTTATTGTCGTCACCGGTCACGCTTCCGCCCAGACGGCTGTCAGGGCCATGAAAGAAGGGGCCTTTGATTACATAACCAAGCCGATTGATTTCGATGAACTGAAAATTGTCGTGACCAAGGCGCTCGAAAAACAACAGCTGCTTTCCGAAAACGTGTATCTCCGCAAACAGCTCCAGGGACGTTTCGAATTCAGCAATATCGTCGGCAATTCGCCCGCCATGCAGCTTGTCTTCGAGCGTATGCGACGGATCGTCAAAACCGATTCGACCGTTCTGATTACCGGTGAATCGGGAACCGGCAAGGAACTGGTTGCCCGTGCGCTCCATTACAACAGCAATCGCAAGGATCGCCCCTTTATTGCGGTAAACTGCGGCGCAATTCCGGAAGCTTTGCTGGAAAGCGAGCTTTTCGGTCATGTCAAGGGATCCTTCACCGGCGCAATCAGCGATAAGCCGGGCAAGTTCGAAGCGGCCAATCACGGCACCATCTTTCTGGATGAAATCGGCACCATGCCGCTGCAGCTGCAGACCAAGCTACTGCGAATATTGCAGGAGCATGAGGTTGAGCGGGTTGGATCAAACAAACCGCTCAAACTGCATGTTCGTGTTGTTTCAGCAACCAATAACGATCTGGAAAAAATGGTCAAGCAGGGGCTGTTTCGTGAGGATCTGTACTACCGTCTGAATGTCATCCCGCTCCATCTGCCCCCCCTGCGGGAGCGTCAGAATGACATTATGGCGCTGGTCGGACATTTTCTGGCGAAATACTGCCAGCTGATGGGGCGGCCTTTGATGTCGATCAGCAAACAGGCTCTGGAAGTCATGGAGCAATACACCTGGCCGGGAAATGTTCGCGAACTGGAAAATCTGATTGAGCGGATGGTCGCGCTGACAGATGGATCAATCATAAATCTGGAAGATGTGCCACCCGGGATTGTGAGGGGAAAGCGCAGTCGGGCAGGGGTTCGCATAGATCTGACCGAAACCGGCGCTGATCTTAACGCAATCATTTTCGAAGTAGAGAGCAATCTGATTATGCAGGCCCTGAAGCTGTCCGGCGGTGTCAAGGCCAAGGCTTCGGCATTGCTGGGAATCAACCGCACGACACTGGTTGAAAAGATCAGACGCCTGAAAATTGAAGCCTGACGTGAAGGTCGCGGCTGGTTTGTCAAACAAAAAGGCCCCTGAAAAATCAGGAGCCTTTTTTAAATGGCGGGGTTGACGGGGCTCGAACCCGCGACTTCCAGCGTGACAGGCTGGCACTCTAACCAACTGAGCTACAACCCCAAGGGGTACTGCAGAGAAAACAACGGGGAAAGAGTGTGCTTTTACCCGTTTTACTATGGTGGGCGAAACAGGGATCGAACCTGTGACATCCAGCTTGTAAGGCTGGCGCTCTCCCAGCTGAGCTATTCGCCCGATATTTATGGCGGGGTTGACGGGGCTCGAACCCGCGACTTCCAGCGTGACAGGCTGGCACTCTAACCAACTGAGCTACAACCCCGGATTAATCCGAAACTATTTCTTCTTCTTGGCAGGAACGACGTTTACGGCTTCTTTCAAGGTTTTGCCCGGCTTGAACTTGGGAACGGTAGCAGCCGGAATGTCAATTTTCTTGCCGGTTTGAGGATTCTGACCCTTACGGGCGGCACGCTTGGAGGTCGAGAATGTTCCGAAACCAACCAGGCTGAGCTTGTCGCCGCTCTTGAGGGCAGACGTGACAGTGGCAATAAATGCAGCTACAGCTTTCTCTGCATCCACTTTTTTCAGTTCTGCTTTTTCTGCTACCGAGCTGATCAATTCTGCTTTTGTCACGTTACACCTCCGATTTTTTTGTAATAACAAAGCGACACAGTGTTTATCAGGTTTTTGCAAAAAGTGTCAAGCATAATTTCGTTCAAAGCTACAGTTTATGGGGCATGACGAATATTTTTCAAAAATCAGGGTGATGTTTCAGTCAAAATGTCAGCAGATAAGCTGATGTAAAGAGCGTATAACGCTTATGCAGCATCCTTGAGTTCCTGTTCATAGACAACGATCGGTTTTTCCTTGTTGTAGATCACGTCTTCGTTGATAACAACTTCCTGGACATTCGATTGGGACGGCACGTCATACATGATGTCCAGCATCGAGTTCTCAAGAATAGCCCGCAGGCCGCGGGCGCCGGTGTTGCGCTTAAGGGCCTCTTTGGCAACCGCAACCAGCGAGCCGTCCGTAAAGCGCAACCGGACGTTCTCCAGCTCAAACAGCTTCTGGTACTGCTTGACCAGCGAATTCTTGGGTTCTTTAAGAATCTGCACCATGGCATCTTCGTCAAGCTCGGTCAGGGTGGCCAGCATCGGCAGACGACCGATGAATTCCGGGATGTAACCGTACTTCAGCAGGTCTTCCGGCGTCAGGTTGTTGAGCAGTTCGCCCAGTTTTTTTTCTTCGCGTTTTTTGACTTCAGCGCCAAAGCCAAGGGTCTTTTTGCCGATCCTCTGCTGGATGACGGTTTCCAGACCGGCAAAGGCTCCGCCGCAGATGAAGAGGATGTTGGTCGTGTCAACCTTCATGAACTCCTGCTGCGGGTGTTTGCGCCCCCCTTTGGGCGGTATGCTGGCCACGGTTCCTTCGATGATCTTGAGCAGGGCCTGCTGAACGCCTTCGCCGGAAACATCGCGGGTGATGGAGGGGGAATCGGTCTTGCGGGCGATCTTGTCGATCTCGTCAATGTAGACGATACCTTTCTGGGCCCGCTCCACATCATAATCGGCAGCCTGCAGCAGGCTGAGGATGATGTTCTCCACATCCTCGCCCACATAACCGGCTTCGGTCAGGTTGGTGGCGTCGGCCATTGCAAAGGGAACCTTGAGGATCCGTGCCAGGGTCTGGGCCAGCAGCGTCTTGCCCGATCCGGTCGGGCCGAGCAGCAGGATGTTGCTCTTCTGCATCTCCACATCGCTGGGCTTGATGCCGGTGTCAATGCGCTTGTAGTGGTTGTACACCGCCACCGAAAGCACTTTCTTGGCCTTTTCCTGGCCAATGACGTACTCGTCCAGGATTTCCTTGATCTCGCGCGGCTTGGGCAGTTTCTTCAGATCCGGTCCGAGGGTTTCCTCCATCTTCATCTCTTCGGCGATGATGTCATTGCAGAGCTCGATGCATTCGTCGCAGATGTAGACGGCCGGCCCGGCGATAAGTTTCTTGACGTCTTCCTGGCTTTTGCCGCAGAAAGAGCAGGTCAGGTGTTCCTGGGGGGCGTCCCGTCGGCTCATGGAGTCACTCCTGTCACAGGCTTTCTGGTGAATATCTCATCGATCAGTCCGTATTCCCTGGCATCTTCGGCGGACATGAAAAAGTCGCGTTCGGTGTCGTTTTCGACCTTTTCCTTGCTTTGGCCGGACAGTGCCGCCAGGATTCCGTTCAATTCATCTTTCATGCGCAGAATCTCTTTGGCGTGAATGCTGATGTCGGTGGCCTGTCCCTGAAACCCGCCCAGCGGCTGATGAATCATGATGCGGGAATGGCTCAGGCTGAAACGCTTGCCCTTCTCGCCGGCGGTCAGCAGTATCGCCCCCATCGAGGCGGCTTGTCCCACGCAGATCGTTGAAACCGGCGCTTTGATGTAGCGCATGGTATCGTAGATAGCCATGCCGGCGGTTACCACTCCACCGGGTGAGTTGATGTACAGGTGGATATCCTTATCTGGGTCTTCAGCCTCCAGAAACAGCAGCTGGGCGATGATCAGGTTGGCCACGTTGTCGTCAATGGCGCCGCCCAGAAAAATAATCCGTTCCTTCAGCAGGCGGGAATAAATGTCATACGCGCGCTCGCCCCGTCCACTCTGTTCTACGACCATCGGGATATACATATATCCGGTTCTCCTCAAGCAGCTTTCAGTTCGGAAGCATCGACTTCGGTGATGACAGCCTTGCTGATCAGCAGCGAAATTGCCTTGTCTTCCTTTATTTCGGAAATGATCGAGTTTTTGGCGTTGGCGTTGGCTGCGTAATAGTCCTTGATGCGGGTCAGCATATCGGGATTGCCGGCGGCAATTTTCTCGTAACGCTCGTTCAGGTCTTCGTCGGACACCGAGATGTTCTCTTTTTCGACCAGGGCCATCAGCAGCAATCCGCCCCTGACCTTGTCGGCGGCGTCGTCGCGGAAACGGACGCGGAAGCCGGCATCGTCGAGACCCATCATATCCAGGGACATCTGCTGGCTTTTGAGACGGTTCTTCAGGTTCTCAAGCATGTAGTCCAGTTGGCGCTTTACCATCGACTCTGGAACGTCCAGCGGATTTTTTTCGATCAGAGCCTTGACCGTGCGCTCTTTAAGTTCATTCTCGATGCGCTCGGTTTCGTGCTTTTCGTGATATTCGGTCATCTTTGCGCGCAGGTCGCTCATGGTCTCAAATTCGCCGAACTGCTGGGCGAACTCATCGTCCAGTTCAGGCAGCTCCTTGCGCTTGATTTCCTTGATTGTCACCTTGAAAAGACCCTGTTTGCCGGCCGCCTCCGCGTTGCGGTAGCCCTCCGGCAGATCGATGCTGAATTCCTTGGTCTCGCCGGACTTCATGCCGACCAGCTGCTCCTCGAATCCGGGAATCAGTTTGTTGGCGCCGACTTCAACAACGGCATCTTCGGCAACCGAGTTTTCTTCCGGCATCCCGTCCACTGAAAACGAGTAGTCGAGCGAAACCGAGTGTCCGTTTTCAACCGCACTGCCATCGTCCAGCGGGACCAGTTGAGCCATGTTTTCCTGCATGCGGGCCAACTCGGCGTCAACGCTGTCCGGTTTGGGCACATACTTTTCTTTCTTGACTTCCAGGCCGCTGTAATCCTGCAGCAGAATCTGGGGCATGACTTCAACCAGGGCGCTGTACTTGAAGGATGCGCCCTGCTCAAGCACATCGCTTTCAATTGTCGGCGAATCCACCGGCTCGATCTTGTGATCGTTGAGAGCTTGGTAAAGGGTCTGCTCGTACAGGCGGCGCATGACGTCGTCACGCATGGCATTGCTGTAGGTGCGCTTGATCAGGTTCATTGGCGCCTTGCCGGGACGGAAACCCTGGAGCTTGGCTTTTTTCTGAATGGCGGAATAAGCCTTTTCTATTTCTTCGTTTACCCGTTCAGCCGGGATCTCGATGCTGATTTTTTTCTGAACCGGGCTGAGCTCTTCAACGTTTACCTGCATGGTGGCTGTCCTCTTCTGATATGAAATGTAATGTTTGTCATCTGGAGATTAACGGAACAAACATTGGAGTAATGTGTGGTGCGAGAGAGGAGACTTGAACTCCTATACCTTACGGTGCCAGATCCTAAGTCTGGTGCGTCTGCCAATTCCGCCACTCTCGCATGTGTTGTGAGCCATGAAGCGATTGTTCATGGTCGGTTCGGTGAAAATCGGATTCGTATAAATAGGGTATTATCCGCCGCAGGTCAAGCAATTATTGTAATATGTTCAGTATACGGCTGATTTACCCGCCGGACAGTTTAACCTTGTAGCCGCGTGACTGTAGTTCGCCCAGCAGCGTATCGCGGTGATCGCCCTGGATTTCAATAACGCCGTCCTTGACGGTGCCGCCGCAGCCGCACCTCTTTTTAAGGGCTCCGGCCAACTCTTTGATCTGAACCGCCGTCAGCGGCAGTCCGCTGATGACGATCACGGTGCCGCCGCCGCGACCCTTGGTCTGGCGCTGCAGCCGTACCGTTCCATCCGTGGGACTGGCGGGAGCTTTTTTGGCGGCGCAATCCGATTTGATGCGGCCGCTCTCGCTGCTGTAGACCACCCGGCTGTTGCTGTCCGATTTCATTTGCCCCAGTCCCTTGAATAACGGAAGTCGCGGTCGATGGTGCGGTTGGATACTTTGGCGATCACCGGCAGGCGGCGCTTGAAGTGAGAATTCTGGATCTTGGCGTAAACGCTGTCGATGAATCCGCTTTCAAATCCTTCCGCCATCAGCTCAGCTCTGTTCAGGCGCAGATCCACCATGCGGTACAGCAGTTCGTCCACCTGGCGGTAGGAAAAGCCCAGTTCCTCTTCATCGGTCTGTCCGGCCCACAGATCGGCGGACGGTTTCTTGTCAATCACGGCCTGGGGTACGCCGAACTCTTCCGAAAGCTGCCAGACCTGTGATTTATACAGGTCGCCGATCGGATTGAGCGCGCTGGCCATGTCGCCGTAAAGCGTGCCGTAGCCCAGCAGCAATTCGGTCTTGTTGCTGGTGCCCAGCACCAGGGCCCGTAGCAGGGCCGAGTGGTCAAAGAGGATCGTCATCCGCTCGCGGGCCATCTTGTTGCCGCGCCGCATATTGTCGGCATCCGGAAAGCTCTCGAAGTAGGCATCCACCATGGGCGTGATTGGCAGCACCGAGAAGTTGACCCCGCAGGCCTCCGCCACCAGCCGGGCATGGGCTTCGCTTTCCGGGTTGCTGGTTTTGTAGGGCATGCAGATGGCCTGTACGTTTTCGGGTCCCAGTGCCTCGGCGGCGATAAAAACCACCAGCGCTGAATCAATGCCGCCCGACAGTCCCAGCACGGCTTTGCTGATTCCGACCTTGTGGACCTCGTCACGTACGAAACCGACCAGTATCTGCCGCAACAGAGCGGTGTTGGCTGTTAATCCGGCCATCATTGTCTCCTTTCCCGCTCGATGCGGCGCAGCTCCTGCATCGTGATAAACAGGTTTTCATCCCGCAGCATGGGTGAGAAGATCCGTTCCCGGCGCAGGGAGCCTTCATCGAGCAGGGCCGTGACGCTGTCCTCCTCCATCATCCTGCCGCGATTGATCGATTCGCCCGAGGGGGCGATGTACTCGGACCCGCCCCAGAAGTTGACCCCGTCTTCATAGCCGACCCGGTTGCAGTACAGCACCCGGCAGTTCAGGAACCGGGCGGTGGTCGAAGTCAGCTGCTGCCAGGCCGTTGCCGAGCCGAGCGATTCCCCTTCAATGCCGCGACCGGGGCTGCTGGAAAGGCAGAGCAGTGAGGTGGCGCCGTCCATGGCCAGGATGTAGGAGCTTGACAGGTGCCACATATCCTCGCAGATCAGCATCCCCATCCGTCCAAACTTGGTATCAAATGCGCGGAAACGCTCGCCGCGGGCCATGTAGCGCTGTTCGTCGAACAGTCCGTAGGTCGGCAGATAGACCTTGCGGTGCAGGTGTTTGATAACGCCATCCTCCAGATAAACCGCTGAGTTATGGAAACAGTAATCATCGGTTACTTCAACAAATCCGAGTGCAATCGAGATTCCCCGCGAAAGTTCCGTCAGGCGGATTATCTCGGGCGAGTCCAGCCGCAGTGCCACTTCGGGCACCAGATCCTTCAGGAAATAGCCGGTCAGGGCCAGTTCCGGAAAGACGATCAGATCGGCGCCGCCACCCCGGGCGCTTTGGATGCGCTCTTCAATCAGCGCCAGGTTGTCGTTGATACAGCCCAGTTTCGGTTTGATCTGGGCCAGGACGGCGGTAAAATTCATGGATTCTCCTCAATAAGCCAGGTCGAAAGCATTCTGAATATGTTCAATAGCGTGCGGCGCGTCAGTATGCAACAGAATCGCGATCACGTCAAACCGGGCGTTGCTGTCGTGCAGCCCCTTGATCGATAGCCAGGTCAGGGCGGCCTTGGAAATCTGGCGCTGCTTGAAGGGAGTCACCGCCAGCTGCGGTACACCATAGGACAGCCCTTTCCGGGCTTTGACCTCGATAAACACCAGTCCCCGGTCACCGGGAGCGCGGGCGATGATGTCCACCTCACCCCCTCGGCAGCGGAAGTTGCGCTCCAGTATGCGGTAGCCGCGCGCGGTCAGAAAGGCGGCAGCAATCTCCTCGCCCTGGTCGCCGGTGCGTTTGTGAATGTATTTGGCTTCCGTGGTCATTGCATGGTCCTGTTGGCGATACCCGATCGTGTCCAACGGGCCGGGCCTTGACCCGCACCGGGGCGCTTCTCAGCCCCGGTCGGCGTCCAAGGCCCTGGTTGGGAATTGCACCTTCGAATTATTCAAGAATAAACCTCTTTCTAACAATATTTCGCCTATTCGCCTAAATCGTGCCGCGCTTTCGACATCATTTCAGCTAAAGCAGGTCGTTTGCTTATGTATTGATCTACGAATTTTCTATACATAATATAGGCTTCATTATTTGCATCAAGAGCAGATCTATATTTGTAGAAAAGTTCTTCATAAATATCTCTTTGGGGTATCTTACCTTTAGCTATATCATCAAAATTATCCCTCATAAATTTGAGCATCGTGTTATATGCCTTTAGAAAATTCCCTAAAGTTTTCCTGTGAGTATAATATGCTTCATTTATTAAGCCTTCCATGTCAATAAAAGCACTCATTTTATTTTTTTTAAGTCGAGTCTTATTTTTGAGGATAAATTCTGATAGCAGGTCAGAATCTTGATTTGCTTTAAAATATAGATCTTCTGCAGTGTCAATTGTATTGATAGCCATAACTATTTGTGGAATTGAGTCTAATCTAGTTATTTCATCAACATTATTGAGAGCTTTTTGAAGTCTAGCTGACGAACGACCAGATTCATAAGCAAGATCTTGAATTTGTGTCGTTAATTCAGTTTCAGAAGAAGATTGTACTTTCTTTTGAAAAGAAATTGATTCAGATGCAGGAAATGCGACAAGAAAAATAAGTATAAAGCTGACACATCTGCATATTAAAATATTTTTTTGACACATTGTCTTTACCTCCAGTTCGTACTGCAATGCCGATGGCGATAATGGTTCCAGCAGTTACCTTCGCGACGGATTGTTTGCCGCGTCAGTTTCGGCATTCCTTTTACGGCTTTTTGTCTCACAATCAGGTGGTTGCATTCCTAGCGGATTGTAAAAATAATTCACCATCAAGGTAAATACTCCACGAAAAGCAATTTCGAGTAATTGGGATGCTTCATCTGACTTCGCAAAACCATATGTGTTGTGAGCAAGCCCCTTGTTTGCAGTGTGGAGAACATACGCAAAAGCCTGTTCAGCTTCAGTTGGCTCACCTGCATATGGTGCTGTTGCTTCGTCAACAGTTACTTTTCGCAGTTGCCCCTTCGGGCTATGAAAATGTTCGATTACAACATCATCGCTTTTTGCTGATTTTCTCTGTTCAAGGTTTTTTTCATTTTTCGCCTTAAGCCCAAGGAACTCAAGCAATGCTCGACAGTGAACAATTGCAGCTTCAATTGCTGGGTTTGTAAATCCGCGAGCGTTCCCTTCAATTACCTGCAAGTCATCGAAATAGATTTTCATAGAAGGGACACTCAGCCATTCAAACGTGTACTTGAGAGCGAGGTGACCGGTCGCAACGGACTCCATTCGATATTGAAGTAATTTATGGATTGATTCATCAGTAGTCATAGTTGCTCAACTCCTTATTCACCGGTTCACGCGCGCGTACGCGTGTGCGTGTGAACCGCTCATCCTCCCGAATGGAATATTTCTCCAACAGTGCAGCCGAAGATCGTTGGTCAATTTGTGCCTGTCGTGCCGGGCAAGGTGATTTCCGGGCGGTTCCCTAAAGCTGCTTCTCCAGAAACCCCGAATCCTCAAAACATCCCTCCACATTCAATCCCCGGATGCGGTAGTACTTGTCCAGTTCTTCCTCGAAACGCTGCCGATCGAGGGGATGTATTTCGATGCCGTCGCCGCTTGATCCGGATTCGTTGAAAAAACGCTCTGGCAGCAGGTCGTCCTTTCGGGAAAAGCCGTTGGCGCAGTTGTAATAACGCTCGGTCAGGCAGATCCTGCGGCCGATCTCTTTCAGACGTTGCGGGGAGTATTCAATGCCGGTGGCGGCGGTCAGCAGCTCGGCGTATTTTATCTGTCTTTGTATGGTTGCCACCAATCCTATGCAGTCGCCGTTTCCGGAGTTATATTCAGTCGCAGGCCGACTCCGTGCAGCAGGTTGAATAGTGTGCGAATTTCCGGGTTTCCTCGGCGCGACAAGGTGCGATACAGGCTTTCACGATTAAGGTGTGCCTTGTCAGCAACCGCTGCCATGCCACCATTGGCCTCGGCAACGTTGCGTAGCGCCAGCAGGAAGGTCTCACGATCTCCCTCTTCAAGCGCGGCATTCAGATATGCCGCAGCTTCAACCGGATCTTTCAGCGCTTCGATCAGGTCTTTTTGATATTCAGTCATGTGTGCCATGCTGGTGTCTCCTTCTGTGATCTTGCAGATAGCTGGTGGCCTGTGCAATGTCCCGTTTCTGGCTACCCTTGTCGCCGCCAATCAGAAGCAAGATAATCCGGTTTTCTTCTTTGGCGAAATAAACGCGATATCCTGGCCCGTAGTCGATCCGTAACTCCCAGACACCTTCATCAAGATGTTTGTGGTCGCCAAAGTTCCCCAGGCGGGCGCGGTCGAGTCTGACACGAATCTTTGCCCGCCCGTTTACGTCCCGAAGTGCCTCCAGCCATGCCTTAAAAGGTGCAGTGCCGTTTTCGGTTTTGTAATAGTCAATCTCGTGTGGAAATACCTGTGTGGTCATATATTAGCCTATAAGCTACAAATTGACAAGGTGGTTTGAGGCAGGCCACGACATTTTCCAGCAAGCGTCCCTACCTGAAGGAATCAACAAGGATGCGGAAGTTAGCAGGTGAAAAGGGCATTGATCAGGGCGTAAAGCCGTTTTACTCAATGACCGATTATTTTATGTCACGGCTGCTTCTCCAGAAATGTCTGGTCGTCAAAGCATCCCTCAGCATTCAATCCCCGGATACGGTAGTACTTGTCCAGTTCTTCCTCGAAACGCTGCCGGTCAAGGGGAGAGATCTCGATGCCGTCGCCGCTTGATCCGGATTCGTTGAAAAAACGTTCCGGCAGCAGGTCGTCCTTTCGGGAAAAGCCGTTGGCGCAGTTGTAATAACGCTCGGTCAGGCAGATCCTGCGGCCGATCTCTTTCAGGCGCTGCGGGGAGTATTCGATGCCGGTGGCGGCGGTCAGCAGCTCGGCGTATTCCTCCAGGCTGGCGCCGAAAAAGGCGAACTTGCAGGCCACCAGCGAATCGACCGTGGCGTTGGTGTCCTCGGCGATGGTGATGATGCGGGCCTTGCCGGAGAATGAGAAACGGTCGGTCGGCACCGGCTTGCGCAGGATTTCGTGGGAGATCGGGTAGGCCCGCAGGTGGCAGCCGCCCCGAGCGCTGGTGCCATAGGCCAGGGCCATGCCGTAGGCCCCGCGCGGGTCATAGGCCGGCAGCTCCATGGATTTGACGCTCATCGACAGCTCTGGTTTGCCCAACTGCTCCGCCAAGCGCCGGGAGCCCAGCGCCAGCAGTTCACCGTCTCCGCGTTGCTCGGCAATCGATTGCAGCAACTCCGGGATTTCGGCAGGGGTCGGGAAACACCCCCGGATTTCGCCCCAGGCTGCCAGGGTGACGGCGGCGCTGATCGTATCCAGGCCCAGCTCGTTGCAGAGCTGGTTGGAGGAAACGATGCTGTGCAGATCAGCGATGTTGTTGAGCGCCCCGAAATGGGAAGCGGTTTCGTATTCCGGCAGGTGAACGCCATCGGCAGCCGATTTTTTGCACTGGATCGGGCAGCCGTAGCAGCCGTCTTTTTTGGCTCCGCAGGCCGCTTTCAGGGCCGGGCCGGAGTAGTGATCCGAGGATTCGAAGTAGGTTTTTTGAAAGTTGGCGGTGGGGGCCATGCGGCGCTGGGCCATCAGGTCCACCAGCACCGGCGTGCCGAATTCGGCGATGCCCAGCGGGCCGAAGATGACCGGCGAGGCCTTGAAAAGCCGGATCACATCCCGGCGGGCTTTGTCAAACAGCTCCGGATCGGCTGTTTCGGTTTTCAGATCACCATTAATCGTGACCGCCTTGAGATTCTTACTGCCCATGACGGCGCCCAGCCCACCCCGGCCGACACTGTTGCCTTCTCCGGTCATGATGCAGGCATACAGGACGCGGTTCTCGCCGGCCGGCCCGATGGTTGCCACGCTGCCCCGATCGCTCAGCGCCGCCACGGTGGTGGAAACATCGCAGCCCCACAGACTGTCAGCCGGAATGATTTCAACCGTATCCCCGTTGATTGCCAACACGACCGGTGACGGGCTTTTTCCGCTGATAAACAGCGCATCCAGGCCGCTGGCCTTAAGCCGCCAGGCAAAGCGCCCTCCGGCGGAGCAGTCGCAGATCGTGCCGGTCAGCGGGGAGCGCGAGACAACCGACAGCCGGGCGGCGGTCGGCGCCGGGGTGCCGCATAACGGGCCAACCGAAAAGATCAGCGGCATGGCCGGGTCGAACGGGTCCAGACGGAAATAATCGCGCATCAGCCGCACCCCCAGGCCGCGCCCGCCCAGATACTCCTCCAGCAGTTGACGGGGGATCTCTTCCCGGATGCAGGAACCGTCCGTCAGGTTGACCTTGAGTATGGTTCCGCTCCAGCCGTTCATGCCGTCTGCTCCAGCATGCCGATTGTTTTCAGCAGGTCAGCGCAGGAGTCCGCCCGATAGGCGGACTGTTCCAGCTCTTCCGGGAAGCCGTAGCCCCAGCTGCAGCCGATTGTTGCAATGCCGGCCCGGTTGCCGGCCTGGAAGTCGTTGATGCTGTCGCCAACCATCAGGCACTCCTCCGCTTTCGTTTCCATCACTTTGAGTGTTTCAAGCAGCGGGAGCGGGGAGGGCTTGTTTTCGGGGAAGGTGTCGCCGCCGGTGATGGCTTCAAAATAGTGAGCGATCCCCAGCCATTGCAGGATCAGGCGGCTCAAGGACTCATTCTTGTTCGAAATCACCGCCAGGCGGATGCCCCTGTTGCGCAGAATCTGCAGCATTTCCGGGACTCCGGGGTACAGCCGGCTTTTGTCGGCGATGTGCCCGCTGTTGTAGTCCAGAAACAGCTGCAGAGCGCGTTCGATCTCCGGGGTGCCGCAGCCCGGCAATGCCCGGCTGACCAGATTGCGGGCCCCCTTGCCGACCAATATGCGTACGTCCGCTGATGACAGCGGGAATAAGGCAAACTGCTGCCGAACATGATTGACGGCATCGGTCAGGTCTTCCAGCGAGTCCACCAGCGTGCCGTCCAGATCGAACAGGATCGACCCTATCTTCATGCCGCTTTTACCTTGTCCGCTTTGTCGGTTGCCGGCAGAACAATGACCGGTGTTGTGGCGGGACGATAGAGCAGGAAGGTTTTGCCCAGGATCTGGGCCACCTCGGCGCCGCAGGCTTGGGCCAGCGCTTCGGAAGCCTCGTGCTTGTCCAGCAGACAGCTTTCCAGAAGCTTGACCTTCACCAGTTCGTGATGTTCGAGGGCCACGTTGGTTTCGTCGATCAGGGCGGTTTCGATTTCCTTTTTGCCGATCTGGATCAGGGGCTTCAACTTGTGCCCAAGGGCGCGTAAATGGCGTTTCTGTTTTCCGTTCAACATGATGGGGGGTACTCCTGATGACTGAGAGGTAATAAACTGCTGTCCTGTATAGCATGCTGAATAGGGTGCTGGCAAATCTCAATTCCCGCACCAGGACGGTTTATGCTGCGCGTGTGTGCCCGAAAATATCAAAAACAATATACTCTTTGGCCATTATGTGATATTACAGTCAACTTTTATGCCGCGTGGTAATTTCATCCGGCGGAGTCACCCTACTGAACCCGGCGAGGATTTTTTGAATGAATACCAGTAAATACCCGATCTCATCCGCACTGACATCATTTAATTCCGAAACGGCGGAACCGGTCATTGAAACAGCGAAAAAAACAGCGGGAAAGGTGCACCACCTGCCCCCCTCAATCTGGAAAAAGATGGTTGGCGACGGCAAGAGCCCGCTGGACAAGGCCATCGAGCGGACGCGCGACTTTTTTTTCAGGGAACAGCTGCCGGACGGCTACTGGTGGGCGGAGCTTGAGTCCAATGTAACCATAACCTCTGAATACATCATGCTGTTCCATTTTCTGGGCATGGTGGACAAGGTGCGCGAGCGCAAAATGGCCCGCAACATCCTCTCCAAGCAGTCCGAGGATGGTTCCTGGGCCATCTGGCAGGGGGGCGCCGGTGAGATTTCAGCGACGGTCGAAGCCTACTTCGCCCTGAAACTGGCCGGCTATTCGGCCGATTCTCCCGAGATGCAAAAGGCGCGCGATTTTATTCTCTCCAAGGGCGGGATTCTGAAGACCCGCGTTTTTACCAAAATTTTCCTGGCCCTGTTTGGGGAGTTCTCCTGGCTGGGGGTTCCGTCCATGCCGGTTGAGCTGATGCTGCTGCCCAACTGGGCCTATTTCAACCTGTACGAGTTTTCCAGCTGGGCCCGGGCAACCATTATCCCGCTTTCGATCGTTATGTCGGAAAAGCCTGTCCGCAAGATTCCGCCCAACGCTCGGGTTCAGGAGCTGTATGTCCGTCCGCCGCGACCGACCGACTATACGTTCACCAAGGAAGACGGTTTCCTGACCTTGAAGAACTTCTTCATCGGCGCAGACCATCTGCTGAAAATATACGAGTCCTCGCCGATCCGGCCCTACAAGAAAAAAGCGGTTGCGATCGCTGAACAGTGGATTCTGGAACATCAGGAAACTTCCGGCGACTGGGGCGGCATTCAGCCGGCCATGCTCAATGCGATCCTGGCCCTGAACTGCCTCGGTTATGCCAATGACCATCCGGCCATCGTCAAGGGACTGGAAGCGCTGGCCAATTTCTGCATCGAGGATGAGGAGAGTCTTGTACTGCAATCCTGTGTCTCGCCGGTCTGGGATACGGCGCTGGCGCTGGTGGCGATGCAGGAGGCCGGTGTTCCGGCCGACCATCCGGCCCTGACCAAGGCGGCACAGTGGCTGTTGGATCTGGAGGTGCGCCGTAAGGGGGACTGGCAGATCAAGGCGCCCGAGCTTGAGCCGGGTGGCTGGGCCTTCGAGTTTTTAAACGACTGGTATCCGGACGTGGATGACTCCGGTTTTGTCATGCTGGCCATCAAGGACATTAAGGTGCGCGACAAAAAGCATAAGGAACAGGCCATTCAGCGCGGCATCGCCTGGTGCCTCGGCATGCAGAGCAAAAACGGCGGCTGGGCAGCTTTTGACAAGGACAATACCAAGCATGTCCTCAACAAAATTCCCTTTGCCGACCTGGAGGCGTTGATTGATCCCCCGACCGCCGATCTGACCGGTCGCATGCTGGAGTTGATGGGTAACTTCAAGTATCCTCAAAGCCATCCGGCCGCCGTTAGGGCTCTGGAATTCATCAAACGGGAGCAGGAGCCGGAAGGTCCCTGGTTCGGGCGCTGGGGGGTCAACTACTTCTATGGCACCTGGTCGGTTCTGTGCGGCCTGCAGGCGATCGGCGAGGATATGACCCAGCCCTACATCAAGAAAGCGGTCAACTGGCTCAAATCCAAGCAGAACCTGGATGGCGGCTGGGGCGAGGTCTGTGAATCCTATATCGACCGCTCCCTGATGGGCTGCGGAGCCAGCACCGCCTCACAGACCGCCTGGGTACTGCTGGCGCTGTTCGCGGCCGGCGAGGCCGGATCCAATGCTGCCGCGCGCGGCGTCGAGTACCTGCTGGCCACCCAGAAGCAGGACGGCACCTGGGACGAGGATGCCTTTACCGGCACCGGCTTCCCCAAGTATTTCATGATCAAGTATCATATCTACCGGAACTGTTTTCCTTTAACCGCCCTTGGCAAATACCGGCGTCTGACTGCCGTCAGCGACGAAAAAGCCTAGTACCTTGTAACACTCATAATTTCGGATAAAGTCGCTTCAACTTGATCCGTGCATCGTTGGTTGTGAACTGCCAGTCAATTTTTTTAGCGCTGCTGTTACGGTCCGCTTCCCATGCTGCCACTT
>JAJZRX010000033.1 GCA_021850095.1 Deltaproteobacteria bacterium
GCGACAACGTCGCCATGACCATCAACCTGATCACTCCGATCGCCATGGACGAAGGTCTCCGCTTCGCTATCCGTGAAGGTGGACGTACCGTCGGCGCAGGAGTCGTTAGCTCCATTATCGAATAAATATATTTTGAGAACAGTTGCCGGTGAAACAATTGTTTCACCGGCAGATTCATACAAAAGGATGCACTGACATGAGAGACATCATCACCCTTGGCTGCACAGAGTGCAAACAGAGAAATTACACCACAACCAAAAACAAGAAAACGACTCCCGGCAAACTTGAATTCAGCAAATACTGCCGTTTTTGCCGCAAACACACTCCACACAAGGAAACCAAGTAATCCGAAGGGATTGTTGAAACCGTACAGGCCAGTAGCTCTAACGGCTAGAGCGCCGGTCTCCAAAACCGGATGTTGGGGGTTCGAATCCCTCCTGGCCTGCCATTCAATCAATTGGTTTGCAGTTTTTGATAGTCATTGACTGCTTAATTGGAACAACAGCATTCGTATCAGACTGTCAGGAGTTACACGTGCAAAAAGTCATAGCATTCTTTGATTCGGTAAAACTGGAACTTGAAAAAGTTACTTGGCCTACACGCAAAGAAACTATTGCCACAACTGGTGTTGTCGTGATTATCGTGTTACTGATTTCACTTTACCTCGGCACATGTGATCTGATTCTGGCCAAATTGTTGCGTCTGATATTAGGTTAAAGGATCCCCTATGTCCATGAAATGGTATGGTGTTCATACATATTCAAGCTTTGAGAACAAAGTCAGACTCAATCTACTTGAGCGTATAAAAAACGAGGGGATGGAAAGTAACTTTGAAGAGATACTTATTCCATGCGAAACGGTTGTAGAGCTTAAAAAGGGTGAGAAAAAAACATCTTCGCGGAAGTTTTTCCCGGGTTACATTCTAGTGAAAATGGAACTTACCGATGAAGCATGGCACCTGGTAAAGGAAACCGCTAAAGTAACCGGATTCGTCGGTGGCAACACTCCCTTCCCTATTCCTGACGATGAGGTCTTCAAGATCACCCGCAGGATGGAAGAAGGTGCAGAAAAACCCCGGCCGAAAGTTCAGTTTGAAGTCGGCGAAACAGTCAGGGTCATTGACGGTCCCTTCCTGAACTTCTCCGGTGTTGTCGAGGATGTCAAGCCTGACAAAGGAAAATTGCGGGTTACCGTAACTATTTTCGGCAGAGCCACCCCTGTGGAACTCGAGTTCATGCAGGTAGAAAAGAATTAATTCATACCATGTCATCCCGAACCGGATGACAGTCACACGGCATATAAAGGAGCACCATAATGGCAAAGAAAATTACCGGATACATTAAGCTGCAAGTACCAGGCGGCAAAGCGAATCCATCTCCCCCAATCGGACCTGCACTTGGTCAGCATGGCGTCAATATCATGGAATTCTGCAAGGCTTTTAACGCCAAGACACAGGGTGATGAAGGTACCATTACTCCGGTTGTCATTACCGTATATGCAGACCGTTCCTTCACTTTTGTTACCAAAACACCTCCCGTTCCGGTGCTGATCATGAAAGCTCTCGACATTAAGGGCGGTTCTGCTGTTCCGAATAAAACTAAGGTCGGCAAGCTTACCAAGGCACAGGTTGAGGAAATCGCCAAAAAGAAGATGCCTGACCTTAACGCTGCCTCGCTTGAGGCAGCCATGAGAACCGTAGAAGGAACCGCTCGCTCCATGGGCGTGGATATTGCCTGATCCGAGACACTATTAATTGAATCATAGAGAGGTTGTATCATGTCGAAAGCCGCTAAAAAACACTCTGAAGCAATGTCAAAAATAGACAGAAGCAAGGTTTATCAACTTGGGACTGCTCTTGATGTTGTAAAACAGACCGCCTATGCAAAGTTTGACGAGACCGTTGATGTGGCTGTCAAATTGGGCGTTGACCCACGCCACGCGGACCAGATGGTTCGTGGCGCCGTAGTTCTGCCAAACGGACTTGGCAAGGATGTTCGCGTTCTTGTATTTGCAAAAGGTGAAAAAGAGAAGGAAGCCCTTGATGCGGGCGCCGATTACGTCGGGGCAGACGATCTTGTGGCCAAGATTCAGGCTGGCTGGTTCGAATTCGATACAGCCATCGCAACTCCCGATATGATGGGTGTTGTGGGTAAAATCGGTAAACTGCTCGGTCCTCGCGGACTGATGCCGAACCCGAAAGTCGGCACCGTCACTTTCGAGGTCAGCAGAGCCGTAAAGGAATCAAAAGCCGGCAAGGTTGAGTTCCGCGTGGAAAAGGCGGGTATTATTCACGCACCGGTCGGCAAAGTATCATTTGACGCCGACAAACTGAAAGGTAACCTGCTGGCTCTGGTTGAGGCACTTGTTAAAGCCAAACCGTCTGCGGCTAAAGGCACCTATATCAAGAAGATCTCGCTCTCTTCCACCATGGGCGCGGGCATCAATCTTGATATAAGTGATGTAACCTCACAGATCTAATTCGTTTTATTCGCCAAAGTCAAAGACAGCAGGCGCTCGAGTGCGCTTAATCCGATACAGTCGGGCCTGCCGAGACTTGGGGTATCGCAATTTCATTGCGCTTCCTGACTTTGGCCGGAGCATCGCTCCAGATACCAAAAGAAAGGAGGAAGTCGCTTGAACAAAAACAGTAAGCAAGAACTAGTTACCGAGATGCACGAGCGTCTCACGCGTGCAAAAGCTGTTTTTCTCGCGGATTTTCGCGGGATGAACGTTGGCCAGGCCACCACGCTACGCAACGAATTGCGTGCAGTTTCAGTAGAGTATAAAGTGTTCAAAAATACTCTCTTTGAACTGGCAGCCAAAGACACCGGCATTGAGTGCATCGCTCCGCACCTGGCAGGACCGACCGCCGTGGCCATCAGTTATGATGATCCGGCCAGCGCCGCCAAAGTTTTGAGTAAATTTGCCAAAGATCCGCAGGGCAAGTTTGTACTCAAAGCAGCTGTTTTGAGCGGTAAACTGCTGGATGTCAAACAGATTCAGGCATTGGCCGATCTGCCTTCGCGTGAAGTCCTGATTGCCAAGATGCTTGGCTCCATGCAGGCACCCGCAACCAACTTCGTTGGCGTACTGGCCGCATTGCCCGGTTCGCTTGTACGCGTACTGGATGCAATCCGCGCCCAGAAAGCCGGCAACTGATTTATTAATTTTAAAAATTCAAACACGATCCAAAAATTTCGGAGGTAACACCAATGTCTATCACTAAAGAAGATGTAATCGGTTTCATCGAGAAAATGACTGTTCTTGAACTGGCAGAACTGGTCAAGGAACTGGAAGAGAAATTCGGCGTTTCCGCTGCCGCCCCTGTTGCTGTTGCTGCCGTTGCTGGCCCTGCCGCAACCGAAGCCGCAGAAGAGCAGACCGAGTTTGACGTTATTTTGAAAGCTGCCGGCGCAAACAAGATCAACGTCATCAAAGTCGTTCGTGCACTGACAAGCCTAGGTCTGAAAGAAGCCAAGGATCTGGTTGACGGTGCTCCTGGCGCTGTTAAAACCGGTATTTCCAAGCAGGAAGCCGAAGACGCCAAGAAGCAGCTGCTTGAAGCCGGCGCTGAAGTCGAGATCAAATAGTACCCTGTTTAGTTGTCATTATGAGAGCCAAGGTCGCCCTGAGCGGCCTTGGCTTGTGTTGTTTGGGCAATGAGCATCCTCCCAGACTTCCTTTTGTTCCAGTATGTTAGCACTACAAAGCTGGATCCAGCACGATACCCGCCAAAGGAGAAGCCATGGCTTATTCTATCGCCAATAATCACCTCTTGCGTAAAAACTTCGCCAAGATAAAGAATATAATTGATATCCCCAACCTGATTGACATCCAGAAAAATTCATACCGTCGTTTTCTGCAACAGGAAGTTCCCGCAGAATCGCGCCAGAACACCGGCCTTGAAGCGGTATTTCGCAGTGTGTTCCCGATCAAGGACTTCAGTGAAAGTGCATCGCTTGAATATGTCTCCTACGCGCTTAACAAACCGAAGTACGATGTAGAGGAATGCCATCAGCGCGGCATGACCTATGCCGCTCCGATGAAAGTCAAGGTTCGGCTGGTGATCTGGGATTCCGGCAAGGAATCAGGTGTCAAGGCAATCAAGGATATCAAGGAGCAAGAGGTATACTTCGGCGAAATCCCCCTTATGACTGACAACGGTACCTTCATTATCAATGGTACCGAGCGAGTCATCGTCAGCCAGCTCCACCGCTCCCCAGGTGTATTTTTTGATCACGACAAAGGCAAGACGCACTCCAGCGGCAAGGTGCTCTATTCTGCCAGAGTCATACCCTATCGCGGTTCATGGCTTGATTTTGAATTTGATCACAAGGACATTCTTTATGTGCGCATAGACCGTCGCAGGAAGATGCCTGCCACTGTCCTGCTCAAAGCACTGGGCTACTCCGTCGAGCAGCTGCTCAATTATTATTACAAGAGCGAAGAAATTTACATAAAAGCTGATTCCATCAGCAAGAGCATTGAACCGGAACTACTGACACTGCAAAAGACTGTCGTCGACGTGACAGATCCCAAAAGTGGAGAAGTTCTTGTCAAGGCCAATAGAAAATATACGAAATCGTCGATCAAGAAAATGCAGGAGCATGGCATCAAAGAAGTTCCGGCAACGGTCGAAGACGTGCTGGGCCGTTACGCGTCATCCGACATCGTGGATCCGACAACCGGAGAAATTCTGGTTGAGTGCAACGACGAAATTACCGCCGATCGCTTTGACGAGATCAAGGCCCGCGGCGTCACCAGTTTCAAAGTTCTGTTTATAGACAACCTGCACATCACCTCATCATTCCGTGACACGTTACTGATCGACAAGATCAGTACCAGTGACGAAGGACTGATCGAGATTTACCGCCGTCTCCGTCCCGGTGACCCTCCGACGTTGAAAAGCTCACTGGCTCTGTTTGACAATCTGTTTTTCAACCCGGAACGCTACGACCTGTCTGCCGTTGGCAGGCTCAAGCTCAATTACAAACTGGGCCTCAAGGTCTGGCCCGACTGCATGGTACTGAATGCACCCTGTATGTTGAGCAGCAGCGACGTTGTCAGCTTCGAAGCACTGCTAGCCCGTTTCAATAAAGCCGATGATCAGTTTTCCCAGTACCTGATGATGAAACTGCCTGCGGATCTTTCGAAATCAATTAAAAAGATTGAAGCAGGTCAATCGGTCCCGGACAAATTGAAAGATCAACTGCTTCATGAGCTGAACAATCTGATTCGCGACAACGATTTCTTCCAGAAAGAGTTTTTCGCCCCTCTTGGACTTTCCAAGGCAACCGTAAAGCTGACCGAAGCCATTGATCAAGGCGCCTTCGATGAAAATCGCAGAACCATTGAAGTTCTGCGCCGCAACCGTATGGTCTTTGAAGACCTGTTGCATAGCGACATCCGCATTGCGGTCAAAAATGACATTCTTGAAATTGTCCGTTACCTGATCGAACTTAAAAACGGCCGCGGCGCCATTGACGACATCGACCACCTGGGCAACCGCCGCGTACGCGCGGTCGGCGAACTTCTGGAAAACCAGTATCGCATAGGTCTCGTGAGGATGGAACGCGCCATCAAGGAACGCATGAGCCTGCAGGAGGTTGAAAACCTCATGCCGCATGATCTGATCAACTCCAAACCGGTCTCGGCCGTTGTCAAGGAGTTCTTTGGTTCATCGCAGCTGTCACAGTTCATGGATCAGACCAACCCGCTTTCCGAGGTAACCCATAAGCGCCGCCTTTCGGCCTTGGGACCTGGGGGCCTGACGCGTGAACGCGCCGGTTTTGAAGTCCGTGACGTTCATCCGACTCACTATGGCCGTGTCTGCCCGATCGAGACTCCGGAGGGTCCGAACATCGGTCTGATTGCCTCATTGTCAACCTATGCCAGGATCAATGACCACGGTTTTGTGGAAACACCCTACCGTATCGTGCAGGACGGCAAACTTACCAATGAGGTGCGTTTCTTCTCGGCGCTGGAAGAGGAAGGTCATGCTATCGCCCAGGCCAATGCCGAGGTCGATGCGGACGGACGTTTTGTCAACGATTACAACTCGGCCCGTAAGAGCGGCGAATTTATCCTCGTTCACCGGGACGAAATCGCCCTGATGGACGTGGCGCCGATTCAGCTGGTGTCCGTTGCAGCGGCCCTGATCCCTTTCCTTGAGAATGACGATGCCAACCGCGCTCTGATGGGCTCTAACATGCAGCGTCAGGCGGTACCGCTGCTGCGGGCCGACTCTCCCCTGGTCGGAACCGGTATGGAGCGCATCGTTGCCAGAGATTCCGGTGTATCAGTTATTGCCCGGCACGATGGTGAAGTCGAATCGGTTGATGCCGGCAGGATTGTCGTCAAAATCGACGAAAACGAAATCGACGAGAACGGCACCGGTGTAGACATCTACAACCTGATCAAGTTTGCCCGTTCCAACCAGAACACCTGCATCAACAACAAACCGGTCGTCAAAGTCGGCGACAAGGTCAAACGGGGTGCGGTCATTGCCGACGGCCCTTCAACCGACATGGGTGAACTGGCCCTGGGTCAGAATGTCGTGATAGCCTTTATGCCGTGGGGCGGCTACAACTACGAAGACTCAATCCTGATATCGGAAAAACTGGTCAAGGATGACCGCTACACTTCGATCCACATAGAAGAATTTGAATGTGTTGCCCGCGACACCAAGCTTGGCAAGGAAGAGATAACTTCCGACATACCCAATCTGGGTGAGGAAACCCTCAAGGATCTTGACGAGTCCGGCATCATCCGCATCGGCGCCGAGGTTAAACCGGGCGATATTCTGGTGGGCAAGATAACCCCCAAGGGTGAAACCCAGCTGTCTCCCGAAGAGAAGCTGCTTCGCGCCATTTTCGGTGAAAAAGCCGGCGATGTTCGCGACACGTCACTGACCGTTCCGCCCGGTGTTGAAGGCACGGTTATCGGAGCCAAGATTTTCTCACGCAAAGGCAATGACAAAGACTCGCGTACCGAGTTGATCGAAAAGGCCGAAGAGGAAAAACTTCGCAAGGACGAGCAGGATGAGATCCGTATCATACGGGATTCTGCCATCGGCAAGCTCAAGCGCTTGCTGCTCGGCAAGACCCTGGCGGTAAAACTGGAGAGCAGCAAAGGCGAACTGCTGCTCGCCAAGGGGCGTAAATTCACCGAGGAAATTCTGGACGAACTGCCCGGCAATGTCTGGGGCAGCATTTCGGTCAGCGATGACGATGAAACCGATGACAAGGTTCAGCAGATTCTGGAAACCCTCAATCGCCAGATCGATCTCATTCACAATGTTTTCGAAGACAAGATCCAGAAACTGAAGCGTGGTGACGACCTTCCTCCGGGCGTTATCAAGATGGTCAAGATATACATCTCCATCAAGCGTAAACTGCAGGTCGGAGACAAGATGGCCGGCCGCCACGGCAACAAGGGTGTTGTTTCCCGCATCCTGCCGGAAGAGGACATGCCCTACATGGAAGACGGCCGTCCGGTCGAGATTGTTCTGAACCCGCTGGGCGTCCCGTCACGTATGAACGTTGGTCAGATTCTCGAAACCCATCTGGGATGGGCCGCAAAGGGGATCGGCTGGAAAATCGAAGATATGCTGGAAAAGCATACCTCTGCTGATAATTTGAAAGCATACCTGAAGGAAGTCTATGGCGACGGAGAAGTCGCTGCATTCATCGACGGTCTCGGCCAGGATGAATTACTCAAGGTTGCCCGCCGCCTGCAGCGCGGGGTGGCGATGGCATCGCCGGTCTTCGAAGGCGCCACCGAAGCCCAGATCAAGGCCATGCTGGGCAAGGCCAACCTGCATTCATCCGGTCAGGTGACGCTGTTTGACGGTCGTACCGGAGAGCCGTTCGACAACAAGGTTACTGTCGGGGTCATGTACTTCCTCAAACTCCACCACCTGGTAGACGACAAGATCCATGCCCGCTCTATTGGACCGTACAGTCTCGTTACCCAGCAGCCGCTGGGCGGCAAGGCCCAGTTCGGCGGCCAAAGGTTGGGAGAGATGGAGGTCTGGGCCATGGAAGCCTATGGTGCAGCCCATGCCCTGCAGGAATTCCTAACTGTCAAGTCCGACGATGTATCCGGACGTACCCGTATGTATGAAGCCATTGTCAAGGGCAAGCACACCCTTGAGCCTGGTCTGCCGGAGTCCTTCAATGTTCTGATCAAGGAACTGCAGTCACTCTGTCTGGATGTTGATCTGCTTGAAGGTGACGAAGAATAACAATCGACTTCCTTGCCGGCGTCTGCTCACGCAACGGACCCCAGGCTCAAGAATAACGGAGGAGAGCATCGTGGAAGATTATTTCAGCTTTTTTGATAAACCAAAAGATCCACTCCACTTTTCAGCAATACGCATTTCAATTTCGTCTCCTGACAAGATTCGGGAACGGTCTCATGGTGAAGTAAAAAAACCGGAGACCATCAACTACCGGACCTTCAAACCGGAGCGGGACGGTCTTTTCTGCGCCAAGATCTTTGGCCCCACGAAAGATTATGAATGCAACTGCGGCAAGTACAAGCGGATGAAACACCGCGGCATTATCTGTGAAAAATGCGGCGTTGAAGTTATACCTTCCAAAGTCCGGCGCGAACGCCTCGGTCATATCGACCTGGCAACGCCGGTGGCACATATCTGGTTTTTGAAATCACTGCCGTCACGGATCGGCAACCTGCTTGACATCACCTTGAAAGATCTTGAAAAAGTGCTTTATTTTGAGGGTTTTGTCATCAGCGACCCCAAGAACACCCCGCTGCAGTTCTGCGAGGTCATGTCCGAGGATAAATTCCTCAAGATGCAGCAGGAATACGGGGCGGACGCCTTCACCGGCGGCATGGGGGCCGAAGCGATCCGTGACTGCCTGCGCTCGCTTAACCTTGAAGAGCTGTCAGTCTCACTGCGCTCCGAGATGATTGAATCAACCAGCGAAGCCAAACGCAAGAAAACGGCCAAGCGTCTCAAGGTGGTGGAAGCTTTCCGGCATTCGGGCAACAAACCGGAGTGGATGATTCTGGAGTGCATTCCGGTACTTCCGCCCGAATTGCGGCCATTGGTGCCCCTGGATGGCGGCCGCTTCGCGACATCGGATCTGAATGATCTGTACCGCCGCGTCATCAACCGCAACAATCGTTTGAAGCGCCTGTGCGAACTGCAGGCTCCGGAAGTCATCATCCGCAACGAAAAACGCATGCTGCAGGAAGCAGTGGACGCGCTCTTTGACAACGGTCGTCGTGGCCGAGCCATCGCCGGCCCCAACAAGCGGCCGCTCAAATCGCTGTCCGACATGCTGAAAGGCAAGTCAGGCCGTTTCCGTCAGAACCTGCTCGGCAAGCGCGTTGACTATTCCGGTCGTTCAGTTATCGTTGTTGGTCCCGAACTGAAACTGCATCAGTGCGGTCTACCCAAAAAGATGGCTTTGGAGCTGTTCAAACCATTCATATATAACAAACTCGAAGAACGCGGTTACGTCACCACCATCAAAAGCGCCAAAAAGATGGTCGAAAAAGAGCGGCCCGAGGTATGGGACGTACTGGAAGAGGTCATCAAGGAGCACCCGGTCATGCTGAACCGCGCTCCGACGCTGCACCGACTCGGTATCCAGGCTTTTGAGCCGGTTCTGATCGAAGGCAAGGCCATCCAGCTGCACCCGCTGGTGTGTACGGCATTCAACGCCGACTTCGACGGTGACCAGATGGCGGTTCATCTTCCGCTTTCAATCGAAAGTCAGGTTGAAGCCCGCGTGTTGATGATGTCTACCAACAACATCCTCTCGCCCGCCAGCGGCAAGCCGATCATCGTACCGACCCAGGATATGGTTCTGGGCGCCTACTACATGACCCGCGACCGCATCAACGTCAAAGGCGAGTATTACAAGCCGACCGAACTGGAACTTGAAAAAGGCATCAACGCTTCCGGATGTTTTTCATCGCCGGAAGAGGTCCGGATTGCTTTCGATTCCGGCGCCGTAGATATGCAGGCCAGGATCAAGGTTCGCATGAAGAACCTGATCACCGACGAAAAACCGCAGATGGTGGACACGACACCGGGGCGGATACTGCTGCGTGAAGTGCTTCCGGCCGCAGTTCCCTTCTCGGCGGTCAACAAGGTCATGACCAAGAAAGAGCTTTCCAATCTGGTGGACACCTGTTACCGCCTGTCCGACAGCAAGGAAACCGTCATTCTGGCAGACAAGCTCAAGGAGATCGGCTTCAAATACGCCAACCTGGCCGGTGTCTCGATCTGCCTGGACGACATGGTTATTCCGGAAGGAAAGCCGGCCATAATCGGCAAGGCCGAAGAAGAAGTCACCGAGATTCAGAATCAGTACACCGAGGGTCTGATCACCGACGGGGAACGCTATAACAAGGTCATCGATATCTGGGCCAAAGCGACCGAAGAAATTGCGAAAGAGATGCTGGACAATCTTTCCAAGGAAATCGTCATTGACCGGGCCGATAACAAGATTGAGACACCTTCTTTCAACGCGATTCATATGATGGCCGACTCCGGCGCCCGTGGTTCCGCCCAGCAGATTCGCCAGCTGGCCGGTATGCGCGGTCTGATGGCCAAACCGTCGGGCGAGATCATCGAAACCCCGATTACGGCAAACTTCCGTGAAGGCCTGACCGTTCTGCAGTACTTCATTTCAACCCACGGCGCCCGTAAAGGTCTGGCGGATACGGCGCTCAAGACGGCAAACTCCGGCTACCTGACCCGCCGTCTGGTGGATGTCGCCCAGGATGCCATCATCACTGAAGCCGACTGCGGCACACTGGATGGCCTGATGGTCTCATCGCTGACTGAAGGTGGCGAGATTATCGAACATATCGGAGACCGTATTCTCGGACGCGTTGCACTGGAAGACATTCACGATCCGATTACCGACGAAGTTCTGATCGAAGCAAATCAGGAGATCGATGAATATCTGGTCAAGCGCATTGAAGATTCCGGACTTGAGAAAATCAAGATCCGTTCGGTGCTGACCTGCCAGAGCAAGCGCGGCATCTGCGCCAAATGTTATGGCCGTGACCTGGCACGCGGACACGGCGTCAACATGGGTGAAGCGGTCGGCGTTATCGCTGCCCAGTCCATCGGCGAGCCGGGTACGCAGCTGACCATGCGTACCTTCCACATCGGTGGTACCGCTTCCCGTCACGCCGAGCAGACCTCTCTGGAAGCGCGCGCTGACGGTATCATCAAGTACATCAACATCAACACTGTTGTTAACAATGAAGGCCATCATATCGTCATGAACCGCAATGGCGAGATCGCCGTTATTGATGAATCCGGACGCGAGCGTGAAAAGTACACCGTAGTGTACGGTGCCAAGATCAAGATCGCTCCTGGTGAAGCGGTCAAGCAAGGTGCAACTCTGGCCGAGTGGGACCCCTACACCATGCCGATTTTGACGGAAGTGGCCGGTAAGGTTAAATTTGCCGACATCATCGAAGGTGTCACCATGGAGGAACAACTCGACGATGTAACCGGTCTTTCCCGCAAGGTTATTATCGAGACCAAGGATACCGACAAGCGTCCGCGCATCGCCATCAAGGATGTGCAGGGAGAGGGCGGCGGCACCATCGGACGCTACTTCCTGCCGGCCGGCGCCAACATCACCGTTATTGACGATACGGTCATCAGCGCCGGTGACATCATCGCCAAGATCCCGCGCGAAACCACCAAAACCAAAGATATCACCGGTGGTCTGCCGAGGGTTGCGGAACTGTTTGAAGCCCGCAAGCCGAAGGACTTTGCCGTTATCACCGAGATTGACGGCCGTATAACCTACGGCAAGGACGCCAAGGGAAAGCGCAAGGTTATCGTTACGCCGGAACTGGGCGAGCCGAAAGAGTACCTGATTCCCAAAGGAAAGCACATCAGCGTTCACGAAGGGGATCATGTGCGGGCAGGTGAACCGCTGATGGACGGCTCCTCCAATCCCCATGATATTTTGCGGGTTTTGGGGGTCAAAGAACTGGCCAAATATCTGGTTGACGAAGTGCAGGAGGTTTATCGTCTGCAGGGCGTCAAAATCAATGACAAGCATATCGAAGTCATTGTACGCCAGATGCTGCGGCGCGTACGCATCAAGGACACCGGCGATACCAATCTGCTGGTGGACGATCAGGTCGAGCGTTACGTATTCGAGCAGGAAAACGACAAGGCTTTTGCCGAAGGCAAGCGCCCCGCCGTTGCCGAGCCGCTGCTGCTGGGCATCACCAAAGCGTCGCTTTCAACCGAGTCGTTCATATCTGCGGCTTCGTTCCAGGAGACGACCAAAGTGCTGACCCAGGCGGCTATCGAAGGCAAAATCGACCATCTGCGCGGACTGAAGGAGAACGTAATCATGGGACGACTGATCCCTGCCGGCACCGGAATATCACGGTACCGCGGAATACGCCTCCAGACAGAGGTTCCGGTGCAAAAACCGGTCATTACTGAAGAAACACGGGATGTTGAAGATGATGACGACGATGACGCTTCACTTGAAGCGGCATAAATCCTGATTGAATAGTTGAGGTGTAATACTGCGGCCGGAAATCACTTTCCGGCCGCTTTTTTATGCTTTACCCTTCCCGACAAGTTTCTTCCAGCCGTTTCCTGCCAACTCCACCAGTCCGTTGATCGTCCTGGAATAGAATTTTCTTACCGGGATACTGTTGACCGTCAGCGAACCGTTCACGGTTTCGACAGTCAGCGGATCTCCGGAATTGAACAGGGTGATTTGCTGATAATATTGCCCCTCTACCCCGAAGAGAAATTTATGCAGCGAGCCGCTGATTCGACAGGCGACGATCAGAATAACCAGCTCGGGCAGACCGGACTTGTGATTGAAGCGCGTCGTAGCGGTGACAAACCGGCCCTCCAGCGGGGTTCCGGAAGCAAGCAGTGCGTCGATGGTGACCCCTTTGGGTTTGAGCCTACCCAGTGACGGCAACCCCCAGGGTTTGAATCGATCGTGAGGGCGTTGCCGGTAATGGCCGGTCCGCTCCAGTAACGTCACCACGTTGTTGTTGATCGGACCGCCGATGGAATGTGAAAGGCCGGCTGAAAAACCGCGCTCCCGGATCAGGCGATGGTTCTCAACAATCTGGATCATCCCGGTAGCCCCCAAAGGATGCCCCCTCCCCTTCAGACCGCCCGTCAGATTGGTCGGGTAAGCGCCCCCCTCCCCGGTCAGTTCATCATCCAGCAGCGCATCCAGCAGGCGCTTTCGAGAGACGATCCCCAGATCAACCAGATTGATCGGCCCGAAACCGTTGAACGGATCATGCATATTGACGTGCAGTTTGCCTGACAAGCTTCGGATATCCCTGATCCCGGCCATGCCGTAAGCGTAGCCGGCCGCTATGACGGTGGCCGGGAATGAGTGGTAATAATTACGGTCAGCGATAGTGGGGATATCGGTGGCACTGCCGACACCACTAACCAGAACATCCTGCGGTGACGAAGTCAGGATAAGGGCGGCCATACCGTCGGACATTGGACAGAAATCGTGAAAATGCAGTGGATCCCAGTAACGATAGTTTTTATTATTCGCAATCTGACGGTAATATTCGTCCAGCTCAAGCGTGAAACGCAGGTGTGCATCCGGGTTACAGGCGGCAAAGCGCTGGCTGCGCTGGGTCAGCAGGGCCGAGTAGGCGGTCCACTCGTCATCCGACAAACCGAGCTTCTCCTTGAGCGACCGGGCGACCAGGGCCCCGCAGGCCGGCATGGTCAAGCCGTATTCAGCCTCGTCACGATCGATGACACCGGCGATTATGCGCGTGGAATTGAGTGTATTGGCGTCGCTCATCTTTTGGATGCCCAGGGCAAGCACATGATCAAAACGCCCGGATGCAATTTCCAGATAGGCGCTTTCAAAGGCTGAGGCCCCGGAAGATGAGGCCGTATCAACCAGGACTGACCGCGCTCCCGAGATGCCCAGTATGCCGGTTATCTTTGCGGCGGTATTATCAACACCGGAGAAAGCGGACGGATTCTGACTGCCGACCACCACGGCTTCAATGTCGCGCCGACGCACCGGACTATCGGCAAAGACTGATCCGCAGCGTTCGGCCATCTCAAGAAACGAAAGACTCTCCTTGTCCTTCCCGTTATAACGGCCGACCGGAGCCATCCAGGACGCGGCAACATACACGGGACGCGGTTCAAAGCTGCTGTTCATGACTGCCTCCAAAAGAAAACAGGCGCCCGGTTAGGGGGCGCCTGAAATATTTCATACCGATCTGAACCTGCACGGCTTATTTGCGCAGAACCTTTATGACCGATGAAAAATCTTCTTCGCCCAAACCATTCTTGACGCCTTGCTCGTAAACCTCAAAGGCGGCTTCAGCGGCCGGCAGGTGCAACCCCACCAGACGGGCGGCATTCATGACGATGTGCAGTTGCTCATGCACATATTTGAGCGCCAGACTGCGTGAGAAGTCTCCTCGTGCCATGGCGCGCCCTTTGGAGTGGAAAAGCGGTGAAGCAACGCCACGCGTATCCAGAACTTCCAGAATCTTGTCTGCATTGAAGCCCATCTTCTCGCCGAACACCAGCCCCTCGGCCAGAACCTGCACCAGTTCCGCCTGCACCAGATTAACGATAAACTTCATCTTGGTGGCATCACCAACCTGACCGACGTGAATGGTGTTAAGGCCGAAGAAAGAAAACGGCTCACGGCATTTACCGATCAGGGAAGGGTCACCGCCGGCTATGATTGTCATCAGGCCGTTGGCGGCGTGCTCCTTGCTGCCCCAGACCGGGGCATCCAGATACTGAACCTGCTTGCGTGAGGACTCTTCATGCAGTTTAAGGGTGGTTTCAAGGGAATGGGAGCCCATATCGGCCAGTATTGTTCCGGCGGAAATGCCGGCCATAATCCCGTCGGCCCCGAAGAAAAGCGGGCCCAGCTCCTCCCCTTCCGGAACGATGGCAATCACCAGATCGCGCCCTTTGGCAGCCTCTTTGGCAGACGTAGCCGACAGGGCTCCCAGGGCCACGACCTCTTTCGTAGCCTCCTGATCAGAGTCAAAAACGGTTAATTCATAACTGCCCTTGGTCAGATTGGCAGCCATGTGCCGACCAACGGTACCCAAACCTATGAAACCGATTTTCTTCAGCATGTTTATACCTCCTGAAATTGTTTCAGCCAAAATAAAAGTGTTTTATTTTATAACAGTTTTAAACGACTGGCAACACTGAATTAACATTAACCCAGATTTTCCATTAGCGGTTAGTTTGCTTGTGTTGACAAGACAGATGTTCTCGTGGCATTTGCTCACAACCCTGCAACCCATGCCCGTTTTTGTCTCGGAATCGGCAGCAGGAGACGATTATTTTCAAGGTTAATCTACCCGCACACCAGCCACACGCGGCTTGAACAGTCACCCCCTCCGGCAGGGGTGGATTCAGAAGGTGGATTTAACGTCCTGACTCCGCTGCTTGAATCAGGTTCAGAAACAGGACTTTTTCACACCGCCTGCAACACAGATTCCTACTTTTTTGCGCCGGGTACGCGCCGGCGGGCCATCTCCGAACAGGCCACCCTGCCCACCCAGCTGTTCCAGCTCACCCTCGGCAAAGACGCGGATCACCCCATATTCACCGTCAAAACCGGGCTTACGGATCACCCGGCCGCTCCGCATCCGGGCCACCGCCTCGCCCAGTATCGCCGATTCATGGCGGATCTCGTCCAGCGAGGCCTGCAGCAGCAGGTTGAATTCCGAACCGAAACGGGCGATACAGCGCCGGTACTGTTCCATCACCGCCTTGCTGGCCGGGCCGACGCCGATGATTTCCGACAACAGTTCGGGAAGCGGGATCAGGCTATAGACCTTGGGCGAATCGTCGCGATAGAGCGGCTGCTCCCGGTCGGCCAGCTCCATGACCCGGTGGCAGACCCCCACGGTGAGCGGCTTGCCACAGACCGGGCAGAGCAGCCCCAGGCGGCGCGTCTCGGCCGGTTCAAGACAGACCTTGCAGGTGCGGTGGCCATCAGCGTGGTATTTTCCCTCTTCGGGAAAAAACTCCACCGTGCCCCGGAAGGTGTCGCTGCAATTGCCGCGCAGCGCCTCGCGCAGGGAGTAATAATCCAGGCCGGTGCTGAAGAGGTTGGCCTCGCGCCCCAATTTGGACGGCGAGTGACAGTCGGAATTGGAAATCAGGCTGAAGCGGTCCAGGGCGGAGACCAGACGGTTCATGTCCGGGTCTGAGGAAAGTCCTGTTTCCAGGGCAAAAACATGGGGCGTCAGGTCGCCGAAACAGTCCTCAATGCGATCAAAGCCCGAGCGGGAACCGAACAGGGAAAACCAGGGCGTCCAGATGTGGGCCGGCACCAGGAAGCCCTCGGGCGCCAATTCCAGCATGATTTCCAGCAGGTCATGACTGTCCAGCCCCAGAATCGGCCGGCCATCGGAGGTGATATTGCCGATCCCGGCCAGCCGGGCATTAACCCGCTCGGCCGAGGCGAAATCCGGCACATACAGCAGATTGTGCACCTTGCGTAGCACGCAATGACGCTTGTAGATGCCGCTGATTTCGGCCGAAAGCAGGAAGCGCACCGGCGCTGGGGCCGGCGTCACACCTGCCAGCGGTGAGACAATTGCGGCCTCGTTCTTCAGCCGCAGCAGCCCCGGTTCGGCCGGCTCCAGCTGTTCCTTCAGACAGCGCAGCCAGCCGGGATGGGTAAAATCACCGCTGCCGATCACCTGAATCCCCTTGACCCGCGCCCACCCGGCCAGCCCGGCCAGTGTACTCTGCGGGCTGGTGGCGCGTGAATAGGGCGAATGGATATGCAGATCGGCTATGTACTCTATGAGGTTTCCTGTCGCTATCATTACTGATTTCATTTCTACGATTGATTACGTGATAGCAGCAGTTATCAGCTAATGCTCTGGCTGATCTTGGCATCTATCCTCTTTCAATTGCACAATTAGGTGCCTGTCCCCTTATTGATCCGCGGCCTGTGTCGCCATCGTAGATGCGTAAAGGTATCCCTGTTGGAGCACTTTATCGTAATTTTCTGGCTCATCAGTGATCTTTTTGATGTCATACAGAAACATTGCCTTATGAATGATTTCAAGTTCAATTGAATCACTTTTATTGATTTCAGCAACTAGTACTGGTGGTAAAGTTGTGTCTGATACAATAATATAATCGTCGGAAATTGCCTGTCTTACAGGGTCATTTTCTTTGCTATTGCCAAGCATAGATTTCAGATTATCAGAAAAAGATTTAGGCTTAACTTGGAATACAGGCAAATGCCAATTGTCAGAGTATAAAATTACCGCCAGATACGCCGGACCATTGGTTGGGAATGAGAAAACGCAAGCATTAACATCTTGAAACGTACCAGTGTAATGATCTCTGGTCGCCGGGCTAAACCATTCATCAAATCTTTTGAACCCAAGCGATTTAGTCAGTTTTTTGAATTCTCTTGAGGAAATTCGCTGAAACCCAAGTCGTAGTAGCTGATTACGTTCGTTATATGAAGTGTAGAATATGTAATACATTAGAATCATCAGTTCAGCAAAAAATACGAGTAGGAAAACTTTCATGTTTTCGGATGCTGATTTTGCAATAATGTTTCCAAGAAACATTCCTGTAGCTGCTCCAAAACCGCCAACAGCCTTTTTCCTGCTTGTTAGCTTGTTCCTGAATTTTAAAGCAAGTAAAGCTATTGGAATAAAACATATTGTGGGATAGAGAAATGCGAAAATAAAACTCTGCGGTGACCGCACTTCCACGAATATCCATATTGCGAAGGCGAGAATGAAAATTACAAAGCATATTTGAAAAAGGCGATTTAGGGCATATGGCATAGAAAATATGGCCTTGTCACATTTTTTTAGTGTTTTAATTTTTGTTCAACATACTATTGATTGGTTCACGCGCGTACGCGCGTGAACCAATGATCCACCCAAATAGAACATTTATCCGCTGCACACAATAGGCGAAACACATTACACCGATCTCCGGCAAAACCTCGCAACGAGGTTCACGCCAAACCTACTCCCTGAACCCTCCAGCAAAATCGATCACGCACATGCTCCCGTACTGTGGATGAGCACCACAGGCAACTCCCGCGACATTGAAGGCTGTGCCGAAGGTGTTCTTGCGATGCCCCCGATCCGGCACCCCGTCGTCCACGATCAGCTGCATGACCATGCTTCTGGCATCGGCGGGACCGTAGGCGATGTTCTCGGCGATGCTCTTCTCCCATCTCCCCTGCTTTTCGATCCGCTCCCGCATCCCCCCGCTCTGCCGGCCGTCATGTCCGGTGTCGCCGGTGCGCCCCTGTTCCTTGCTCAATTCGGCCGCCGCCTCGGCAAGCCCGTCCGACCAGCCCAGTGGCGGCAGTTTTTTCTGGCGTTCAAGGAACCTGATCGCTTGATTCACGGCCTTGACGCCCTCACTGGTCTGCATCCGGACAGAGCTGCCCGGAAGCTGATAATAGTTCCCCCGGAACAGACCCCGGAACTCGCGCAGAAAGCCGGCATAGCTGCGCGGCTCGCTGCGGGCCAGATTGATTTCCGCCAGAACCTGCCTGGCAAGGTTCTGGTCCAGCGCGGCCGCCGGGGCTGCCAGCGCAAGCAGTACGCAGATTGACACACACAGAAATCTCATATTTCGCAACCTCCACCATACGGGGAAATAATGATTATAAACGGCAGCTCAAATAACACGGAGCAACGGAGCACCAGAGAAATCAATGTGGTATATCGAAACGGAATTCACGAAACGGAAGAGTCCCAACAAAATTTTCCCAATAAGATTCTTCTTTGTTTTCAATCTGTTGCTCTGTTGCTCTGTGTTTCAAATGTTTTTCAAAGATGATTGCAGTTTGACTCACGATCGAGATTTTCCTGGTAATACACCGTCATGCTCTCCAGCTCCAGCGCCGCCAGGCTGCCGTTTTCCGGCAGTCCGCCAAAGACGCAGCCGTTGTCGAGCATGATCTTGTTGAATTTCAGCGAATCTTCCAGCATAGCGCGCGAAACCTGCGTATGGCCGCAGATCAGCCGCCGGCCGCCGATGCGCTGCCGATCAACATAGGAGGAGCGGGTCCAGAGCATGGCGCCGGTATCTTCAAAAGGGTCCGGAGGAGCAAAATTGAGGCCGGCATGGACAATCACGAACTCGTCCAGCAGGATGTAGGGAGGGAGTGAATCCAGAAAAGCGCGGTAACGCAGGGGGATGTCGCCCGGGCCGTCGGCCTGAAAGCTTTCCAGCGTGGTCTGACCGCCGTTGGCGAGCCACATCCCCAGGCTGGTGCGATTGTCGCAAGCCTGCAGGAGCATCTCCTCGTGGTTGCCGCGCACACTGTTGACCGACAGGCCCCGTTGGCGGAGCTCAAAGATGTAATCCAGCACGCCCTTGCTGTCCGGCCCCCGGTCGATCAGATCGCCCAGCAGGTAGATGCGGTCACCGGGCAGGGGGTTGAGGGTGCTATCGACCAACCGTCGCAGGGTGGCAGAACAGCCATGGACATCTCCAATGACAAAGCTACGCGGCGGCATGAATCTTCAAGCTCTCACAGGGAAAACGGGCCTTCGCAGACGCTCTGCGGCAGCGCTCTCCGGCCGTTGGGCGTCTCGCGGCCCCGCAACAGCTCCGGCAGATCCTCGATCCGCCCCGGCCGGCCGATCGCCGCCATGGCCTCCACCTGATATTCGTCCGGTATGTTCAGCACCGTTCTGGCCCGATCATAGTCGAAACCCTGCATGCCATGCACCACCAACCCCATCAGACTGCCCTGCAGCGCCAGACTCATCCAGGCTGCCCCGCTGTCGTAGGTATGAGTGCGGCAGGGCTTGCCGTTCTCTAAAGTGGTTTTGGAGATCACCACCAGCAGAGCGGCGGCCCTGCAACACCAGACCTTGTTGGAATCGACCAGCAGATCAAAGAACAGCGGCCAGTGGCTGCCGCTACGGGTGGCGTAGAGCATCCGCCAGGGCTGGTTGTTCATCGAGGAGGGCGCCCAGCGGGCCGCCTCGAACAGTGTCAACAGCTCTTCGTTTGAAAGCTCTTCGCCCGACATGGCCCGCGGCGACCAGCGATCGACGAAAAGAGGAGAAACGGAGTGATCTGCCTGCCGAATTTCACTGCCTTTGATCATGGGTCAATTCCTTTCCCGCGTCCGCACATCCCGTGGCACAAACACACGCCCGGGATTCCTTTTTTCAATCCCCCCTGCCCCGCAGGCAGGTGAGCAATGATACTATGAATTAATGATTCCGCAACAGATGAAATCCCTCCCGCAGCTGTTCGGTCAGTTCGTACCAGCTCCTGATACCGGCCAATCGACGCAGCAGATAGGAGGGACGCAGGTAAAAGGTGCGCAGAGCCCGTTGTTTGAGTTGGCCGATCTCGGCCGAACTCAAGTGGTGTGTGTCCATGGCGATGGAGGTTCCGGATTGATCCATGACCGTGACCTGTTCGCTGACCAGCCCATCCCGGATGGCGTTCTGCCGCAGTTCCGTGCCGGCGCGGGGAACCGCGATATTGAAGGATGCGAAATCACAGTCGATCTTTTTCAGGAAATTGATGGTTTCCAGGGCGGTCTGGCGGGTTTCCTCCGGCAATCCGATAATAAAGGTGGCAACGGTCCTGATACCGCAGGATCGGCAGAGCCGGAATGTTTTCAGGACATCCTCCTGGGTGTAACCTTTCTGGTACTGTTCCAGAATCAGGCTGCTGGCCGACTCGACACCGAAGATAATGGTGTGGCAGCCGGCCCGCTTCATGGCCTCCAGCAATTCCCGGTCGACCAGGTCTACCCGCGAATAGCAGACCCAGCCGAATCCAAGCTGTTCCCTGGCCATGGCCTCGCACAACTCCAGCGCCTTGTCCCGCCTGACCCCATAGGATTGATCGATGAAGAACAACTCCCGTATGCCCAATCCTTTCAGATAGCGCAACTCTTCCAGCATGTTGGCGGCAGGCCGATAACGGTATCCCAGCGAGGCCATGATACAGAACGAACAGCGATAGGGGCAGCCGAAGTCGCTCAGGACCGTGGCAAACTCCCGCTGCCGGACAAAGGGGAAACGGTAGTTGGGGGAAGTGAACAGCTCATGGCGCGGAACCGGTATCGAAAATTCCTGGCCGCGTGGACGCTGATAAGCTGTGTCGCTGTCACGGGATACGATACTGGCGGCCCCCCGGCGGTTGCCATCCAAAAATGAAAGAATATCATCCGAGGTAAAATCGAGCAGAATGCCGTCAAGAAAGGGATAGCTCTCCAGCCAGCAAGACGGCTCCTCCAGGAATGCGTCACCGCTTACCAACAGCGTCCCGCCATGCCGCGCGGCCCGTTCCAGAAAGTCCAGATCATCATAAAGACAGACCGATCCGGCCAGGGACACGATCGCATCCGGGGCACAACACCGTACCCGCTCAAGCGTCTCTTCGGCAGTCAGCTTGTCGGCGATTGCATCGCAGACTGTTATCTGGTGGCGTCCGGCCAGAATTCCGCTCTGCATGACGAGATCTATGGGCTGAAACAGGTAGTTCGATTTTGAGACCTTGCTGCAGTAGTAATCCCGGATAAACGGCTGCGCTCCGGGAGGGTTGAGAAGCAGCACCTTCATGGCCGGGCACCATCTTCCAAGCGGGACAGCTCAAAGAGTTCGCCGGAATATATTCTGAAATTCTGCTGACAAGCGGACTCCGGCAGCAGCTTGGCCATCAGCCCGGCCAGAGGTGTCAGCAGCGGAACCGGATAGGTTTGCAGCTGCAGATTGAGATAGGCAAGCGTCAACGTCTTGGTGCCCGGCGTCAGGCTCAGACGCCTGAACCCCAGCGGTGTCATCAGCAAAGAGAGTGCATCGGCGCTGAAGTAGAGAAGATGTTCCCGCTTATAGTGCGGCCAGTGCCGGCCCAGCAAGCGGCGGGACAGGCTGTGCGGATCGGGGGTGGTAATGGCGCCGATCCCGCCCGGTTTCAGAATGCGCGCCACTTCGGCCATGAACGGGCGCACGGCGGCAACATGCTCAATCACATCGGTCATGACGACCGCATCAAAAAAATCATCCGCAAACCGAGCCTCGGCAAGCTGACCGGTAAAAATCCGGTCACGGCCGATTTTATCCCGGGCGATCTCCGAAGAGTAAGGGGACAACTCCACGCCATGACATTCCCAACCCCGCTGCCGTGCCGCATCCAGAAAGAAACCGGTGGCGCAGCCGATGTCAAGAATGCGCCCTTTGGCCGGCAGACTGCGTTCGATACGCGCAAGTTTGTCATGAAAGGTGGCCTGTTTCATCCGCTCGGTTGAATTTTCAGCGCTGTCGATCCCCCACGAATCGTAATAGTTCTTGTTGTAAATTTTCTCGATTTGATCCGGTGAGGGTGGCGGATGTATGAAGCCCAGTCCGCAGGCGCTGCAGGAGTAAAATTCCTGATCGAATTTCACAAAACCCCGCCGTGCGGCGGATCCGCACAAGGGGCATCGTGTCTGTTTTTCCAGTTGGTCAGTTGACATGGGAACGGTGTGGGCTTTCTCTGTTTTTTTGTTACGGGGCGGCGGCGGGCTGCAACAGTGCCTTGATCACCTGTTCCCGGGTAATGGCCTGCATGCAGACGTTATTGCCGCTGCACATGGCTTGTTTGGCGTTATACACATTAAGACAGGGACTGCAGTAAACGCCGGCATAGAAAACGGTATGGCCGGCCCCGCGGGGACCATACAGCAACGGGCTCTCGGGACCGAAGAATGACACCGTGCGGATGCCGAGCGCGGCCGCGATGTGGAGCGGACCGCTGTCATTGCTGATACAGGCATCAGACAGCAACAGCAGGGCGATCATTTCGTCCAGCGTCTGCCGGCCCGCCAGATTGAGGCTGTGCGAGCGGGCAGACGGCGACAGTTCGTTGTAGACCGCGTCAACATAGTCACGCTCGTCAGCCGAGCCGATCAGCACCATCCGGACGCCGGAATGCCGCGCCAGGGCATCCATCAGGGCCACAAAATTTTCCTTGGGCCAGCGCCGCTCAAGCGAGAGTTCACTGGCATTGACATTAACGGCAATCATGGCGCCAGCGCCCCCGATTCCGGCCTGACCCAGGGTTTCCCTGACCCGCTCAAGCGCCGCGGAATCGACACGCGGAGCCGCAAGCGCGGGATCGTCAACCGTGATGCCGATCGCCTCCATCTGGGCGGCAAAGATGTCGCAGACATGCCGGTAGGGATTGAAATGAACCGGTATGTCAAGCAGGTGCCCACGCCAGATCTGGGGCATATAGTAGCCCACCCGGCAGGCCGCGCCGCTCAGGTACGCCACGATGGTGGAAAAGCGGGCAAAGAATTCGAGGTCGAACAGATAATCGATTTTCATCCCGCGTATGGCCCATAGATTGCGCAGCGTGTCCGGCACAAACTGCAGCAGGGATGAGGTTCTGATGGAAAGGACATCGTCAAACAGTTCCAGCCGCCGGGCAAAGGCGACATTAGCGGAAAATGTCAACAGAATGATCCGGCAGGAGGGGTAACGGGACTTGAGCGACTTCAAAGCCGGGGTCGCCAGCAGTATGCTCCCCATCCCCAGATATTTGGTCACCACAACCGTGCGCGGTTCGGGCCTCAAACGGGTACGCGGGAAGAGACGGCGCAGACGTTCAAGCAGATCAAGCAGCAGACAGATCAAGCCGCCCAGATAATAATCGATAGTGCGCATCCGTGAGATCTTCATGCGGCGGTTCTCATTTCACCTGGTAGATAACGACGCGCGTGTAGAATCGTTCATCCGCGTAGACGGGTGTCAGTCCGGCGTGCGGGAGCGATGGGTCAAGCAGATTTAAGAGCTGCGGACGCCGCCGCGGCACCGAGTCGGAATCGATCACAATATGGGTGATCCCGTTGCGTTTCGCATACGCGATGACCTCTTCGATCGCTCCATCGGCCAGCGCGATCCAGCCGCGCTCGCCATAATAGCCGATATTGCTCCAGCGCGACATCAGTTTGGCGCTTTTATCCGTGTTGTGCAGAAACCAGTGCCCGGTCTGCCGCAGCAGAAAATCCTGCTGGGCGCCCATGAATTGAAACTCGTCACTGGATATTCTTTGATAGACGGGAAGAAACAGGTACCAGGACAGCAGCAGACTTGCCAGAATCGCCAGGGAAATATTTTTTTCAGGACAGCCGGAATGGACGCCGGTTTTTCGATTTTTTCCCCCAGCAGACTCTCCAGCCAGGCGATACCTTTGGCGCAGCAACACAGCACCACCATAAAAAACGGCAGGATATAACCGGGTGTGACGGAAATCTTGTCGAACGCCATGACAGGAGCCAGCATTATCAGGGGACTCAAAAACAGCACAAGGGGGCAGAGAGCGTTCAGCCGCGCCCCCCGCTCCCGCCGGAGCACTTCAGACACCAGCAGCGCCATTCCCGCCACGGCGAGGAGAAACACCAACACGGGCACGACTGAGTAGGCAACCAGGGCGAACTTACCCAGTTGGGTAAGATACGTTTTTATAAATGCAGCGATGCCCGGAAACAGGTTTGAAATTCCGACCGTGCCCGCCACCGCTTCTCCGTAGGTAAGCCCCCCCGGCAGCAGCTTCAGTGAAGCGTCAACACCAATGCTCGTAACGCCGCTTTTTCCGGATAGCGACCAGTGTCCAGTGGACTGTTTGAGAAAGGAAACATACCAGAAAAAAGGAATCAAAAATCCGGCTGACAAAACCAGAATCCGTTTGAGCCTCCCTTTGAGTTCACCCGTATCTTTGCAGATCGCATACACCAGCAGGGGGAAATTAAAGGCGAAAAAGAGAATTCCCTCGGGGCGGGTAAGATAAATGGCGGCCGAGGTCAGTCCGAAGGCGGCCAGTAACGCCGGGGCAGGCTTACCGATGCACCGCAGACCAAGCCAGACTCCCAGAGCGATCAGCGCGCCATAGCTGGCCTGGGTGATCGGCTGAAGGGAATAATCGACAAACTGATCAAAGCCGGCCGCCAGCAGGGCGGCGCAGAAAGCGGCACGGGAAGACATCAGCTGCCGGCAGGCCAGGTACAGTGGCACGACCATGCCGGCGCCCGCAAGAATCGAAGCCCAGCGGGCCCCGGACTCATAATTGCCGGCCACCAGGGAGGAGAGCGCGATTAAAGCCGGATAGAACGGCGGGAAATGTATTGCGTTGCTGATGCTGAAATTTTCTATGATATTCCGGGCAATGCCGATGTAAGCGATTGCGTCGGCCTCATGCAAAAAAATCACATGGGGAAACACCAGCCAGAGATAAGCTCGGACGCCAAATGCCACAAGCAGGGCAATGAAGACATGCAGAGTTGCCGTGATGATTCCAGCATTGCCGGTACGCTTAACGTCCACGCTGCTCACACGGCCTGCAGCATAAAACATTTCAGGTATTCCGACTCGGGGAACGACAGCAGCACCGGATGATCCGGGGCCTGGGAGCAGGTCTGCACCAGCCGCACCTCGCGCCGGGCCAGGCGGGCAGCCTGGGCCAGCATGTCGCGAAAGGCTTCGCGCCCCATGTGGTAGGAACAGGAGCAGGTGATCAGATAGCCGCCCGGCCGCAGCAGTTCCAGCGCCCGGCGGTTGACGGTCAGATAGCCCTTGGTGGCCTCGGCGATATTTTTGCGGCTCTTGACGAAGGCGGGCGGATCCATTACGACCACCTCGAAACACTGCCCTTCCTGATGCAACGAACGCAAGCGCTCGAATGCGTCGCACTCCTCGAAGCGGACCTGGTCCAGCACGCCGTTCAGGCGGGCGTTGCCGGCCGCCTGGGCCACGGCCCGGGCCGAAATATCCAGCCCCAGAGCCGACCGGGCTCCAAAGCAGGCAGCATGCACGGCCCAGCTGCCGTTGTAGCAGAAACAGTCCAGAACATCCTTTCCGGCGCAGATCTCCTTCAGCAGCAGGTGGTTCTGTTTCTGATCCAGGAAGCCGCCGGTTTTCTGTCCTTCCCGCAGATTGACGCTGAAGCGCAAACCATTCTCCACCATCTCGACGGTTTCCGGTATTGCGCCCCACAAAAGTTCAACCTTCTCCTCCAGCCCTTCCAGGTTTCTCACCCCGACATCATTGCGGGCAATGATGCCGGACGGCTCGAACACGCTCCGCAACGCCTCCACGATCTGCTCGCGCCGGCGGTCCATCCCGGCCGAAAGCAGCTGCAGCGACAGACAGTCGGCGTATTTATCCACCACCAGTCCCGGCAGAAAATCGCTTTCGCCGTAAACGGCACGAAAGGTATCCATGGCCGGGTACAGCCTTCTGCGGTGGGCCAGCGCGGCAGCGATGCGCTGCTGGAAAAATTCCGCCGAATCAATATCTTCCCTTTGGCGCGAAACCAGCCGGAAAGCGATCAGCGAATGGGGGTTGTAGTGGCCAACGCCGATAAAGCCGCCGCCGGCATCGTACAACTCGGCCGCAATTCCGACTGTGCATTCCGCGGAGACCTCGCGGATCTCGTTACTGAATACCCAGGGGTGGCCGGATTTGATCCGCCGCTCTTCGTTTTTTTTCAGGGTGACTTTGGCCATCGTATCCTCGGTGTGCCGCAAGCAGCGGTACGTTTTGAAGTATTTCAGCCATCGGGCTTGACAGTCCACGGCAATCCCTTGTACACCATTATGGCGGAAATTACAGCACCTATCGAGCCCGTGCCGCCCTTTGAAATAGTGTTGACAGGACCTTACGATGATCGAATCCAAGATACTGCTGATGTTTTTTACAACGTCAATCCTGCTGGGCCTCTCCCCCGGACCGGACAACCTGTTCGTGATGACCCAGTCGGCCCAGCATGGGCGCAAAGCCGGTCTACTGGTCACACTGGGGCTCTGCACCGGCCTGCTGTTTCATACCGCTGCCGTGACCTTCGGCCTGGCCGCCATTTTTGCGGCCTCGGCAGCCGCCTTCACGCTGTTCAAGTTTGCCGGAGCGGGCTATCTGCTGTATCTGGCCTGGCAGGCCTTCCGGGCCGGAACCATGGACGGCTCACCGGCGGTGGCGGAAAAGATCAGCAGTGCCGGCCTGTATCGTCGCGGCATCATCATGAACATCAGCAACCCCAAGGTATCGATCTTCTTCCTGGCCTTCCTGCCGCAGTTCGCCGACCCGGCCCGGGGATCGCTCCCCTGGCAACTGGCGCTTTTGGGGGTTATTTTCATTATCGCAACGATCATCGTCTTCGGCGCCATCAGTATTCTGGCCGGGACGCTAGGGGAACGCTTCAGACAGTCGGCCTTTGCCCAAAGAGTGCTCAATCGCGCCGCGGCAGCCATATTTGCCGGTTTGGCGATCAAACTGGCTCTGGCGCAGCGCTGATGCCGGCCGCCACGCTCTACATAGTCGCCACCCCGATCGGCAACCTGGAAGACATGACCTACCGGGCCGTGCGGATCCTGGGTGAAATCGATCTGATCGCGGCCGAGGATACCCGCCACTCATTGAAATTGCTGTCGCACTTCGGCATTTCCAAATCCATGACCTCCTATTTCGATCACAACCAGCAGTTCAAGGGTGAGCGCATCCTGAATACGCTGCGCCAGGGCAAATCGGTGGCGCTGATCTCCGACGCCGGCACCCCCTGCGTATCCGATCCGGGGTATCAGCTGGTGCGGGATGCCGTAGCCGAAGGGATCGCGGTTGTTCCGATCCCCGGCGCCTGCGCTGCGGTGGCAGCCCTTTCGGCCTCGGGACTGCCGAGCGACAGCTTTACCTTTGCCGGCTTCCCCCCCTCACGGCAGGGAAAGCGGCGTACATTTCTGGTGGAGATGGCCGCCCTGCCCGGCACGTTGCTGCTGTACGAGGCCCCCCATCGTCTGGAGGAGACCCTGCGGGACATCCGTGAAGTTCTCGGCGAACGCCAGGTGGTGGTTGCCCGCGAACTGACCAAAATCTTCGAGGAACTGCTGCGGGGAACTGTAACGGACGTATTGGAATCGGTCAGTCAGGGCAAGGTGCGCGGCGAGGTTGTAGTCCTGATTGCACCGGGCGAGAAAACGGTACCTGAATCAGTTTCTCTGGAAGACACCCTGCGTCAGCTGATGCAGGATGGAACGCTTTCAGTAAAGGATGCCGCTAAAAAAGCGGCTGAAATCACAGGGGTATCGCGAAGCGAAGCCTACAGCGCCGCCCTGAAACTGAAAGAAGGCGCGATTTTGTAAGGAAACAGTGGAATTACAAGCGGATATTGTGCTATGAGTACTCAATTATTTTCCCCACGGAGCATTGAATGAAAATCTGTATCTTCGGCGCCGGCTACGTCGGCCTGGTGGCGGCGGCCTGTTTCGCAGAAAGCGGTAACAGCGTCATTGCCGTCGATGTTGACAACGCTAAAATTGAAGGCCTCAAACAAGGCATCATCCCGATCTACGAACCGGGCCTGAAAGAGATGGTACTGCGCAATCAGGCCGAGGGGCGCCTCTCCTTCACCACCGAAATGACCGAAGCGGTCCAGGCATCGCTGGTCTGCTTCATCGCCGTCGGCACCCCGCCCGGCGAAGACGGCTCCGCCGATCTGAAATATGTTTTAAGTGTGGCCCGCAATATCGGCCAGGCCATGAACGGCTTTAAAATCATCGTTGACAAATCCACCGTCCCGGTCGGCACCGCCGACAAGGTACGCAGCGCCGTCCAGGAAGAGCTGGCCGTTCGTGGAATTACACTTGAATTCGACGTGGTTTCCAATCCGGAGTTCCTCAAGGAAGGGGCCGCCATCGATGACTTCATGAAACCGGACCGGGTCGTGATCGGTACCGACAACGTCCGCACCGCCGAGATCATGAAAGAGCTTTACGACCCCTTCATGCGCAAGCAGAACCGTATGATCGTGATGGACATTCGCAGCGCCGAGATGACCAAATACGCCGCCAACGCCATGCTGGCCACCCGCATCTCGTTCATGAACCAGATCGCCGGGCTGTGCGAGCGGATGAGCGCCGACGTGGCCGCCGTGCGCGAGGGGATCTTCTCCTACTCCCGCATCGGTTATGACTTCCTCTTTCCCGGCCCCGGCTACGGCGGCTCCTGCTTTCCCAAAGATGTCAAGGCGCTGATCAGAACCGCCGAGGAGTGCAGCTATGACTTTCTGCTGCTGAAAGCGGTCGAAGATGTCAACGAGCTGCAAAAAGAGGTGCTGGCAAACAAACTGATCAAGACGCTCGGTTCTCCGGATGAGGAAAAACCGCTGACCGGTCGGACGATCGCCTGCTGGGGACTTTCCTTCAAACCCCGCACCGATGATATGCGCGAAGCGCCTTCGCTGACCATCATTGAACGCCTGCTGGCAGCCGGCGCCACCGTGCGCGCCCACGACCCGGAAGCGATCCAGGAGGCCAAAAAACATTTTGGCGACCGGATCGAGTACAGCAGCAATCAGTATGACATCCTGGCCGGCGCCGATGCGCTGGCGATCATCACCGACTGGAACGAATACCGCAACCCGGACTTCGAACGCATCAAGGCATCTCTTAAGGCACCCACAATCGTTGATGGCCGCAACCTGTACAAACCGGATCGCATGGCCGCCAACGGCTTCTGTTACATCCCGCTGGGGCGTTGCGGCGGCGGCATCTGCGGAGAGGTGAAATAGCATGCGAATTCTCGTTACCGGCGGCGCCGGTTTCATCGGATCACACCTCTGCGAACGGCTGCTTGGCCAGGGTCATGACGTGATCTGCCTGGACAACTTTTTCACCGGCAGCAAGGACAACATCATCCACCTGATGGACAACCACCGTTTCGAACTGATCCGGCACGACATCGTCGAACCGATCCTCCTGGAAGTGGACCGCATCTATAACCTGGCCTGCCCGGCTTCACCGGTACACTACCAGTACAACCCGGTCAAGACGGTCAAGACCAGCGTCATGGGTATGATCAACATGCTCGGCATGGCCAAGCGGGTCAAGGCCCGCATCCTGCAGGCCTCTACCTCGGAAGTGTACGGAGATCCGCAGGTTCACCCCCAGACGGAAGAGTACTGGGGCAATGTCAACCCGATCGGCATCCGCAGCTGCTACGACGAAGGCAAACGGATTGCCGAAACACTGATGATGGACTATCACCGCCAGAACGGTGTTGATATCCGCATCATCCGCATTTTCAACACCTATGGGCCGCGCATGGCCGAAAACGATGGCCGGGTGGTCTCCAACTTCATCCTTCAGGCCCTGCGAAATGAAGATATAACCGTTTACGGCGATGGTTCCCAGACCCGTTCCTTCTGCTATGTGGATGATCTGGTGGAAGGAATGATCCGCATGATGGAATCCGATGGATTCATCGGGCCGGTCAACCTGGGCAACCCGGTTGAAAACACAATTCTTGAGTTTGCCGAGAAAATCATTACAATAACGAAATCACGCTCAAAGATCGTTTTCAAACCGCTGCCGCAGGACGACCCGAAGCAACGCCGCCCGAACATTTCGCTGGCAACTGAAAAACTGAACTGGCAGCCGCTGGTGGATCTTGCCGACGGTTTAGGACGGACTGCCGGTTATTTTGCGGCACGACTGAACAAAGGGTAATGGCTTGAAATTTCCCCTTCAAAAAAGAATGTACCTCATCCCGGCCGGATGCCTGGCATTCATTCTCTTTTTCACCGTGTTCGGTGACAAGGGACTGCTGCGCATTTTCGAGCTGCAGCAGGATAAAGCAAAGATTGAGACGCACCTGGCCGAATATAAAACTGAAAATGAAAAGCTGAAGTACGAAATCGTTGCCCTCAAATCCGACCGCCGTTACCTGGAAAGCATCGCCCGCAAAGATTTCGGTCTGGTGCGGAGCAACGAAGTCATCTACCAGTTTCCGCCAGCAGATAAACAGCCCTAAATCATACAGGACGTACACCATGCCACGACAAAGCTGCGCCGTCTGCGCCTGGCGCGAAAATTGCGCAAAACGTTTCTGCATTCCCGATGGCGGCGCCCGCTGCCCCGACTTCTCCCGCGACGTCAGCATCAAAAACATTGATGAAGACGCGGACAAAACCACCGACCAGAAAGAACCGCAAAAAAAATGATGCGAAACCGAATAGCCAAACTCGTCAAAACCGCACTGCAAGGCGCTCTTGCCGCCCAGGAAATATCCACGTCACAATTGCCCGCGATAACCATCGGAACCCCCGCCAATTCGGAACACGGCGATTTTTCCTGCAACATCGCCATGCAGATGGCCAAGGGCGAACGAAAGGCTCCGCGCCAGGTGGCCGAAATCCTGATTCGACGATTGGGAGACGGCGGCGGGCTGCTGGCCAAAACCGAAATCGCCGGTCCGGGCTTCATAAATTTCTTTGTTTCTCCAGCAGCCTGGCAAGCCAGTCTGCTGGAGATAGAATCACAGGGCGCCGCCTTCGGACGCACGACAACCGGGAACGGAAAGAAAGTGCAGGTGGAATTCGTCAGCGCCAACCCGACCGGTCCGCTGCATATCGGCCATGGCCGGGGAGCCGCCATCGGCGACACGCTCTGCCGCATCCTGGACGCTTCCGGCTGGGATGTCACGCGCGAATTTTATTACAATGACGCGGGAGCCCAGATCAGCAATCTGGCGCTTTCAGTGCAATCGCGCTGCCTCGGCATCGAACCGGACGATCCCCGCTGGCCCGCCGACGGCTATCAGGGAGAGTACATCAAGGACGTGGCCCGTGCCTATCTGGCCCGCGAAACGGTGGAAGCCAGCGACCAGCACACCGTTGCCGATGGCGACCCCGAGAATCTGGAAGCCATCCGCGCTTTTGCCGTGGCTTGGCTGCGCCGCGAGCAGGATCTCGATCTGGCCGCCTTCGACGTGCGCTTCGATGTTTATACCCTTGAATCAGCCCTTTACACTGAAGGGCGTGTCGACGCGGTTGTCAACAAACTGATTGCCAATGGTCATGCCTATGAACAGGATGGCGCTCTCTGGCTCAAAACCACCGATTTCGGCGATGACAAAGATCGCGTCATGCGCAAGGCCGACGGCGGCTACACCTATTTTGTGCCGGATGTGGCCTATCATCAGGCCAAGTGGGAACGGGGCTTTACCCGCGTCATTAACGAGCAGGGCGCTGACCACCACAGCACCATCACCCGCGTCCGGGCCGGTCTTCAGGCGCTTGACATCGGCATTCCCAAGGATTGGCCTGAATACGTCCTGCACCAGATGGTCACGGTCATGCGCGGCGGCGAAGAGGTCAAAATTTCCAAACGGGCCGGCAGCTACGTCACGTTGCGCGACCTGATCGACGAAGTCGGACGCGATGCAACCCGCTTTTTCTTCATCATGCGCAAACCGGACGCCCAACTGGTCTTTGATATCGACCTGGCCAAACAGCAGACCAACGAAAACCCGGTCTACTACGTCCAGTACGCCCATGCCCGCATCTGCAGCATCTTTGAAAATGCGGCCGAGAAAGGCTTTCATGCGCCTGAAAAGCCGGCCGCAGACGACCTGACACTGCTGACAACGCCGGAAGAGCTGCAGCTGATAAAGATCATGACCACCCTGCCCGACACCATTGACGATTGCGCCACCCATTTTGAGCCCCATCGCCTGACCTACTACCTGACGGAACTGGCCGGATGTTTCCACAGTTTCTACAACAAAAACCGCGTCATTTCGGAAGACGCCGCCTTGACTGCGGCGCGACTGTACCTGCTGAAACGCGCCGCCCAGACTTTGAAAAATGCCCTTGCGATACTGGGCATATCAGCACCGGAACGGATGTAGCGGAGGCAGCATGCGGATAGACTACAACGAACCCAAAAAATCCTACACTTCTCCCCAGACGGCCGGCAACCGCACACGCAAGGAATCTTCCAGTTCACTGATGCTGGCGGTCGTCATTACCGGAGTTGTTTCACTGGCAATCGGATTCGGAAGCGGCTGGCTGCTGTCGCAGCGCTATACCAAAAAGGGCTTCCTGGCTGCCATGGAGCAGCAGAGTCTCGAAAACCCACGTCAGCCAACCGCGCCACCAGCAGCACCAGCGCAAGCGGCTCAAGTCGCGGCGCCTCCCCAGCAACCTCAACCGGCCGGAACCCAGCCCCCTGCAACTCAACCGGCAGCTGAAACACCCTTCAGCTTTTATAAAAATCTGCCCAGTGGCCAGAAAAGCACGGTACTTGGCAGCGGCATCAACGCGACCGCCAACCCAAGCGTGAAGCAGCCGCTGCAGGCCGCCATTCCATCAAACCTGGCTAAACCGGCACAACCGCAGACCAGTCCCGCTGCCAAACCGGCCCCGCCAGTTCCGGTTGAAAAAGCAGCCGTTCGTCCGGAGGCCGAAAGCTTCACGGTCCAGATTGCATCCTATGGTCTGAAATCCGAAGCCGACACGATGAAAAGCAAATTGGCAAGCAAGGGTTACAGTGCCTATGTCGTAGAATCCAATCAAGGTGACAAAGGGATCTGGTATCGGGTTCGGGTTGGAAAGAAGCTTGAACAGGATGCAGCCAAAGAACTGGCCGCCAAATTGGGCAAGGGAGCCATCCCGATTCCTGACAAGGAGTAAAGAATCCGCGCCCACAGGACGCGGCTTTTAAATTCGCCCCCCACAGGGGGGCTGGCCCTGCCCATAAATGGGCGGGCTAGGAGTTGTGCCGCAATATGAACTTTAATCGCCCAATTGTA
>JAJZRX010000034.1 GCA_021850095.1 Deltaproteobacteria bacterium
TTTAATAAGCATGGGTTCCTCTCTCAGATAGAATGGTTGGTCACGCTTCCATAACTACCTGACGGAACTCATGCTTTTCAATTGTTAAAGAGCAAAATTACTTACTGATTACTGTGACGAACCATAAATAAAAGGAGGATGTCATGAAAGCACTGGCTACGTTAATGGGAATTCTGGCTCCGGTATCAGCATTTGCAGCATCGGGAGCACGTGAAGACAGCAGCGGGATTTTCTTATGGTTGTTCCTTGGTTTCTGCGCATTGATAGTTGTGGCGCAGGTAATTCCGGCACTTCTGCTGATGTTTGGCATGGCCAAAGGTGTTGCCGCTGCGGCGAAAGAGAAAATGGCTCCGGCGACAAATAAATAGCAAAGGAGGTAAATGCGTGAAGTTTGATTGTTGTTGAAAGGCCACCCAAGGGGTGGCCTTTCTGCGTTGGTCTGGGCGGTTGTGACAAAGCTGTTGACACACGCGATATGCATATTTATAGTTGACATGCGTCAACGTATAACGGGCGGCAACTGTTGGAGGATACATGGCTCTGCTCACCCTGCGCCAGCAGCAGGTTCTGGATTACATTCAATCCCATATCGATAACGACGGCTACCCGCCGACCATACGGGAAATTTGCTCCCATCTGGGGGTCTCGGGAACCGTCTCGGCCATGCGCCACCTGGAGGCGCTGGAAAAGAAAGGCTATATCAAGCGTGATTCCAGCTCCCGTGGCATCGCGCTCACCAGTCCGGCCAGCGAGTCCGCCTCACTGCCCATTGCAGGCACGGTGCGGGCCGGCGCGCTTTCTCCGGCGCTGGAGGATATCAGCGGCTACATCTCGCTTGACCGCTCCTTTCTGCATGGCGGAAAGTTTTTTCTGCGGGTCAGGGGGGATTCCATGATTAATGCCTGCATCTGTGACCATGATCTGGTGCTGGTGCGCCCGCAGCCCGCCGCCGACAACCGGGACATCGTTGTTGCGATGGTGGCGGGGGAGGCGACCCTGAAGCGCTTTTTCCGCGAGAACGGCACTATCCGCCTGCAGCCGGAGAACCCGGACATGGCGGCCATTATTATTCCGGAGGGCTCCGGGGATGTGACCGTCATCGGCAAAGTGGTGGGCGTTTACCGTGATCTGGGGTGAATCGTGCGTGTGAAAGAGCCCCTGCGGGTGGCGGTGGTCTTTGGCCCCGGCCGATCAATCCGGCCGGTCTGGTTCGACTGGCACAGCCGCAAGCATTCCATACTGGAGACGACCTACAGCTGGACGGATCTGAAAGGGGCTGCCAAACGCCTGCATTTTTCAGTGCGGGACGAAGGCGGCCTGTATCAGCTGACCTATGATACCGTCGATCAGAGCTGGGAGTTGAGCGGCCTGGAGGGGGAGTGATCGTTGTTGAGCGTGTCATCATGCATATCGACATGAATGCCTTTTTTGCTTCAGTCGAACAGCAGGCCAATCCGGAGCTGCGGGGAAGACCGGTCGCGGTGGTGGGGGGGCACGGCCGGACGGTCATAACCACCAGCTCCTATGAGGCCCGGGCTAAAGGGGTCAAAACCGGCATGGCGGTCTGGGAGGGCAAGCGGATCTGCCCGGAACTGATCATAGTCGTCGGAGACAACAGAAAATACACGCACACCTCCAGCCGGATAAACGAGATATTCCGGGATTACACTCCGGAAGTGGAGCCCTTCAGCATCGATGAAAGCTGGCTGGATGTCACCGCTTCCCTCTCCATCTTCGGGAGTGCCGAGACTATCGCCTATCTGATCAAAGCCCGCATCCGGAACCTCTTCGGCATCACCTGCTCGATCGGCATCGCACCCAACAAGCTCCTGGCCAAGCTGGCCTCTGACATGCAAAAGCCGGACGGACTGACGATCATCTCTCCCGCCGACGTGGCGCGGATCATGGAACGTTTGCCGATCAAAGAGCTGTGCGGCATCGGTCGGAAGATGGAGCGGCATCTGAAGATGATGTCGATCTACACCTGCGGGGAGCTGGGGCGCTGCGACGAGGCGCGGCTGACCGCAAAATTCGGGATCGTCGGCCAGCGTCTGAAACGGATGGGGCAGGGGCTGGACGACTCCCCGGTGATCCCCTTTGCCGAAGAGGGGGACGTCAAGAGCGTGGGGCATTCAAGAACGCTGGAACGGGATATCAGCGATCCGGCCGAGATCCGGCGCTTTCTGCTGCAGCTTTCCGAGATGGTCGGCAGCCGGGCCAGACGCTATAACGTCAGCGGCCGGACGATCCATCTGTATGTGCGCTATGCCGACTTCGTTTCCTCATGGGGCAAGCAGGTCACCCTCAAGAACCACATCAACTTAAGCGATGAGATTTACCGCGCCGCGCTGGGCATCCTGGAATCGGTGGAGCTGGAGCAGTCGGTCAGGCTGCTGGGGGTCAGCCTGGGCAACCTCAAGCACCAGGCGGCCCAACTGCCGCTTTTCGAGGAGGAGCGCAAGAAACTCTTTGCCACCCGGGCCATGGATGCCATTAATGACCGCTTCGGCCGGATGTCGGTAACATTCGGGACGCTCCTGCCGGAAAAGGAAAAATTCGGATCACAAGTCATTCCGCCCAGCTGGAGGCCGGAGGGAATCAAAAAAGTGGGGGCATGATGACAGAAAGGATGCCATGAAAACATCAGCGGGGAGAATCATCGTCATGAGTATGGGATTGTTTGGAATCATAGGCTGCGCCGGGGAACGGCCCAACAACCTGGGGGCCAGGGAGGGTCTTCTGGCCGTCTGCCCCGCATCGCCCAACTGCGTCTCCAGCCAGGCTGGCGACCATCGGCACCGCATCGAACCGCTGTTTTTCAGCGGCGATCCCGAAGCCGCCTTTGCCCGTTTGAAACTGGTGCTGGCAGGGCGGGGGGATGCGACGATCATCGAAGATCTGCCCGGCTATCTGCGGGTTGAGCTGCGGACGCTTCTGTTTGTGGATGACGGCGAGTTTCTGCTGGATCGGGAGAAGCGGGTGATCCAGGTCCGTTCCGCAGCGCGGCTCGGTTATTCCGATCTGGGCAAGAACCGCAGCCGCATGGAGGAGATCCGTGCTCAGTTCATGGCGGCGGAGAAAAAATAATTTACCAGCCCCAATCCAGTGATACCTTGAAAAAAGGCACATCGTCAATCCGCAGATCCGGGCGGGCCGAATCATAAAATGAAAATTTCCGTTCAAAGGCGTAACCGAGAGAGGTGGAAATTCGGACTGCGGGTGCGGGTAGATAGGTCAATCCGGCCATGACCTTATAATCTCCGTACTTTATGGCTTTGGCCCCCGTTGACCGGTCATGCAGTTCATATTCTTCACTGGCAAAGTCACCGGCCGCAAACAGCTGAACCTGGCGCGTGGCACGGTAGGTGACGCTGGGTCGGGGCGCTATAAGGTCAAATCTCCAATCAGCATTGGGCTGATAGGTGAATCCCAGTGCGGGAAAAAAGCTGCTGGAATGATACCCAATCCGGTAGATGAAGCCGCCCACGACAGTAAAACCATTCTCAAAGTTGTACCCGCCCAGCGCCAGCAGGGGCATGCGCAGATCATCCGTTCCCGATTCCTTGAAATCACTATACAATCCAGGGTTCAGTTTCAGGCTGGCAAAAGCCTGGTCGTTAATCCGGTATCGGGCGCCAAGCTCCAGAAAAAGCCCGTGCAGATCGTCCGGCAGCGCCGCATGGGACGGCGCATCAATATGCTTGAGTGCGTAGCCGCCCCCCAGCGAAATGGTCAAATCAGTATTCATCTTAATGTCATGGAGTATTCTGATCCGGTAATCGGTTATTCCGGCATCAGCCGAGGACGATTCCAGTCCGGCCGATGGAAGGTGGCCGATTGAAAGCTGCAGGTTCCAATCAGTGGAGGCTGCAGCGGACGGCCACTCCGTTTTTTGGGTTTGACTGCCGGCCTCGTTTGCCAGGCAAACGTCAGCGAAGCTCGTGATTGCCAGTATCATTATTGCCAATCTGAAATAGTTCATAGTCGTGCTCCCTTGCCGGATCATAGAGAACCGGGAAGTATATCGATCACCGTTACTTCCGGTCTGGCGAACAGCCGCATTGGCGGCCCCCAGGTTCCGCTTCCGCGTGAGACATGGATCTGTGAACCGGCCCCGGTCAGGGTTGTGCCGCAGGGGATCGGAAATTTCATTTTTACGATCAGGTTGAAGGGGAAGATCTGCCCCTTGTGGACGTGACCCGAAAGTTGCAGGTCGAAGCGTCCGTCACTACCGGGAGCAATCAGCGGCCGGTGCTTGAGCAGGAGCCGGAAGGTGTCCCTGGGCACTGAATCCAGCAGCGTGTTTTCAGCAGCGGGAACTCCCGCACTGGTTCCTGAAACCGCCTGGTCGTCAACACCGATGATGGCCATACCGCCGGGCAGTAGTGCGGATTGTCCGCGCAGGGTCGTAAAACCGGCGGCAGCGGTAAAGTTCAGCGCCTGCTGCAGACCGGCGTAGGCTTCGTGGTTGCCGGTAACGGCGAACTTCCCCAGTGGAGCCGGCAGCGACTTGAGCATGGCGGCCAGCCCGCTCTGGTGGGATAACACATCTTCCTGTGAAAGCCGGCCATCCACCAGATCGCCGGTTGAAACCAGAATGTCCGGTCGGGCCTGGCGGATGGCTTTTGAAATTTGTTCCAGACGTCTTTCGCGCAGCAGCAGCCCGATATGAACGTCGGAAATCTGCACGATTCTGATCTTTGAAACACCGGCCGGAAGTTTGGCGGATCTGATCGTAACGTGATCGCTCTGGATGTGGCCGGCTTCAAAGACGGCATAGACGCTGGCGATTCCCGCTGCCAGCAGGGCCACCCGGGCTCTGTTGGTAGGCGTCAGCCAGGCACGATTGGCGAAAGAAAAGCACCGGCCTGCCAGCCAGGTAATGGCGAAAAGGGTTTCCAGCAGCACCAGCGTAGATACGAGCAGGAAAAGGAATCCCATCCAGAGGTAACCGGGCCAGGCGATCGAGAGGGCTATCCGGTCCATTCCGGCCCGTTCGAAGAGACGCACCAGCAACGGAGCGAGCGTCATCAGGATCATCCAGGCCGCCAGCGGGATCTTGGCGCTAGATCCTTGTGGCAGGACGGCCCGCATCCGCAAGAAGGCATAGGCGTGCATGCCGCCGTAGAGCGCCAGAAAAGTTATCAGGAAGAGGTACATGCTGCGTGCTCCTTGACCCCGCCGAAGGTCAGGCGATGGATCGGGGATGGTCCCAGACGCCGAATGGCTTCCAGATGCGCGGCGCTGCCGTAGCCTTTGTGACCGGCAAAACCGTAACCGGGGTAGCGTTGATCCATATCCGTCATCAACCTGTCGCGGGTGACTTTGGCGATGATGGAAGCCGCCGCGATCGAAAGGCTCAATGAATCGCCCTTCTTGACGGTCTTCTGGGGCAGAGCGCTGTTGATCGGGGTGATGCCGTCAATCAGCAGGTAGTCCGGTTGTGGGGATAACTGCTGAACGGCATTCAGCATCGCCAGGCGGGTGGCCTGCAGAATATTGATGCTGTCAATGGTTTCCGCACCGGCGCTGCCGATTCCGATTGAAAGCGCCTGGTCCATGATAATGTCAAACAGGGTTTCGCGCTTGTGTTGCGAAAGCTTCTTGGAATCATCTACCCCGGGGATCAGCAGCCCCGCCGGCAGAATGACCGCCGCCGCCAGCACCGGCCCGGCCAGGGGGCCGCGACCGACCTCGTCCACGCCGGCAATTTTCAAAAACCCTTGGGCCTGGGCGAGCTTTTCGAAGTAGAGGGTGTCACTGGGGAGTTGATTGAAGAGGCTTTCCTGGAGTGTCATGATTGATCCCGATCCTGGCAAATAAAAAAAAGCACCGCTGGTGCGGGGCTTTTTTGGATTACTTTGCAACCGGTACGTATTTCTTCTCGCGAATCCTGGCTGCCTTGCCGCGCAGTTTACGCAGATAGTACAGTTTCGCACGGCGAACGTGGCCGCGAACCATGATCTCGATGTTCTCGATGCTGGGTGAATGCAGCGGGAACATCCTCTCAACGCCGATACCGTTGGAGATCTTGCGGACGGTGAACGTTTCGCGAACGCCGCCTTTCTGACGTGCTATGACAACGCCCTGATAGGCCTGGATACGCTGCTTGTCGCCCTCAACAATCTTGACGTGTACCTTGACCGTATCGCCGACCTTGAAAGGGACGATGTTCTTTTTCATCTGTTCAAATTCCAGAAAATCGATGGTGTTCATTGCGTGCTTTCCTCCTGTATGATGCTGCATGTATTTGGTTAATCTGCCTGTTTAACGCGTTCCCTTCAACCGGTCGAGCATGATGGCCGCTGCCGAACGAACTGAAAGATGGTTGTATGAACTTTGTCCTGCGATTGGTTTGAGAATGTAATCCGCTTCCGCAAAACTTTCTTCGGTCAGGCCCCAGCCGGTTCCCAAAAGAAGCAGATAGGGCTGGTGGCTATCTTCCAGAAGGTTTCTGAATGTGGCCAGTTCGATCGAACCTGGTCGCTCTGCCGCGCCGGTTATGGCCACTTTGACCGGTTTTGCAAAGCTACCCTGAAAATCCGCAACGGCATCCGCCAGAGTCGGGCAGACACGCACAATTTCCAGGGCGCTGCGCCGGTCCGGGTTGTAATCGGCCCCCCAGCCTTCCTGCCAATGGCCGCTGATGCGTTCCGCCAGTCGGCGCTGTTCTTCGGATGGGGTGACAATATAAAAACGGTCAAGACCGAATGTCCGGGATGAACGCGCAATGTCATGCTGATCCAGGTTGGTCAGGGCCGTGGTGACAACCTCGCGGTGCTTGTTGTAGACCGGGTAGTGCAGCAGGGCTATGGCCAGATTGTCACACACCACCAGCATCCTCCTGCGCGATCTCTTTCAGCAGCTTCAGGTCTTCTTTGTTCAAGGGTACTTCGCAGAGCAGATCCGGCCGCAGACGGCTGGTTCTGCGCAGCGACTCCTTGCGGCGCCATTTCCTGATCAGTTCGTGATTGCCGGAAAGCAGGATTTCGGGAACATCCAGACCCATGAAAGACGGCGGGCGGGTATAGTGGGGATATTCCAGCAATCCATCACCAAATGAATCCGAACCGGCCGACTCGCAGCTTCCCAGTGCACCGGGAATCAGCCTGGTTGTCGCGTCCACGATCGCCATGGCGGCTATTTCACCGCCCGACAGGACAAAATCGCCCAGCGAGATGTCGTCTTCGGCGTAGAGGGTGCGGATTCGCTCGTCAATCCCTTCATAGCGCCCGCAGACGATGATCAGGCCATCTTTTTGCGCCAGCTCCGCTGCGACGCGATGGGTCAGCGGGCGGCCCTGGGGTGAAGTCAGAACGACCGTCGAGGCGGGCTGCCGTGTTTTGACTTCCTGTATGCAGGCTGCCAGCGGCTCGGCCTTCATGACCATTCCGGCTCCGCCGCCGTAGGGGGCATCGTCGGCTGTCTGGTGCCGATCCAGGGCGTAATCGCGGATATTGTGCAACGTGATGTCAATGAGCTTTTTTTCTTTGGCCCGTTTGATGATGCTTTCATCAAAAGGGCCAGTGAACATGCCGGTAAAGAGGGTCAATATGTCGAATTTCATAGATCCAGCAAGCCGTCCAGGGGCGTGATAACCATCCGGTTTCCGGGAATATCAACCTGGGCGATCACATCGGCAATGGCCGGGATCAGATATTCCTTGTCAGCGCTGCGCACAACATAGATGTCACTGCTGCCGGTTTCAAAAATATCGGCGATCCGACCCAGTTCAAGGCCCCGGTCGGTCACTACGGTCAGGCCCATCAGGTCGCGCCAGTAATATTCATCTTCAGCCGGTTCCGGCAGCTGGCTGCGCTTCAGGCACAATTCACTGCCAACCAGCGGCAGAACCTGATTGATGTTATCAAATTTGTCCAGCGCCAGGATGAATCCGCCGGCATGGGCGGATACTCCCTTGATGCGATGCTCCTGCAACAGGCCGTTTTTCCCTTTCAGGAAAACTATATCCGTACTCTGCAGGCTCTCGATATTTCCGGAATAGGAGAAGACCTTCAAGTGGCCCCTGATCCCGTGAGTGCCGCTGATTTTTCCTACTGCAATCAATTCATCCTGATCAATCATCTATTCAACAATCTTGAGAATCGCCTTCTTGTTGTCCTTGGTGGACACTGCATTAAGGATGGTGCGTATCGCCTTGGCGGTGCGTCCTTCCTTGCCGATAATGCGACCCATGTCTTCTTTGGCGACGGTCAGCTTGATAACCAGAGTTTCCTCTTCCGTCTCCTCGGTGGCATTAACTAGAGTCGGATCATCAACCAGTGCCTTTGCGATGGTTTCAACAAGTGTCTTCATGGCGGTATCCTCTGCTCATATTGAATGACCGGCGGACCGGGGGATCTGGATACTTTATGCGGCCGGAGCAGCCACCTTGACAAGCAGACCTGCATTTTTAAGAATCTGGCGAACGGTATCGGTCGGTTGGGCGCCCTTGTCGAGCCAAGCCTGTGCCTTGTCGTTTTTAAGCTTTACAACGGCCGGGTTCTTGGTCGGGTCATAGGTGCCGACATTCTCGATAAAACGGCCATCTCTGCGGCTACGCTCGTCAGCTACCACGATCTGATAGAAAGGTCTTTTTTTTGCGCCTGCACGAGTCAGCCTGATTTTTGTTGCCATTAGTGTTTCCTCCTGATTTGTCTTTCTGCGATGGTGTTTTAAACCGTAGTGCGGTTTTGTTGTTATCCGAACGGCATCATGCCCTTGCCCAGTCCCCCCAGGCCTTTCATGAGCCCCTTGGGTCCAAGTTTCTGAAGCTGTTTGATCATTTTTTGCGCTTCGGTGAAGCGTTTCAGCAGTTGATTGACTTCCTGAACGGTCGTACCGCTCCCCTTGGCGATGCGCAACCGGCGGCTGCCGTTGATGATGCCGTGGTTGGAACGCTCGCCGGGAGTCATGGAGCGGATGATGGCCTCAATGCGCTTGATTTCGTTTTCGCTGGGCTGGGCACCCTTCATCTGCTTCATCATCTTGCCCATGCCGGGGATCATGCCCATGATCGATTCCATCGACCCCATCTTCTTGATCTGCTGCATCTGGGCCAGAAAATCTTCCAGATCAAACTGGTTCTTCTTCATTTTCTTCTGAAGAAGCGCGGTTTCCTTTTCGTCAAAAACGGCCTGGGCCTTTTCCACCAGGGTCAGAACATCGCCCATGCCGAGAATGCGAGATACCAGGCGATCGGCGTGGAATACCTCCAGGGCATCCAGTTTTTCTCCCAGTCCGACGAACTTGACCGGCTTGCCGATGACGGCCTTGATCGAAAGAGCGGCCCCGCCTTTGGCGTCACCGTCCAGTTTGGAAAGAACAACGCCGCTGATCTCCAGGCGATCGTTGAATCCGCCGGCCACATTGACCGCTTCCTGGCCGGTCATGGCATCGGCCACGAACAGGGTTTCGCGCGGCTGCACAGCCGCCCTGATCTCGGCCAGCTCGTTCATCAGAAAATCATCGATCTGGTGACGTCCGGCGGTGTCGAGTATGACCGTGTCATAGCCGTTCAGTTCGGCGTACTTCATGGCGCTGCTGCAGATATCGACCGGTTTCTGGTCGGCCGAGGAATTGAAAACCTCCAGCCCCAGCTGGCGGCCGACGGTTTTGAGCTGTTCAATGGCGGCCGGACGATACACGTCCGCCGGAACGAGCAGCGGACGACGTTTCTGCTTTTTGAGCAGATTGCCCAGTTTGCCGCAGGTGGTCGTTTTACCGGCACCCTGCAGGCCGACCATCATGATTGCCACCGGCGGTCTGGCTGCCAGGTCGAGGGAATTGTCCTCGCCGCCGCCCATAATGGCAACCAGTTCGTCGTGGACGATCCGGACGACCTGCTGGCCGGGTGAAAGGCTGGTCAGCACCTCGGTGCCGATCGCCTTCAGGCGGACATTTTCGACGAAATCCTTGACGACCTTGAAGTTGACATCAGCCTCAAGGAGTGCCAGGCGAACTTCGCGCAACGCTTCCTTGATGTTGTCCTCGGTCATGATGCCTTGGCCGCGGAGTTTTTTAAAGGCTGCTTCCAGCTTGTCGGATAAACTGTCAAACATCGTCGATTATGCTGTCCCGGCTAAAGAGATATCCCAAAAGGGGGTCACTATAAAGGCTTGAGGTGTTGACTGTCAAGAACTATTTGTTTTTAAAGCCGTATTACCCGAGCTGTCGAAAGAAGTGTTTCAACGGTTGTCAGCATATTGGTTGTGGCGCCGGCGCGCAGCTTGTCTTTTAAACCGAAAAAATCCAGGCAAAGCCCGCAGGAAAGGATCTCGACCCCCATGCCGGCCAGCTTTTCCAGAGCTTCCAGAACGTCTGATCCTTCGCATGTCAAGGTGACGCCACTGTTCATAAACAGCATCCGTGCCGGCAGATTGCGGCTCTCAAGCAGGCTGAAAATAAGGTTCTTCATCAGCAGTCGCCCCAGTTCACCGGGGCCGTCACCCAGGCAGTCGGAAGTGAACAACACTACGGTCTCGTCCGGTTGCGGGGCGGCCTGGGCGGTCGGGGGGGGGGCGCCGGCCGAGATGGCCAATAGCCAGCCGTCATCCTGGCGCTTCTCCACCACCTCATAGCCGCGGTTTCGGGCAAAGCGGGCCACGTTCTCGCGGGGAGCGCCGTCATCCAGCTGCACCCGGATTCCGCCCTGCTGTTCCAGCGCTTTTTTGACCGCAATGACCGGGGCCGGGCAGGCCATTGTGCGGCAGTCTATCGTGTTCATGGTTCGTTCTCCGCTATTTATGACGGCAGGCTGCCGTCTTCGTTCCAGATCGTTTCGTACCTGTTTCCGGAAATCCGGCGGCAGACAAAGGCCGGCAGCAGCTTCTCCTCGGTCAACACCCGTATGACGTCGTCCCCTGCATCCTCGTTATAGCGGATTGCCAGGCCGCAGTCGGCTGAAAGAGCCCGAGGCGCAGGGATCAGCAGGATCGGCAGCGAGCGCGCCTTAAGGACGCTCTCCGCCTTCATGACGCGGTGCGCCGAATTGAATACTGCCAGCAACTGACCATCATGAACCATGGTGCGATTCTCCATATATAGATCCTGACTTTAACTTGAATTGGAAAGCTGATTGACAAATGTTTTGCGGCTTCCTACTATGCCCGAAAAGGAGCTGTTCATGCAAGGCACAATCCTGGTTGTCGGGCTCGTCATCCTGTCATTTATCATCAGCATACCGTGTGGTTATCTCCGCCAAAGCTATGCCAAATACTCCTTCATGTGGTTTTTACTGATCCATCTGCCGATTCCTTTCATAGTCCTGCTGCGGGTCAAGGCTGACATCAGCTGGCATTTTATTCCCCTGACCCTGGGCGGTTCGATTGCCGGGCAGATTGTGGGCGGGATCATCAGCCGCCGGAGGCAGGGCGATGGCAAAGCGATCTAGAATGCCTTTTCCCAAGCCGTTGTCCGGCCTGATCCAGGAAAGTTTGAAAGGGCACGGTCTGGCGGAGCGTTTGCGCGAAGCTGAAATCTGGCGGGTCTGGCCGGAGGCGGTCGGTGCGGCGGTGGCCGCCCGGGCCCAGCCGCTGCGGATCATCAATGGCACTCTGACGGTGGCCGTCACCAGCGCCCCCTGGATTCAGGAGCTGCGTTTCATGACCGGCATGATCAGGGAAAAGCTCAACACCCGATTGGGTGGCGAGATCGTGCGTGAAATCGTACTCAAGGCCGGTAAGATTCAAAAAGAAGTTGCTGAAAACGACTCTGAACTCCCCCACCCCAAGCCGCTTTCCGCTGCTCAATTAGCCTGGATTGAAGAACAGTCAGCCGCCATCGGCGACCCGGAAGCCCGTCTGGCGTTTGCTGAACTGATGAAAGCCAGCCTGGAACGTTTTTCTTAAAACCCAGCCCCAGATTTTTTTGTAAAAAGCCGGGGCTGGGGTTCAGGCGGGATTTCTTAAGTGCTGTCAGGCCCTGGTCAGCTGGCGGTACTTGATACGGTGCGGGATCTCGGCCGCCGCCCCCAGGCGCTTCCTGCGATCCTCTTCGTACTCGGAATAGTTCCCTTCATACCAGACCACCTTTGAATCACCTTCAAAGGCCAGGATGTGCGTGGCGATACGGTCCAGGAACCAGCGGTCGTGGGAAATCACCACGGCGCAGCCGCCGAAGTTCTCCAGTGCCTCCTCCAGCGCCCGCATGGTGTTGACGTCCAGATCGTTGGTCGGTTCGTCCAGCAGGATCACGTTGGCGCCGCTTTTGAGCATCTTGGCCAGGTGTACCCGATTGCGCTCGCCACCGGAGAGCATGCCGACTTTCTTCTGCTGATCGCTGCCGGAAAAGTTGAAACGGGATACATAGGCTCGGGAGTTGACCGCCACCTTGCCCAGCTGCACGGTCTCCTGTCCTTCTGAAATCTCTTCCCAGATCGATTTGTCCGGATTGAGCGCATCGCGGCTCTGGTCGACATAGGAAAGCTGAACCGTCTCGCCGATGCGGAAGGTGCCGCTGTCGGGTTGCTCCTGGCCGGTGATCATGCGGAAGAGGGTTGTTTTGCCGGCGCCGTTGGGGCCGATGATGCCGACGATGCCGCCGCGCGGCAGGCGGAAATTCATCCCCTCGAACAGCAGTCGGTCACCATAACCTTTGGCCACCTCATTGGCCTCGATGACGATGTCGCCCAACCGCGGGCCGGCCGGGATGTAAATTTCCAACTCCTTGGCCCGTTTTTCACCGGTATCGGCCGCCAGTTCCTCATAGGCGCTGATGCGGGCCTGGGACTTGCTGTGGCGCCCCTTGGGAGACATCCTGATCCACTCCAGCTCGCGCTGCAGGGTTTTCTGACGCTCACTTTCCTGCTTCTCTTCGGTTGCCAGCCGATTCTGCTTCTGCTCCAGCCAGGAGGTGTAGTTGCCCTTCCAGGGGATGCCTTCGCCGCGATCCAGTTCCAGAATCCAGCCGGCCACATTATCCAGAAAGTAGCGATCGTGGGTTACGGCGATGACCGTGCCGGGATAGCTGTGCAGGTGATGCTCCAGCCAGGCGATGGTTTCGGCGTCCAGGTGGTTGGTTGGCTCGTCCAGCAGCAGGATGTCCGGTTTTTTCAGCAGCAGGCGGCAAAGAGCCACACGGCGTTTTTCACCCCCGGACAGCACCTTGACCTGTGTTTCGCCGTCCGGGCAGCGCAGCGCATCCATGGCCATTTCCAGACGGCTGTCCAGATCCCAGGCGTCCAGATGATCCAGTTTTTCCTGAAGCTCGGCCTGACGGTCGCACAGTTTTTCAAAATCTGCATCCGGCTCGGAAAATTTGTCGGTGATGCCGTTGAACTCGGCCAGCAGATCGACCGTTTCCTGAACGCCCTCCTCGACGATCTGGCGCACGGTTTTGGCATCATCCAAACGCGGTTCCTGCTCCAGATAGCCGACCGTGTAGCCCGGGGACAGAACCGCCTGGCCGTTGAACTCCTTGTCCACCCCGGCCATGATCCGTAGCAGGGACGATTTGCCGGAGCCGTTCAGGCCCAGTACGCCAATTTTGGCGCCGTAAAAATATGACAGGGAGATGTCCTTGATGACCGGTTTTTTGTCATAGAATTTGTTGACCCGCATCATCGAATAGATAATTTTATTTGGTTCTATGGCCATTATTCCTGCTCTCCTTGATTAAAAAAATATCTGCTATCTTTACACGTCGCCCCGTGACCCTGTCAACCGCTTTGGAATGCTCTGTAGTAATGACTTGACAAACAAGATCAGAATAGTATTGTTACAACAAATTAATTTCTCACAGGAGGCACACCATGGGTATCGATGTTCAGGAAGCGGTCAAGCGTTCCATCCAGACTGAAAAAAACGCCATGAATTTTTATCAGCTTGGCGCACAGAAGATGAAGGATCCGGCTGCCCGCCGCGTTTTTGACCTGTTGGCAAAAGAAGAGCGCGAGCATGCCGGGCATTTTTACAAAATTTATACCGGAACGGACATCCCTTCCCTGGATGCTTTTCTGGACCTGCCTCCCGATAACGAATCCAGCTGGGTCTCCACCATATCCCGCCTGATTTCCGAAGATTTCAACGAGCAAAAAGCGATGGAATCCGCCCTGGAACGGGAAAAGAACCTGGAAAAATCCCTGCTGGAAATGGCTGCGGTTGTTCAGGATGCCCAGATCAGGGCTGTTTATGAGCTGAACGCCAAGGAAACCCGCCACCACTATGAAATGATCGAATCCGAATATGCGCGCCTGATGGGCATGGTGCACGAGTCCGACATGGATACCTTTGTCAGGGAGTAGGTGCAGAAGCAGGATCAGGCAGATCTGTTTTTTTCTTTTCTGAAGCCCCGAATAGCGGGGCTTCAGTCATTTTATATTCTGATGTTCAGTTAGTATCCCGCAGTGATTGCCGCTCGGGAACTTTTTTTATGCGCCGCGCCACCTTTTATGATAAGTTCTCCGCTGTTTTTAAATTCACTTCAGTGTGAGGACATCCGGATGGACAGATCCATGCTGGCAAACATTTCTGGTGAATGGCTTGAAGCGCTGCATGCAGACTGGAAGCGCGATGCCGGCTCTGTTTCGGCCGAATGGAGCTCGTTTTTCAGTGGTTTCGAACTGGCTTCGGACGTTTCAGCCCCATGCGCGGCAGATGAGGCCCATGCCCTCAAGCAGTCCGGTGTTCAGTCCCTAATCCATCGCTATCGCAATCTCGGCCACCTGCTGGCCTGTACCGATCCCCTTTCCCCCTGCTTTCTGCAGCATCCTCTTCTCGAACTGGGCTGTTTCGGTCTCGATCAGAACGACCTCGACACTCATTTTACCTGCCGAAGATACATGAAGCCGAAGGCCAGCCTGCGCGAGATCCTGACTGCCATGCGTGAAACCTATTGCCGTGAGATCGGCGTGGAGTTCATGCACATCCAGGAACCGGACGAACGCCAGTGGCTGATCGATAAAATGGAAGCGTGCCGCAATCGCCTGGAGCTGACTGCGCCGGAGAAACTGCACATTCTGGAGAAACTTCATCAGGCAGCTCTCTTTGAGGCTTTTCTCCACCGCAGGTTCATCGGTCAGAAACGTTTTTCGCTGGAGGGGGGCGAAGTTTTGATCCCGGTGCTGGACCGGATCGTTGCAACGTGTCCCCAGACGGGCATCAGCGATCTCGTGCTGGGCATGTCGCATCGCGGCCGCCTGAACGTACTGGCGCACATCTTCAACAAGCCCTATCAGTCGATTTTTGCCGAGTTTCAGGATACCCTGGCATTCGGTTTTGTGGGTGACGGCGACGTCAAGTATCACAAGGGGCATTCCAGCGAGATTGAAATTGACGGACAGCGTCTGCACCTGACCATTGCCGCCAACCCCAGCCATCTTGAAGCGGTCAATGCCGTGGTGGAGGGCAAGTGCCGCGCGCGGCAGGATCGTTACGGTGCTGACGGAGTCGCGCGGGTACTGCCGGTTTTGATCCATGGCGACGCCGCCTTTGCCGGTCAGGGGAGCGTGATGGAGGTTCTGAACATGTCTCGCCTGGAAGGCTACGGAACCGGCGGGACGATCCATGTCGTGCTCAACAATCAGATCGGTTTTACAACCCTTCCCAAGGATTCCCGTTCCACCCGGTATGCGACTGATGTCGCCAAGATGCTGGCTTGTCCGATCTTTCATGTGCAGGGCGAGGCACCCGAGGCGGCCCTGCAGGCTGTCGATCTTGCGCTGCAGTACCGCCGGGTGTACCGTCGGGATGTGGTGATCGAGCTGATCTGCTATCGCCGGCACGGCCACAACGAGGGGGATGAGCCGGCGTTCACCCAGCCGGTCATGTACCGGCAGATTTCCGACCGGCCCTCGGTTGACCGGATCTATTCGGATATGCTGGCGCAGGAAGGCGTTATAACACCGGATCTGCTGACCGCGGTAGAACAGAAAGTTTCATCGGCCCTGGAATCCGCCTTCGGTGAACAGCCACCGGAGATACAGGTCGGTTTCTCGGACAAGTGGCAGAATGTCAGCCGCCACTACAGTCCGGATCCGGTTGCCACCGGAGTTTCGACCGAAACCCTATTGACCCTGGCCAGGAAACAGGCCGAGCTGCCTCCGCAATTCATGCCCCATACCAAAATCCTCAATCTGTTGCAGAAACGTTTTGAAGCGGTACTGAAGGGGCAAGGCATCGATTGGGGCAACGCCGAAACCCTGGCCTATGCCACACTGCTTGATCAGGGCCTGCCGGTTCGCATATCGGGGCAGGATTCGCGGCGGGGTACTTTCAATCACCGGCATTGCGTCGTGCTTGACAGTCATGATGAACACTCCTTTACACCACTGGAAACCGCTGCCCGGGATGGGGGCGTTTTCCAGGCCTGGAACAGTCTTTTGTCCGAATTCGGGGTGCTGGGCTTCGAGTATGGCTATTCCCTGGAAACTCCCCAGGGATTGACGATCTGGGAAGCGCAGTTCGGCGATTTTGCCAACGGCGCCCAGGTCATTATCGATCAGTTCATTGCCGCCGGTGAAACCAAATGGAATCGTGCCAGCGGTCTCGTGCTGCTGCTGCCGCACGGTTACGAAGGGCAGGGGGGGGAGCATTCCAGCGCGCGCATCGAGCGTTTTCTGCAGCTTTGTGCCCAGGAAAACATGGTCGTGACCTGTCCGTCAACGCCGTCGCAGATGTTTCATCTCTTGAGGCGCCAGGTGCTGCAGGCCTTCAGAAAGCCGCTGATCGTGTTTACCCCCAAGAGCCTGCTGCGCCATCCCCGCTGCGTTTCATCGTTGGATGAGCTTGCCTCCGGTGCCTTTGCGAGGGTGATTGCCGATGGCGTCCATCTTTCCTGGGCCGAGCGAGTGTTGTTCTGCAGCGGCAAACTGTATTATGAGCTTCTGGAGGAGCGCGAGCGTTCGGGATCTGCCGCTGTTGCCATTGTCAGGATCGAGCAGTATTATCCGTTTCACGGCCAGGAGATATCCGCCCTGACAGCACAATGCGATGGGGATTGCCGTTTCTACTGGGTTCAGGAAGAGCCGGAAAATATGGGTGCCTGGCACTATCTGCAGCGCCGGTTTGAAGAAATGTCGATTCCGGTCAGTTATGTCGGCCGACCGGCCGATGCCTGTCCGGCCGTCGGATCTCACCGGCTGCATCTTCAGCAGCAGGCCGAAATTATACGAAGGGCCTTTTCCGACTGACCGGAGAGCCGATTCACGTTGATTGTGCAGGCCGTGGAAGTTGACAAGCCTGTTAAGGCTGTGTACATATTAGGATACTTTGGATTAAAAGGGTATTCATGCTCAACCTGATTTTCATATCAAACAGCCCCAAGGCCCGCTACCTGAAAACTGTTCTGCAGCCGATGCTCAAGGTTATCATCGACGTTGTGACCGACTTTGACCACGGCTTGAAGGATGTGTTTGAAAAACGGCCGGCAACCGTTTGTATCCAGGATCAGATTGCCGGCGTTACCGGCGAGAGTGTCGCCCGTCACATTCAGATGCTTCTTGGAACCGGTGCCCCGCGTTTTATTCTGATGCATGACGGTAACAGCAAGGTCAAGCCGATTAAGGGGCTTTTTGAACATGTGATTGACCTGAATCAGCACGACGAGGATCTTGCCAGGGATTTTCAGGGCATGCTGCAGGCTCTGCTTGGTGAGCAATGGAACAAAATCTGTGTTGCACCTGACCATCCGGCGCCATCCGCTGCTCCTTCCGAACCTGTGTTGTCGCCAAAGGCCGACGAATTGGTGGACGAGCTGCTGCTGGATTTCAAGAACGCCTCCTTGCCTTCCGACTCCTCTGCTGCGGTTCCGGAAGCGTTGACTAACGAAGTTCCTGTACAGACTCCGGTTGATGAAATGGCCGATCTGCTGCTGAAACAGGCCCGTCTTGCCCGCCAGAGTCAGGAGCCGGTTGCTGAAACGAACGATCTTCCGATCCAGGATTCTGGCATCGCCGAATCAAGACTTGAAAAGGCCCTGGCTTCGATGGATGGGACTGCCTCTGTTGAGCCGATTCCGGATGGGCATACATGCCAGGTAAAGCCGCTTGAGGAACTTCCGCCGCGTTCGCGGCAACAATCTTCAATAGTTCCGGATGCGCCGAAACCCCTTAAATCCGAACCAAAACCGGCGCCGCAAAAAAATGCCCCCGCAAGCGCTGCCGCTGTTGCTCCCGTCACCCCCCCCAAGCAGAAACCGGCTTCTGTGCCGGTCGCTCCGGCAGAGTTCAGAATCAATCGTGACAAGCGACCTTCGGAGGAGCCGATTCCGGAAGATCTGCTGCTGGCTTTTGAAAAAAACTACCGATCGAAAAACGTTTTCGTGAAGTGGATGCTGCTGGTGCTGTTGCTGTTGGGAGTGTCTGCCGCAGGATGGTATGCAATCAGGCAAAAACCGCAACTCTGGACTTCACTGAAGCACCTGGTTACGCCGTCCGGGCCCGCAGACCTCAAGCGCTCCACAAGCCTGGTCAAACCTGCCCAGCTCGAGCAGAAGAAAACTCCGGCAGCTCCGGCAACTCCGGCAACCGCTCCGCCCGTGCCCTCGTTTATTCCGCAGTCCGGACATGATCCCTCATACGCCGCCAGCAACCCCGGCTGGGAACGGTATAAGGCCAAGAGTTCCGAAGTCAGGGTCTACAGGGACGGAACATCCATAAAGGCCGTTCAGGTGTTGGCACTCAAAGGCAGCTCGTTGCCGGATGCTTTCCTGAAGTCTGTTTTGATGGAACTGACCGGAAGCAGCGATTACAGCATAACGTCCCGTGAACAAAAAGCAGGTCTGCTGGTTGCGCGGGGTGTTGTCGCCCAGAAGGCAGATATAATCGTTTATCAGAAAGCATCATCGATACGGGCCTTTGTGATTTCTCTTAACTGACCTGCCGTTACATACATTTGACATTTATCATTGCCTACGGTATAAAACCACGATTTAATTATACGATATCAATTACCGACCAGGTTGCGGAGATCTGATGCCATTCATTTCAAAATTCCGCCTGACAACACTGACTGTTCCATGTCTGCTCGCACTGTGCGGCGTTTCAGGCGTTGGCGCCGCCATGGATCCGCGATTTGAAATCGATCCCCAGGCGCTGGCCGTTTCTGAAACAGTTCCAAAAGCGCCGCCCAGAAGAACCGTCCGATCCGCCAAATTGCGCCCTGCCAGACCCTTGCCGGTCACTGGCGAAAGCACCTATGTTGTCAAACCGGGCGATCACCTTTTTAAAATCTTGATGCATGAATACGGATTGAGCAACAGTCAGGCCGAAGCCCTGATAGAAAAAGTAAAAAAAGACAACAATATAAGCGATATCAGACGCTTGAAAATAGGTCAAAAAATATCGATCCCCCGGCTTCGTCAATCAGCGGGAGAATCCGCAAAAAGCCATCCGTTCGAAGTTGCATCCACCCGCTCTGACGTAACGGAAACACCGGTCGGACAGTCTTTTGTGCTTGAAAGCCCGGTTGATCCCAGCCCTTCGATCTCCGCTCGGGAATCGCTTGACAAGCTGCGAGGCGTCTGGGACAAGGTCGTTCCGCCCCGCACGGATCTGCAAAAACCCCTGGTTATGCAGACCTCGACTTTTTCCCTGACCCTTGACCCGCAACGCTATCCGACGTTTTCAAGCATGGATGGGGCGCGCATTCTGCTGGATCAGAACAACAGCATTCCGCCGCTGGTAAAGTCACTGATCGAAGAAAAAGACCCCAATGTGCGGATTGTTTCGGAATCTCCCGCCGCTTCCCGTCAATTCATGTCTTCAATGCTGAAGGCCGCCGGCTTTTACTCGGTGGAAGAAAACTTCAGCATGGATTTCGGCAGCGATCCCCGGTTGACCGTAACGACTGATTTCAAAATCGAAAAAACGCCGGAAAGCCTGGTCAGGCAGGATATTGTGCTGCTTAACAGCGGTCGAACCGCTCTGCCAAGCTCCCTGAACGCATTTCTCAAAAAAGAAGGTTTTGCGCTGTACGAACCGTTCGCTTCGCTGAAAAAATTTGCTGTTCGTGATGTCCGCACCCTGCATGTTGTCAAGGACAGCAGCCAGTCCGAAATGGTCGATGCCATTCTTTCGGCATTTTCGGTCAATGCCGTTAACGATCGAAGCCTGGATGTATTTGCAGCCGACAACAACGGCATATCGCTGGCGGTCAAGGCTGAACGGTACTTTGAACGCAATGGCCAACGCTTCGTTGTCACCCGTTTTGACGGCGATCCGGTCAACTACACCCTGTTCAGGATTCTGGAGACAAAGGGGTATCGTGTCGTTATTCTTGAAGAACAGGACGGCTTCCGCAAGGTGGCGGAAAAAATCATCTCCCGCATGAAAATTCAGGGATATTTTGCCAAGCACAGTCTGCTGCAGGATGATTCGGCCGGATATTCACTGCAGATGTCAGGTTTCAAGTTTGATGATGCATCTCTTCCGGGAGGTGAACTCTTTTTGACAAATCAGGCCATGGATCGGATTGTCAGTGATCTGCTGAAGGAGAACGGGTATCGCATTAACAGCCGTTGATATCTTTAACTTGAGTTTGTTTTCTGATATAACGCTCGTAACTTGCACAAGGACGAGCGTTTTCAGTTTGCACAAGGAGATTTCAGCATATGAGTGTCAAAAAAGTAGGGGAGTTGCTGGTTGAACAGCAGCTCATAACCCAGGATCAGCTGAAAGAAGCCCTGGAGCTGCAGAAGGTGTTTCCGGATCAGCCCATCGGTCAGCTGCTGTGCAAGCTCGGCTTCATCAAGGAAAGCGATTTAAGCTTTATTCTTGATCAGAAGAACAAGCGCCTCAAGCTGGTTGACATACTGCTGGACGGCGGTCTGCTTGATCAGCAGAAGGTGTCCCATGCCCGTGAGGTTTCCAAACAGAGCGGCATCTCCCTGGAGAAGGCCCTGCTCAAATTGAATTACGTTGAAGAGGAAAGCCTGGCGAAGGCGGTTGCCTCTCAATATGACATGCCTTACATCCATATCAATGCCGCTGAACTCGATCTTTCCCTTTCCCGCTTTATCAGCGCCGTCTACGCCCAGAAACAGCGACTGGCGCCCATATCCAAAATCGGCAACACCATCACGCTGGCCATGGCGCACCCGCTCAAGGCCCATGATATACGGGAGCTGGAAGACAGCATCCGGCTCAAGATCATATCGGCAATCGCCACCGAAACCAGCATATCCAAATCACTCAAACGCCTTTACAATATCGACAGCAGCGCTTCTGCCAGTGCAGCTGACGAAGTCGGTCTGGATATTGTCCCGGACAGCATCAACGACCTGTTAAGCAGCTCCTCGGCCGGCTATGAGCCGGATATTGAAGAAGAAACCAAGAAAGTTACCGAAAAAGACAGCGTCATTGTCAAGTTGGTCAACAAGATCGTTTATGACGCCTATATGAACAAGGCTTCCGACATCCATATCGAACCGTATCCGGGCAAAAAGGATGTGGTTGTCCGTACCCGGGTTGATGGCCAGTGCTCGGTCTACCAGCGCATTCCTTACAAATATAAGTTCGCGATACCTTCACGAATCAAAATCATGGCTGATCTGGATATCGCTGAACGGCGCAAGCCGCATGACGGCAAAATTGATTTTAAAAAATTCGGGCCGCTGGATATCGAGCTGCGTGTGGCCACCATGCCGACCGTGGGAGGGTTGGAGGATGTTGTTATCCGCATTCTGGCCAGCGGCGATCCGATCGGTTTCAGCGACCTTGGTCTGACCGAACGGAATCTGCGTGTTTTCCAGTCGGCCCTGAACACGCCCTACGGCCTGATACTGGTGGTCGGTCCGACCGGCTCCGGCAAGACCACCACACTGCATTCCGGCCTGGCCCAGATCAACAAGACCAGTCGCAAAATCTGGACCGCCGAGGATCCGGTCGAGATAACCCAGGCCGGACTCCGCCAGGTGCAGATCAATCCCCGCATCGGATTTACCTTTGCGGCGGCCCTGCGCTCATTTTTGCGACTGGATCCCGACGTGATCATGGTTGGGGAGATGCGGGACGAAGAGACCGCCAGCACGGCGGTTGAGGCCTCCCTGACCGGCCATCTGGTTTTTTCGACACTGCATACCAACTCCGCCCCTGAAACGGTGACGCGCCTTCTGGACATGGGGCTCGATCCGTTCAGCTTTTCCGACTCGCTGATCTGTGTGCTTGCTCAACGACTCGGCCGCCGGCTCTGCAAGGATTGCAAGGAAAGTTACCGTCCCACCGAAACGGAATTCGACGATCTGGTTGAGGAGTATGGCCGTTCCGAATTCGCGGCTACCGGCTTGGGGATCGATGATCTGAACCTGGCCCGGGCCGTGGGATGTGAGCGTTGCGGAAACACCGGTTACCGCGGCCGGCTGGGAATTCACGAGGTGCTGGAATGCACCCCGAAGATGAAAGGTCTTATCAAGCGCCGTGCCGATACCGACAGCGTTCGTGAGCTGGCCGCCCAGGACGGTATGACCACCCTCAAGCAGGACGGTCTTCTCAAGGTGTTTCAGGGGCTGACCGATATCCAGGAAGTACGCCGGGTCTGCATAAAATAATCGTGCAACGCATTGAAAATATGCTTGCATTTCAGGATGTCGCGTGGTAGAAGGGATAAAATTTATGTTCACTCGAAAGTGAGCTCGCAAAGCTCACTTTTTTTTGTTTAAAATTCAGCTGATTAAGCATCCGAAAACCGCGTTTATTGATTCATCCGCTTAATCAGCCTTTGATTGAAGAGGTAAGAGATGGCTGCTCCTAAAGAAGATACCTGTACTGTCGTGCGCGGCATTGCTCTGCCGATCCTGGAATCCATGGGTATCGAGCTGGTGGATATCGAATTCGGGCGGGTCGGGCGCGATGCGGTTCTGCGTCTGTTTATTGACAAAGATGGTGGCGTCATGCTTGATGACTGCGCCAATGTCAGCCGTGAGCTGTCACTGATTCTGGATGTGGACGATGTGATCGCCTGCAACTACACCCTGGAAGTTTCGTCTCCCGGACTGGATCGCCCCCTGAAGAAGCCGGCCGATTATGAACGCTTCAGCGGTCGTCTGATCAAGGTGCGCACCTATGAACCACTGCTTGATGATAAGGGTAATAAACGCAAGACATTTATAGGAAAACTGGATGGGCTCGTTGACGGTGTCGTCAAAATGACACTGACGGAGGGGCAGACCGCCTCCATCCCCCTGGAGCGGGTCGCCAAAGCAAATCTGGAATTTGAACTCTGATACTGAATTAACCATACACGCCAGCAAGGAGAAGCAACCGTGGATACGACTATAAATCTCAAGCACGCCATTGAACAACTTGTCAAAGAAAAGGGTATTGACCGTCAAGTGGTGCTGGAGGCAATGGAGCAGGCCGTTTTGACCGCGGCTAACAAGAAATACCGCAACACCCGCGATCTGGAGGCCCATTACAACCACGAGACCGGTGAGGTGGAGCTGTTCGAGTTCGTGACCGTAGTTGAGGACGTGCAGGACTCCTACAAGGAGATCGGTCTTGAAGAAGCTCATGAGATCGACCCGGAAGCCGAGATCGGCGATTCGCTGGGTGAGAAACTTGATTCCAGCGGTTTCAGCCGTATTGCGGCGCAGACCGCCAAGCAGGTTATTATCCAGAAAGTTCGTGATGCCGAGCGGGAAACCATCTACAACGAATACAACGACCGCGTCTGGGAGATCATTACCGGCATGGTGCGCCGTTTTGAAAAAGGCGAGCTTTTGATTGACCTGGGCCGCGCCGAGGCCGTGCTGCCGGCCAAGGAGCAGATGCCGCGGGAAGTGTATCGTCCCGGAGACCGTCTGCGTGCGATTATCACCGAAATACGCATGACGACCAAAGGACCGCAGATCATGTTGTCCCGGACACATCCCAGTATGCTTGCCAAACTGTTCGAGGCCGAGGTTCCTGAAATCGCGGAAGGGATTGTGGAGATCAACGCAATTGTCCGCGATCCGGGCAGTCGCGCCAAAATCGCCGTATCCTCCAATGATCGCGATGTTGATCCGGTCGGCGCCTGTGTCGGTATGCGCGGAGCCCGTGTTCAGAATGTTGTGTCAGAACTGCGCGGCGAAAAGATCGACATCATCCCCTGGTCCGAGGACATTGCCCGTTTTGCCTGCAACTCGCTTTCGCCGGCCCAGGTGTCCAAAGTGTTTGTTGACGAGGAGAAGCGTGTCCTCGAGATCATAGTTCCGGACGATCAGCTCTCGCTGGCGATCGGCAAGCGCGGCCAGAACGTCAGTCTGGCGGCCCGCCTGACCGGCTGCCGCATCGATATTAAAAGTGAATCGAAAGTTGCCGAGGCCGAGTTGCAGGAATTCGCTTCCTATGATGCTACCGAAGCCGCAAGCGAGCCTGATCAGGAAACAGAAGTCATGGCTGCCGATCCGGCAACCGAAGAGCCGGCGGAGTAAGCAGCGTTCATGGCCCGCCACGGTAATGCAGAGCAGCCGCAGCGCAGTTGTCTGGGGTGTCGGACTTCGAAAGACAAGCAGGATCTGATTCGATTTGTCCTCTCTCCGGAACTGGAGATCCTGCCCGATCTGGATTCAAAGCTTCCCGGCCGGGGTGCCTACACCTGCCAGAACCGCACCTGTCTCATAAAGGCTGTTGCGCAGAAGCAGTTCAAGCGGGCTTTCAAGCAGGATGTACACACCATGCCGTCCGAGGCTCTGGCAGAGCATGTGCGCCGTATGCTGTATGAGCGCATAATCGGCCTGATAGGTCTGGCAAACAAAGCCGGTTCTGTCACCGGCGGCGGTTCGATGGTGACCGATGCGCTGCGGAGCAGGATTAAACCCGGTCTGGTTCTGGTTGCAACTGACGTTTCGGAGGCCATCGGCGCAAAGATCGTGACGCTCGCCGATGTCAACCATGTGCCGCAGCGCACGATACTGGTAAAAGAAGATTACGGAGCCATTCTGGGCAAGGCACCCCGAAGCGCCATTGCCGTAAAATCGGGCGGATTTGTGGCTCAACTGCTAAAAGCGATTGATAGATATAGAAACTTCCTGGGGGAGGTATAAAGAATATGGGTAAGATCAGTGTGGGGACTTTGGCTAAGAAGCTGGGCGTTGAGCCCAAGGAAGCCATTGCCAAACTTAAAGAAATCGGTGTTGACGCAAAAACGGCCACTTCGCAGGTTGATGAAGATCTGGTCGTAAAACTGACAGCACCTCAACCCAGGGAAAGTGGAACTGACGAGGTCAGGGTGGCTTCCAACATCATTCGTCGCCGCGCCAAAGTTGCGCCGGTTCTGGAAACGGTTGAAAACGCCGCTCCCGAAGCTGCCGCAGAACCCGTTGTCACCTCTTCGGTTCAGGTCGCTGCTCCCGAACCCGCTTCCGTACCGTCTCCGCCGGTGGCCGAAGCCGCTGCAGCCGCTCCGGTACAGGGGGCCGCATCGGCGCCCGATATTAAACCTCTTGCGGAGGTGAACGCCAAGGCGGAAACACCTGTCCCGGCAGAACCGTCCGAGACTGCGGCGGTTGCCGCCGCAAAGCCGGAGCTGGCTCCCGAACCGCAGAAGGCCGGGCCAAACCAGGCCAGAATTCTGGGCATGATCGAAATACCGGGTGTCACCAACCGCCCGACCAGGGTCGTTACCAAGGATTCCCCGGTTCAGCAGAGAACCGCTCCTCCCCGCCCCGCTTCGGATGCCCCGAGAAGGCCGGCACCAGCCGCCGATCAGAGAAGGCCGGCTGGTGCGGGCGCCTATGAGCAGAGACGGCCGGCATCTCCGACGCCGTCCGCTCCGGCCACAGAACTGGACAGATCGCGTATGAAGCAGGTTCAGCTGGCTCCTGCGGCTCCTCCGGGCGGCGACAATCGCCGTGGTGTCAAGAAGGACGGCCCCGGTTATGGTGATGCGGGCAAGGGGGCCAAGAAAGGCGCTCCGGCCAAGAAGAAAGACCAGCCGCGCAAAAACGAGATCCTTGAAAAACGTGAGCGCTCCTTTGATCCGGTATACAAGGGTTCCAAGAAGCGTGGTGGTAAAGAGCGCGTTCCCGATACCAAGAAAACCGAGATCACCGTTCCCAAAGCCATCAAGCGCATCATCAAGATTTCGGAAAGCATTACCGTCGGCGAACTGGCAAAAAGATTGGGCATCAAGGCCAATGATCTGATCAAGTCACTGATGAAAATGGGCATGATGGTTACGATCAATCATCCTCTGGATTATGATACGGCTGTCATTCTGGCGTCCGAGTACGATTATGAAGTTGAAAACGTGGCGGTTGATCTGGACGAGATTCTCGAGTCAACGCCCGATGCCCCTGAAACACTGGTAAAGCGTCCCCCGGTCGTAACGATCATGGGCCACGTTGACCACGGTAAAACGTCGCTTCTGGATGCGATCCGCGAAGCCAATGTCATTGCCGGTGAAGCCGGCGGCATCACCCAGCATATCGGAGCGTACGACGTCGAGCTGAACGGTCGCAAGATCACCTTCCTGGATACGCCCGGCCACGAAGCTTTTACCGCCATGCGCGCCCGTGGAGCCAAGGTCACCGACATCGTTATTCTGGTCGTGGCAGCCGACGATGGCGTGATGCCCCAGACCCGCGAGGCCATCAACCATTCCAAAGCCGCCGGTGTTCCCATTATCGTTGCCATCAACAAGATCGACAAACCGGACGCCAAGCCCGAACGGGTAAAGCAGGAACTGACCGAACAGGGTCTGGTCTGCTCCGAGTGGGGCGGTGACGTGACCATGGTGGAGGTTTCCGCCAAACAGCGTCTCAATCTGGAGGGTTTGCTGGAAATGGTTCTGCTGCAGGCCGACCTGATGGAACTGACCGCCAACCCCGACAAGCCGGCCAAAGGCACGATTGTGGAAGGCAAGCTCGATAAGGGGCGCGGCCCGGTTGCAACGGTGCTGGTTCAGGAGGGAACGCTCAAAGCCGGCGATTACTGTGTGGTCGGCATCCATTCCGGCCGCGTTCGCGCCATGCAGAACGATCGCGGTGAGAAGGTTCTCGAAGCCGGACCTTCCATGCCGGTCGAATTGATCGGCCTTTCCGGAGTGCCGGATGCCGGTGATATCTTCGTTTCGATGAAGGACGAGAAGCAGGCCAAGGAAATTGCCACCCTGCGCCAGATCAAACAGCGTGAAGTCATCTTCGCCAAGCACACCAAGCTTTCTCTGGAAGATCTTTACAAGCGTATCCAGAGCGGCGAGGTCAAGGATCTCAATGTCATTGTCAAGGCCGATGTGCAGGGTTCGGTCGAGGCGGTCGGCGAGTCGCTGCGCAAGCTTTCCACCGATGCTGTCCGTCTGAATGTGATCCATTCGGCGGTCGGCGCGGTAACCGAAACCGATATCAATCTTGCGGCGGCATCCAACGCCATCGTTATCGGCTTCAACGTCCGTCCCGAAGTCAAGGCCCAGCTGCACGCCGAGCGGGAAGGGGTTGATATCCGTCTTTACAGCATCATTTACGATGCGGTTGAAGATGTCAAAAAGGCGATGGAGGGTCTACTGGAGCCGACATTCAAGGAAAAATTCCTGGGCCGGGTCGAAGTGCGCGAAGTCTTTACGGTGCCCAAGGTCGGCAACGTGGCCGGCTGTTATGTTCAGGACGGCAAGATGCTGCGCAACGCCCAAGTTCGCCTGCTGCGCGACAACGTTGTGATCTACGAGGGCAAAATGTCATCCCTGCGCCGTTTCAAGGACGACGTCAAGGAAGTTGCATCCGGCTACGAATGCGGTATCGGCCTGGAGAATTACAATGATATCAAGCTGGGCGATATCATCGAAGCATTTGAAATGGAAAAAATAGCCACTAAATTATAGAGCTGGTACCAGGCGGGCCTGGGTGAAACATTTGCCCAGGTCTTTCCTGGCTCCCAGCCAGGACTTACTATATGCACAAACGTTCCGACAAGGTCGCTGAGACCATCCATGAATTGATCTGCTCCATACTTTCCCGGGGTCTTAATGACCCGCGCATCGGCTTTGTAACCATTACCGGTGTGGACGTTACCGACGATTTAAGCCTGGCCAAGATCTATTTCACCGTTATCGGCGAGGAAAAGGCCAAAAAAGAGAGCGAAGCCGGACTCAACAGCGCCAAAGGTTACATTCGCCGTGAGATCGGCAAGCACCTGACCATCCGCCATACCCCCGAACTGGTTTTCAAATACGATAACTCGCTGGATTACGGCAGGAAAATAGAATCTCTGCTCAAGGAGATACATACCGGGCATGACGGAAACAATTCAGAAGATCATTGATGTAATTCGAGGCAACTCCTCCTTTTTGTTGACCAGCCACGAAGGTCCGGACGGTGACGCCGTCGGCTCGACCCTGGCCCTGGCCTCATTTCTTCGTAAAATCGGTAAAGACGTTACGGTACACTTTCAGGATCCCATACCGGAGCTGTACGCCTTTCTGCCCGGTTGCGATTCCGTTCAGCCGCGGATTTCCGAACGTCCTTACGATGTCGCCTTTGTGCTGGACATCGGCGAATTACGACGGGCCGGAAAACATTTCTGCAGTTTCAAGCAGATCGGTATTCTGATCAACCTTGACCACCATCTCTCCTGCGATAATTTCGGCAATCACAATCTGATCGACTCCACAGCGGCTGCAACCGGCGTGCTTGTCTATCGGATTATCAGCGCTTACGGTTATTCAATAGATCAGGAGACCGCGCTTTGCCTGTATGTCTCCATCATTACCGATACCGGTTCGTTCCGCTATTCCAACGCCAATAAAGAAGCCTTCACGGTTGCCGGCGAGATGATTGAGCTGGGGGTCAATGCCTGGGATGTGGCTGAGCAGCTCTATGAAAACCAGCCCCGCAAGCGCCTGGAACTGCTGGGGCATTGCCTGCCCACGCTGGAAGTTATCAAGAACGGCCTGGCCGCCTCGGTCACCGTGACACTGGATATGTACGCCGCCACCAATGCCGATGCTGAACTGACTGATGGCTTCGTTAATTATCCCCGTTCGATTCACGGCGTCGAAGTGGCGATATTTTTCCGCCAGTTGGAAGAGCGTAAATTCAAGGTCGGTTTCAGATCAAAGGGCAAAGTCAACGTGGCCGCATTTTCGGCCGCGATGGGGGGCGGCGGTCACCACAATGCTGCCGGATGCACGCTGGACGGGAGCCTGGAAGAGGTCAAGGCAACCGTTTACCAGGTTGTGGAAGCCAACCTTTGATACACGGCTTCATAGTCATCGACAAACCGGCCGGCATCACCTCCCACGACGTTGTCAGCCGGGTGCGCCGGATAGCGGGCACCCGCCGGGTGGGGCATACCGGGACGCTTGACCCTTTTGCGACCGGCGTTCTGCCGATTGCCGTCAATGACGGTACCAAAACGATCCCGTTTCTGGACGAGGGGCTCAAGTGTTACGAAGCCCTGATGCAGCTGGGTCTTTCCACCGATACGCTTGACATCACCGGACAAGCGCTGTCGGAAGGTGATTACTCTTTAGTAACCGAGGACCTGCTGCGGGGAGCTTTCACCCGTTTCACCGGAACGATCAGTCAAACTCCCCCTATGTACTCCGCCATCAAGCAGAATGGCCAGCCGCTTTACAAACTGGCCCGTCAGGGGCAGCAGGTCGAGCGGGCCGCCCGACAGGTCGAGATCCATTCCCTGGAGCTGCTTTCTTTCTCCCCCCCCTATGTTTCACTGCGCGTGACCTGTTCGCGCGGCACCTATGTGCGGACTCTGGCCGACGACATCGGTGCCCTGCTGGGTTGCGGCGCCTGTCTGAAGGAGTTGCGCCGTACCGCCAGCGGTCCGTTTCATCTGCGGAATTCGCTGACACTGGAGATGTTGGAAGATGTCTTCAGGGAAGGGTGTCCGGCAGATCGATTCATTACCCCTTACGAGGCGCTGGGACACCTGCCGGATCTGTCGTTGAAGCAAGCGGGGCTGACGAAAGTGCTGCACGGCCGATCACCTGAATGGAGCGAGGTCGAGTTAGGCCAGCAATCACGATCGAACCTGAATTCGGGACTGGTCAGACTTTCCCTGGGCGCAGAGCTTGTGGCGGTGGCGGAAATCAGGGGCGGTGCTGAACAGCTTCCGAAGATAACGCTCAAGCGTGTCTTCAGAACGGAACCGGACAATCGGTGTCCATAAATACTCTTTACTATCCTGACACACTTATCCGGTTTATCCTGGCTCGGAAATCTGCCCGGGCCGTTTCACTCTCTGCCCAGCTTGTTCTCAAGCCGTTCGATGACTTCAGCGACGGTGCCTTCCCGATCTTCCCCGTGAACCGTGAAATACAAGAATTGTCCGGTATGGCTTGACCAGTACAGATCCTCCACCGGGAGCGGCTCGAGCAACGATTCGATCTGCTCATAGGAGATGAACGGGTCACCGTCCGGCCATTTTCGGTCGAGTTTGGCCTGCTGGGCATTCGTCAGGGGTATCCGGTAGGTTATGGAGTGGATTTCGGCTTTCATACGTCCTGTTAGCGCAAAAGCGAGATGCCCAGCAAAAACTTGCTGGAATTGAGCGGTTCGTTGGGTGAGGCGGTGTCGGCGTTGGAGATGTGATGATAGCGGTATTCAGCGGTCAGCGCCAGATCCTTGCGGATCAGGTACTGCAGGCCGCTGCCCCCCTGGTAGGAAAAATCGAGCCGAGATCCCATGCTCGGCAGCCCCAGATCGACAAAGAGCACCCCGCCGCCGGCGAAGACGTAGGGTGCCAGATCCCCCAGGCTGGTGAATTTCCAGCTTCCCAGCAGGTAACCGCCGGCCATGGAGCGCCCCCCCTGATCAACCGCCAGATGAAAAGGGACTTCCATCAGCAGCTCGTGGCGTCCCTGATACCAGCTGCCTCGTCCGAGTTCGTCGGAAAGAAAATAGCCGTAACGGGCGATCAGATCCCAGGTCTGAACCTGTGTCCTGGTGGCGCCGAAATTGCGATGGGTGATGCCGTAGCCAGTTAGGAGCGCCATTTCGCTCCTGGCGTTGGTGAATCCTTCGGCGCAAACGCTTGTCGCCGTCAAGAGTAGAAGCAGTGCAATGCACAGCGACGTTTGTACTGATAGTGAAAACTTCATGGGGCTCCTTACCATTTCTGTTTGATTTCAAAGGCCAGTATTTCCGGCAGGTGGCGCAGGAATTTCAGGATGCTGCGCGGCGACCTCCAGAGCATGCGGGTGTACCCCCAGTGAATGCGGGGGCGGTGGTAAAAACGGCGGATAAATTCATCGTACAGCTTTTCCAGCTGCGCTTTGGTCATGCCGTGCGGTACGAATACGAAATTCATGCAGTTCATAAGGGGCCAGTTTTCGTCGAACTCCCCCTGTTCGCGGATGGTTTTGTAAACCGGTGCGCCGGGGAAGGGGGTGAACTTGGTGACGTTGATCTCTTCCAGCGGCAGTGACAGGGCATACTCGATCGTGCGCCGGATGGCGGCTTCGTCCTCGCCCGGCAGACCGATCATGAAGAGCCCCTTGACCCGCATCCCGGCTTCCTTGACCATCTGCAGCTTGCGCCCGACCTCGTCCAGTCCGAAAAATTTGCGGTGCTTCCTGACAACGTCCGGGTCGCCCGACTCAATCCCGAAATTGACCTGCCAGCAGCCCGAATCTTTCAGTAATGTCAGCAGCTCCTGATCCACATGCTCCAGGCGGGCGATGCAGTTATAGGTCACCCGGAGCTGTTTTTGTTTTTTCAATTCGCAAAAACGCTTGACCCGCTGACGGTCAAAGGTGAACAGGTCGTCATAGAAGAAAACGTGGCGTATGCCGTAGGTCCGGTTGAGCATGGCAACGTGCTCGATGATGTATTCGGGCGAATTGAAGCGGAAGCCGCGTGCAAAAACGGAACGGTCGCAGTACGAGCAGCTGTACGGGCAGCCCCGGCTGGAGATGATGCTGGTGTTGGGAGCCGTCGGAAAACTGAAGAGCGGCAAGGTGTAGCGCTTGGGAAACTCAGGCAGCAGATGGTAGGCGGGAAAGGGGAGGCAGTCCAGGTCGGCGATCAGCTCGCGCTGAACCGTCAGCGTTCCGACCCCGTCTTTGCGATAGGCGATGCCGGGGATGCCGTCCACATTCCTGGCACCGCTGTGGGCCAGCTCCAGCATGGTCTGCTCGCCTTCGCCGATGACGAGATAATCGATAGCCGGGTATGAATCCAGCAGAGGCGCGCCGATGGTGCAGGCGTGGGCTCCGCCGACGACCGTGAAAATATCGGGACGGCGCTGTTTGATCAGTTCAGCAACCCGGTAGCCTTCCGTAAACGATGAAGTGGTGCATGAAAAACCGACTATATCCGGTTGCTTGGTAAGTATATTTTCAACCACAGCTTCAGGCGGGGCCGGATCTGCGTAGCAGTCGATGATCTCGACCGCTATCCCGTTCTGCTCCAGCACGGCGGCGATGCTCATGATCCCCAGCGGCGGCATCAGGTTGAAGATCGTGGTGATGTCCTGCCGGCCGGGCAGGAAGTTGCTGCCGTAGGGGTGAACGAACAGCACTTTCACAGAACGACCTCCCGCACGGCCTTGGTTCTGTTCTTGCGAAGATGAGGCATGTACACTCCTTGAGGCGTCAGTGGGCATTTTTACAGAAAGTTGGTGTCATTGCCAGCGTTATCTTGCTGACAGCCAGGGTAATTCCGTTGGCATATCTGTTGACAAGCTCGATTCCGTAAGGGATTATAGCGCATATGCCCGAGCTTCCCGAAGTTGAAAGTGTCCTCTGCTCCCTGCGTGATGCCGTTCCGGCGTTGCCGGGACGCGTGGTTAATCGCGTCACCGTTCTTTGGGACGGCCTCCTCTCAAATCTCTCGACCGAACAGTTTCATGACGGGTTGAAAGGCATGACCTTTTCGGCTATCCGTCGTCATGGAAAATACCTGATCTTCGCGCTGCGTAAAAACGGAGCGGGCTGCAGGGAATCGTTTCTGATAGTTCATCTGCGCATGACCGGCAGGCTGTATCTCGTACCCAGCCGGCAGGCCGTCGAACGGCATACCCGCATGACGCTGTGGCTTGACGAAGATCTGGCGCTTCGCTTTGACGATCCGCGAAAATTCGGCCGGATCTGGCTGGTCGCCGATCCCGATCAGGTACTGAACGGGCTTGGTCCCGATGCCCTGACCGTTACTCGTGATGTTTTCATGGCACGAATATCAGCAACACGCCGTCAGATCAAACCGCTGCTACTGGATCAGTCTTTTCTGGCCGGTGTCGGCAATATCTATGCTGACGAGAGCCTTTTCAGGGCCGGCATTCATCCGCTGACTCCCGTCAGTCTGCTTTCGGAGCGTGATCTCGAATGCCTGCATGGTGCTGTTATCGAGGTTTTGTCGGAAGCGGTCGAGGCACACGGGGCCAATATCGATGGAGTGTTCAAAGAAGGCGGATTCATTGTCAGTGTTTATGGACGGGCCGGCAAGCCTTGTTTCCGCTGCGGCTCAACTATCGTCAAAATCAGGGTTGCCCAGCGCGGCACGCATCTTTGCCCGGTCTGCCAACCATCTGTCTGAATCCGCTCATGGCCGTTCCTGATTAGCGTTATTCTTCCGCTGTAAGCGATGTGGACTTATTCTGTCCCATCAGTATGTTACGCTCCATGGCAACTACCTTTGAGGAGATTGCCATGAAGATGAATCGAATTCAGTTTCAACCC
>JAJZRX010000107.1 GCA_021850095.1 Deltaproteobacteria bacterium
CCGATCCGCAGAAACTGGGCCGCATCCTCGGGCGAGGTCGGGTTGATGTAGAAGCCGGTGCCCCACTCGAAACCGGCCACCTGGGTCAGACGCGGCACCAGTTCGATGTGCCAGTGATAATCATGCTCCAGCGAATTCCAGTGGCCGGGCTTGCCGGGGCGGCGATGCATGGGCGGCGCGGTGTGCAGGATGAAGTTGTAGGGGGCATCCCGCAGCACAACCTTGATCCGCAGCAGCATATCCTTCATCGCCACCGCCAGTTCCGCCAGCTGGGAATCGTTCATCAGTGCAAAATCATGGCTGTGGCGTTTGGGGAACAGGCGCAGCTCGAAAGGGGAACTGGAGGCATAAGGAGCCAGGATCACAAAGTTGGAAAATTCCCGCACGACGCGCACCCCTTCGCGCAGTTCAAAATCGATCATATCGCAGAAGATGCAGCGTTCCTTGATGCCGAAATAGTTGCGGGCCACCTTGAGCTGGGTGGTGGCCACCGGCGGCAGAAGCGGCACCGCGATCAGCTGGCTGTGGGAATGCTGCAGTGTGGCGCCGGCGCGGGTGCCGTGGTTTTTGAACAGCACCATGTAGCGGAAACGGAGATCCTTGCGCAGATCCAGGTAGCGATGGCGGTAGGCGGTCAGCACATCGGTGATCTCGCTGGAGGTCAGATCCGCCAGCGTGCGGTCATGGTCGGGGGTCTCGATGATCACCTCATGGGCGCCGATGCCGTTCATCACGTCGTACATGCCATAGCCGCGGTTGTTGAGCTCCCCCTCCACCCGCAGGGCCGGGTATTTGTTGGGGATCACCCGCACGCGCCAGTTGGCGGCGTTATGCAGACCGCTGCTGCGGATGGCGAAAATCTCCGGCGGAGTTTTATCCTCATTACCATAGCAGAAAGGGCAGGCGGTCATGCCGCTGCGCTCCTCCTCGACCATGAAATCACGCGGGCGGCGCCCCCGTTCGATGGCAATGATTACCCAGTGCAGCTTTACCGGATCCCAGCGAAGTTCAGACATATCATCTCCTTGATTTATATCAACCAGTTATCCAGCTCGATCTCCGGCCCGGCATAATGCATCATCAGCGGCGCATCGGTCGGCCAGCGGCCGATCTCCTCGTTATCCCGCACCAGCGAGACCGTGGCAAACAGTTTGCTGCCGGGTGTCAGCTTGAGGACCTCAAGCGGTATGCTGACCTCGCAGGTTTTGGCGATTTTCCAGCTGCAGTAACCGTGGGTCGGCGTCCAGACACCGTTTTCCTTGACCAGCAGCAGCCCTTCGTCGTTTTTGATCTGCAGCGGCAGGCGGTATTCGCGGTCGTAGATCAGATGCAGATTGAGTACGTCGATATCCTTCAGCAATCGGGAAAGCTCCTGTACGCCGTCGATCCTGAAAAAAAGTGAGGTTTTGTTATAACCGTAGTAGAAACTCTGCAGCATCCGGTCGGAGGAATGCATGGCCGAACCCTGGCGGGTCAGATCGTACAGTCCCGCCGCCAGCCATTCGAAGTAATCGCTGATCCGGCCGTTGATATCCGGATTGATGAAGGCCGCCGGTTCGCGGATCAGGCCGGCCGGACTCTTCTTCTTGATCGGTTCCAGCAGCCCAAGGGGCGGATCCTGGCCCAGCATACGGTACACGTTCATCAGGTGCTGCCGGAAAAGCCGGTCGAAACGGTCGCTGTGCGGCGAAAAGTGGTCATCCCCGTACCACCAGAACCAATCGCTCCCTTCGGCGGCATACAGTGAGCGGCAGATCAGTTCAGCAGTGGTATCCGAAGACATGGCTCCGCTCTCCAGGGCCGCCGCAACCAGCGGATTGCCGGATAGCGCCGCCTGGCGGGCTTCCGCCAACAGATCCCAGGCCAGATTTTCTTCGGGATGGCCGATCCAGATGCCGTAGTTGCCGTTGATCCAGGATCCGGGATGGATGTGGTGCAGCCGGCCGTCAAAACGGGTATACTTCAGCACATCCGAACAGGTGGTCAGGTTGAGAGTCGGGGAAGCGGCGATGCCGCGGTACATACCCTGCAGAAAATCGTAGGCGTTGTTGGGGTAGTATTCCCAGGCGTTCTCGCCATCCAGGATGATCGAAACCACCCGTCCTTCACCACCGACCCGCCCCTTGATGGCATTCAGACGGGAGCAGAGGTCCGCCACCGCCCGACCGGCATCCCATTGGGAGTAGGTGAACCCCACCAGATCGGACAGCTGGTGATCACGGAAAAACATGCCCAGGTCGCCCTGGCTGCCGGAAAAGCGCCAGGGTCGATACAGCCGCTCTTTATGGCTGCCCAACCCGCCATCCATACTTTTGGCCAGAATTTCCTCGTCGGTGGCAACCCAGCTGATACCGCACTCGCTGATGATGCCCAGCGCATCGTTGCTGACCGAACCTTCCGAAGGCCACATGCCGGCCGGGGCAAAGCCGAAAATTTCGCGGAAATAATCGATGCCGCGCCGGATCTGGGCCCGGACATCCTCGGCATGCCGGAAGTTGGCGACCGGAAGCGTCACCCGCGGCATGGCGGTCTTCGCGCTCCGCAGATCGCACAACAGCGGCAGTATCGGGTGATAATAGGGAGTCACCGACAGCTCGATGCGTCCCTCCTCGTGCAGGCGCTTGTAAAGCGGAATGATCGCCTGCAGCAGTTCGCGCTGGGTTGCAAACAGCAGATCCTTGTCGGCCGCACTGAAATTTTCCCCCTTGGCAACCAGTTCGGCAAAGATCGGATAGCGGCGACGGGCGGCTTCGCCGGTCCAGGCCAGGAAAAACCAGACCTGCAGATCCAGCAGATCCTGGTTAGTGAAATGCCTGACCCGATCCCGGGCGCTGCCCGGCTTTCCCTCCCCAGCCATGTAAAGCAGTTCCAGATAGCGCCGGGAGGGTTCGATCATGTGCTGGCGGTTGGCCGAAAAGAAATTCTCCAGCAGAAAGATGCGGTCGTCCTGGGACAGGTCGGCCGGGTCGGCCATCCCCTTCTGCAGGAAAGGATCGACCGCCATGCCGACCGAGTAATCCAGGATCTGCTCGATCAGCGACGGCACCAGGTTGAAGACCGCCCGGGCTCCGGGGGTATCATCGACGATGGCCGGCATGTCGAAGTAGTCCTTGATGCAGTGCAGATAGGTCCAGGGCAGGGCATATTCATTTTTAAGCGGGTCTTTGTAGTAGGGCTGGTGCATGTGCCATACGATGACCACGTCGAGCGGGATTGGCATGGGGTAATGATTCCTTGGTTAATAATCACACGAATTGTAGGGGCGACCCGATGGGTCGCCCTGGACGAGACACCGCCCCTACAGCAGCTCCTTCTTCCACCCCTCGACCTTCTTCTGGTACTCGGACAACAGCTTCTGGGCCGCTTTCTGGTCCTTGGCCTCGGCAACGATATGCACCGTGGGGAGGTACTGGTCCGGCAGCACCAGGACCCAGTCATCGCTGAAATGGACCTTGATGCCGTCGATGAAGGAGGCTTCCTTTTCCAGGCTGTCCTCACTCATCTTACGCATGATGCCCCCTTTCATCTCCCAGGGGCAGGGCAGGCTGGTCTGCAGAAAAGCGCGGACCGGAACACCGGAAAGCCCCTGCGAGAGCGGCACGCCGCAGATCGCCGTCAATTCCATCAGCTTGGCAATCGCGAACATGCCGTCAAAGGCGGCCTGAAAGCGGGGGAAGGCGAAGCGCCCGTCGCTGGTGCCGGTCAGAACGATTTCCGAGGAGGTGGCGACCTCCAGCATGGCCCGGTCGCTGCTCTTGGTGCGGATAACCTGGCAGCGCTTCTGCTCGGCCATCAGCTCGATGGTGGAAGGAGCCTGCACCGGAACGGCAATGGCACCCTTCTGGCCGGACTTGATCAGCATGGCCACCACCAGCGAAAGCAGCTCCACGCCGCTGTAAATCCGTCCGGTTTCATCCACCAGCGTAATCGACTCGGCGGTCGGATGCAGCCAGAAGCCGGCTTGGGCTCCCAGCGACGAAACGATTGTGGCCAGCTGGCGAAGCGCCTCGTTTTTGGCCTTGGGCTGCACCCCGCGCCCTTCATCAACATAGGCGTTCAGCGCAATAACCGAGAAGCCCAGTTCGTTCAGCAGTTGCGGCAGGGTTTGGCTGGCGGGGGAGAAGCTGAAATCGATCACCACCGTGCAGGCGGCCTTTTTCAACACCTCTCGATCCAGCGCCCGCAAGAAACCTTCGCGATAGAAATCACCCACATTGTTGATGTCATTCAACACGCCCGGCTCGGTGTGGTGCGCCCGGCGGAAGTTTTCCTTGAAAAAGGTGCGCTCGATGTTCTTGCCCATGTTGCTGGAAAAATCCAGGCCGTCGCCATCCAGAAAGACGATTTCCAGCAGGGCCGGGTCATCCTGGGCCTGGCGGAAATGAACGCCGCCGACCTCCCCGAAAGTTTTCAGCTTGTAGCGCAACAGCGGCAACGAGGTCATCTTCATGTCCCGCACGTTGACGCCGGCCGACAGCAGACCGCCCACAAAGCAGCGCTTCAGCATGCGCGAAGAAGGGGAGGAATCACGGCCGCCCAGCACGAAACTCCCCTTGGGAAGCGAGGTGCCGTAGGCACAGCCCATCTTGGCCACAAACTCGGGTGTCAGCTCCACATTGGAAAGCCCTTTGATGATGGCCCCCTCGAAAAGGGCCTTTTTCCACTTCTCGCCCCAGATCATGTTGGAGGTGACGGTCGCCCCGGCCTCGATGGTTTTTTTGGGCCAGATCTTGACGTCGGCCTTGATGACCGCCTCGTCGCCGATGGAGGTGTCTTCGGCCACAATGGCACCCTCTTCCAGCACCGCCCCCTGACCGACGCGCACGTTGGAGCAGATCACGCTGTCGGTGATCTTGGCCCCTTTTTTGATATAGGAGTTGTCCCAGATGATGCAGCGGCCAAGCTTGACCCCGGCTTCGATCGTGCAGTTGCGGCCGATGACCGAATCCTTGATGCGCACATCCCCCAGAACCTGGCTGTTGTCGCCGATGACGACCGTACCCTCCAGGCCGCCGGCATGCTCCAGTTTGACATCGGCGCCGATCCGCAGATCCTTGCCGACGAAATCCTGCTTCGGCTCGTCGATTTTAAGGTTGATCCTGCCGCGGAAAATATCGTGATAAGCCTCACGATAGGAGTCGGTGTTGCCGATGTCGCGCCAGTACCCCTTGGCGGTCACGCCGAACAGGGCATCCTGCTTTTTCAACATCAGCGGAAAAAGATCCTGGGAAAAGTCGAAGTTCTCTCCTTCGGGGATGTAGGAGAGCACTTCCGGCTCCAGCACATAAATGCCGGTGTTGATCGTATCCGAAATGACCTCGCCCCAGCCCGGCTTTTCCAGGAACTGGGTGATGCGCTTCTCCTTGTCGGTGATCACGACCCCGAACTGGAGCGGATCCTTGACCGAGGTCAGGGTGATGGTGGCCTTGGCCTTGTTATCAGCATGGAAGTCCATGATCTTCTTCAGATTGAAGTCGGTCAGCAGATCGCCGCTGATGACCATGAAGCGTTCGTTCAGGTATTTCTCGGCCGCCTTGACCGCCCCGGCCGTCCCCATGTCCTGCAGCGGCGTAACATAACTGATCTTGACACCGAAATCGGCCCCGTCACGGAAGAAGTTTTTGATGTAGAAGGGTTGGTGGTAGAGCAGCATGACCAGTTCGGTGATATCGTATTTCTTCAGCAGCTCGACGATATGCAGCATGATCGGGCGGTTGAAGAGCGGGATCATCGGCTTGGGGATGCTGCCGGTCAGGGGCTGGATGCGGGTGCCGAAGCCCCCCGCCATAATGACGGCTTTCATGTGAACTCCTTTTGATTATTTCAATCCGATCTTGGCTTTCTGGGCCTTCTTGGCCAGCACCCGCGCGATCTCATGCTTCAATTCGGTCAGGTCACCCGATTTGACGACATAACCGTCGGCCAGCCAGGCTGAAAAATCGTCCTTGTAGCAGGAAAAGGCCGAACAGAGGATCACCGGCATATCGTGGCGCTCCTTGACCAGCTGCTGCAGCAGTTCGATGCCGCTTTCGTTTTTCAGCTTGATATCCAGCACCGCCAGATCAAAGCTGCCAAGCTGCAGCTTTTCCAGAGCTTCGGCGATACTGGCGGCCGTCACAACCTGATACCCCTCATCCGCCAGCTCCTCCGAATACAGCAGCCGAATGTTTGCCTCGTCGTCCACAACCAATAGTTTGCTCATTGCTGATCCTCCTTGCGGGTGGGAAGTGTGATGGTATAAACAACGCCTGATTCAGGAACCGCCCGGGCTTCCAGCACTATGCCCTGCCGTTCCAGCATGGTTTTGCAGAGCGCCAGTCCCAGTCCGGCCCCCAGGTCGCGGGTTTCCGAAAACGGCACCAGAATGTGATCCAGCTCGGCCTGCGACACATTCCGGCTGCGATCCTCGATCCGGATCACGACCGAATCTCCGCTGCGACAGGAACTGACCGCAATGGTGCGGTCGTCCCCCATGCCGTCGATATCACTCAACAGCACCGTGCGCAGACAGTAGGAAAGCTGCTTGAAATCGATATAAACCATCGGCAGATCATGTCCGGCCGAATAACCGCTGGCATAACCGCGGCTGTTCAGTATGTCGGCGGTGTCCCGCAGCGCATTCTCGATCAGCTGACCAACGTCCCAGAAATCCCTGGTCGGGTAGAGAGAATCGGAATAATTCAGAATTTCGTCCAGCACCCCTTCCAGCTGGTGGGTTTCGGAAACGATCGATTCGATGAAATCGCGTTTGGGATCGGATGAGGGGGTGTTC